>JBGAVL010000217.1:0-10924 GCA_044228145.1 Obscuribacteraceae bacterium (SeqCode)
GCTATCATTCGACGCTCGGAAGAATTGATAGGACCGCTCCTGGAGATGGCTGAGGAGCGCCATGCTGCCTCTTTGGACCCTGCCGACACAGATGACGAAGAGGGCGCGATGACGGGCGGCAGCGAGCCTGCAAGCACCCGCACGGTCACCGAGGGGTCCTCTGACCACAGCGACTCACATTCGTCGAAAGCGAAATCTACAAAGCCGTCGCAGCCGGCCGGTAAGTCACCTGTTTCATCGAAACCTCAAGATTCCTCATCGAAGGCCTCGGATGAATTGAAGTCGAATGAAGGCGCGGCTGCTCAGAAAAAGCCGACCAACAGCAATGATCCAAATGAAGTAAACGTCCAGTGGGTCAAAGGTGTCGGACCAAAAGTTGCGGCATTGCTGAAAAATCTTGGCATTGAAACTGCCGGCGATCTTCTACGTCATTATCCGCGCAAGCATTTGGATTTTCAAAATCGCTTGCCGATTCGTCAATTGCAGATCGGCATGGAAGCCACTGTTTTCGCGCAAATTCGCACTGTATCGGCCTATCAGTCCAAGCGCAGCAATATCTCAATAGTGAGTGTGTTGCTTTCTGATGGAACTGGAAGTTTGTCGATAACTCGTTTTATCGGCGGTAAGGGAAACAAATATCTTCTCGATCGCTATAAAGATCAGTTTCCCAAAGGCGCCACAGTAATCGCTTCCGGCACGGTGGAAAGGGACAAGTATTCCAACAAACTGGCATTGAAAAATGCCGAAGTGGAAATTCTTGGCATTCTTGACGAGGGTGGCGGCATTGAAGATCTGCAAAGCCAGAGCATCCACCTTGGCCGTTTGGTCCCTGTCTATGCGCTCACCGAAGGGCTCAGCCTAAGGTATTTGCGCAATATCATCAAGAACACGCTGGATGCATTCGGCGATCATTTAGAAGATCCATTGCCGGCTGACATCAGAGAAAAGTTGGGGCTGATGGACCTGCGCACTGCTCTGACTAACATGCACTTTCCGGAAGAACCGGAAAGCAAGGACGAAGCCCGTCGTCGTCTTGTTTTTGACGAACTCTTCCAAATCCAACTTTTGCTGGCGCGCCGCCGTTATAAGTTTGAACAAACTGAAGGCGCTCTTTCAATCGAACTTGTGGAGAACGGTTTGGTAAAACAGCTTGTTGATTCTCTGCCCTTCATCTTGACGAAAGCTCAAACGCGAGTGTTCGGTGAAATTGCTAAGGACCTCGCTTCCGCCAAACCGATGCATCGGCTCGTGCAAGGTGACGTAGGCTCCGGAAAAACCATCGTCGCGCTTATGGCGTGTCTTGTTGCAGTCGACAATAAATTCCAGGCAGTCGTAATGGCTCCAACTGAAATTTTGGCCGAGCAGCATTACAAACAATTCGCACGGCTGCTTGCTCCACTGGGATTGAGAGCCGGTTTTGTCGTCGGCAAGCAGGGTGCTAAAGAAAGAAGAGAAGTATTGCAAGACATTCGCTCAGGGCAAGTTCATGTTGCGGTGGGAACTCATGCATTGCTTGAAGATGCCGTCGAGTTTCCCAACTTGGGCTTGATCGTAATTGACGAACAGCACAGATTTGGTGTGAAACAGCGGGCACGGTTGAAAGCGAAGAGCATGACTCCAGAGCTTTTGACTATGACGGCGACGCCCATTCCACGAACCTTGGCACTGACGATGCACGGCGATCTCGATGTTTCAGAAATCGACGAATTGCCACCAGGAAGAAAACCTGTCGAGACAAAATTGCTTCGTCCATCGGAGAAAAAACAAGTCTGGGCTTTGATGAAAGAAGAGATTGCCAAAGGCAGACAAGCTTATATCGTCTTTCCACTTATCGAGGAATCCGAGACTCTGTCCGCCAAGGCAGCTACCGTCGAATACGAAAAGCTGCGCACAACCACTTTTCCTGAGCCGAAGTATAAAGTCGGCTTGATGCATGGAAAGCTGAAGCCGCAAGAAAAAGACGAAATTATGGAACGCTTCAGAAAAGGCGAATTTAATATTCTCGTTTCCACTACAGTCATCGAAGTCGGAGTTGATGTCCCTAACTCGACAGTCATGATGATTGAAAATGCCGATCGCTTCGGACTGGCTCAGTTGCACCAATTGCGCGGTCGCGTAGGCCGGGGCGCGGATCAATCATACTGTTTCTTAATCGCCGACATGAAGTCGGAACAGACAAGGCATCGTCTCGAAATTATGGAGCAAACAAATGACGGCTTTGTCGTAGCCGAGCGCGATCTGGAAATTCGCGGACCGGGAGAATTTACCGGCTACAGGCAAAGTGGTTTGCCTGACATGATCCTGGCCGATCTCGTCAAAGATACGCCTATCCTCGAAGACGCTCGCAACGTCGCAATCGAGCTGGTCCGGCGCGATCCTGAGCTGACAAGTTGCCCGCTTTTGCTTCAACACATCGAACGCAAGATGCAATCAATCGAAGGCGACCTAGTTCGATCTGGGTAGTCGCTTTGTAGAGGGGCGACGCCGTGCGTCGCCCGGTTTTAGAAACTGATTAAAGGCGGGCGACGCATGGCGTCGCCCCTACGGAAAAATTTACCGGAAGCGCACTTTCAGTTTTTCCAAGAGTCCTTTGGTATCGACGTGCTGCTTGATGCGGTCGGTAAGACCTCGCACTTCGTCTTTTACCGACTGAGATGATACTCCGGCAAGTGCGCATGTCATCAATGAATGGACCTGATATTCGTAGTCTTCATTGAGCGACATCATCAACTCTGGAATGTTTTCAATGCGAAAAACGCGCCAATCGCCAAAAGTGCTGTTTTGATACATACCGATGTCGACAGTGATCTCTTTTCCGGCTTTGGGGCTGTGGAATTTAAAACCAACGATTGCTCTCGGGTAGCCCTTTTCATCGGTGATTGTTTTCCAACCCGTAATGCCTTTGAATGTTTCCTTGGTAAATCCGAATTCGTCCATCAGTAATTTCGCTTGAAAGCCGACAATTTGAGGCGGCGAGCCAAGCAACTTTCCGGTGATTGTTTTGGGTTGTTGACGTGCGCAAGCAGTGAGACGCAAATAAGTTTCGTTCTTTAGTCTGCCGGTTTCGCGCCCAATTTCTCTTCCTGCTGCTCGAAATATTCCCTGCAAGTCATTCGCTTTCGTCACGTCGCCTGCAATAGCGGCATCGGGTCCATAGTTTAAGCGTTGACTTGTGTATCTTCCTTCTTGTGTGCGACTGTTTGCGATCGAACTTCTGATCTTGTTGATTAGCTGCGCGCGCAAACTGTCTTTGGCAAAAGCAAGCGCTTCTTCGCCCGCTTCGCGCTGAACTGATGAAAGACCCGGTGTGGAATGCGCCGGTTTGACCAGCAAATCATCAATGAGATTATCGACGAATTGGGTGACGTCGACTCGTTTTTCAAATGCATCGAGATCATGTCTGGCTGCAGCAACACCGGCTTCTTGAATGGCATACATCGGTGTCGACATCCAATACAGATATCCGCCCAGTCCGAGCAATATCAAACCGAGGCAAATGAAAATTGCAATTCGCACGGTGTTAGTTTCTTGCCGCGTCGCCTTCGGAAACGCGCTCGACTGATTGCGGCATAGACGGAGCTACCGAAGGTCCGAGAGCTTGTTTCAGTTTGTCGAGCGATTCCCGGGCGGGTTGAATATATGCACCGTCGGGGTCTAACTGCAAGTATTTTTCGTAAGCGGTAACCGCATCTTGCTGGTCGCCTTTAGCTTGATAAATCATGCCCAACGCATAATAGGCATTGGCATATTTCGGATCAACTTTTATGGCGCGATTGTATTCTAAAATCGCATCATCTGGTCTTTCTTGACCCATCAAAGCGACGCCCAAATTGTAATGGGCAAGCGCATTGTCGGGCTGCATTTGAATTGCTTTCACATAAGCATCTTGAGCTGCTTGATACGCTTTTTGTCCGAGGTAAATATTGCCGATATTGATATTTGCTTCCACCAAATTTGGATTCATTTCCAGAGCCTTTTTGTACTGACCGAGCGCGGCTGTCAACTCGCGATTGCGTTCGAGCGCCAGCCCGAGGTCGTTATACGCATCGGCAGAACGCGGATTTACCTGCACTATCTGTTGGTAAATTTCGATCGACTGCGTGCGTTTTCCTTGTGATTCCAAATTTTCCGCGAGCAATTCAAGTACATTCACATCATCCGGCGTTTTCTGTAAAAGCTGTCGGTAAGTCATTTCTGCTTTGTCGGCACTGCCTGTCTGTTGGTTCAAACTGGCCATGGCCAGAATTGTATTTCTGTCGCTTGGCGAAAGACCGAGCGCCGAATCAAGTGCAGAACGTGCACCGTTATAGTCTTTCATCTTCATGAGCAAGTTTCCTAACTCGAGAAATGCTGCCGGATCTGTTCCATCGATGCTCAAGCCCTGACGGTAATTTTCAACAGCCTGATCGAGTTTGCCGCCGAGAAGATAGTTTCTTCCCAAATTGATCATGGCAGTGCCGTCATTAGGGTTGGTGGCAAGAACAGCCTTGAACTCGTTTTCGGCATCAGACAATTTCCCTTGCTTTTGCCTGATGATGCCCAGGTTGAAGTGAGCATTTGCAAAGTCGGGCTTGATGCGCACCACTTGAGTGAATGCTTCGGCCGCCCCGTCAAGGTCGCCTGTCAGTTGCAGCAAATATCCCATGCTGTAGTTGCTGTCTGAGTCTTGCGGATTGATTCGAATGGCTATGCGATATGACTCGATCGCTTTTCCGTATTCCTTCATTTTGGTGAGCACATCACCGAGTTGCGCATGCCACTCACCTTTGTTGCGGTTCAAGCGCAGCGCTTCATTGAGTTGATTGGCAGCATCGCTGTATTTCCCTTTCATCGTCATGGTCGTGGCGAGCAGGGCATGAACATCAGGCACGCTTGGATCGATCTTGGAGGCGCGGGCAAATGCTTCGCCGGCTCCATCGATGTCCTTTTGCGCAAGCAGGCAGTTAGCCAGGTTGTATTGAATGGAGAAGTTATTGGGCTCGTGCGCCAAAATGCGTTTGTACTCTTGCGTGGCGGCGGCATAATTGCCCTTGTCCTGCAACGTGGCGGCAAGTTGTGAGCGCGCTCTCAGATGGTCCGGATAATTTTCCACGACGCGGCGCAGCTCGGCTATAGCCTTGTCTAGTTGTCCCTGAATGCGATGAGCGATACCTAAGTTGAGGTAGAACAGCGGGATATCCGGGCGAGCCTTGATTGCTTCTTCGTATTCATGAATGGCTTCGTCCATTTCTCCCTGGCTCTGCAACAGAGTACCCAGAGTCTCACACGCGAAGGCATCATAGGGTCGAAGCGAAATAGCCCGTCTGTACTCGGCGATTGCATCGTCGACATCGCCGTGCTGGTGGAGAACCGCAGCCAGACTCAAGTGCACCAGAGGATCTTGCGGGCAGTTGAGAGCCAGGGATTTGAACGCACCGAGGGCGTTGTCAAGGTCGCCTTTCTTGAAGTAGCTGACGCCCTGGTAGTACAGGTCTAGCTGCGCCTTGGGCATACCGCCGTTGTCCTTTTCCGCAGCCAGGGCTAATGGATTGCATCCAAGTGCTATCGAGATTGCCAGAAGAACGGTTATCTGCCTCACTTTATTCACTCCTTAATGCTATTTGACAACTGCAAATGCATATCAAACTCAATCGGGGTGCCACTCAGGGTCACAAGCTCACTATTATGACCGACTCTTCTTGGCTAGGAAACCCATCATCTCTATATAGAAGAGATTCCGTAATACGTCGGGCGAAGAGAGATATATCTTTGGCCGGGCGATGCCTAGCATCGCCCCTACCAGTTCCGCTATCAAATAAGCATAGAAACTGTGGAAAACGCTTGCCGCATGCGCGTTTTCCATAGTTTTTCCATATTCAGGTTTGCCCCGGCAACACGCGAGTAAGCGCCCAGCCCAGCCTGGCGAACCGCCAGACTTTTCAATTGGACACTTTGTCGATTTTGCAGGCAGAAAAGTCAAGGTGTGCTTTCTAGTTTGCGCCCATAACCAAGTATTGATGCGTTTGACGGGGATTTGTTCCCGTTGAAAACAATCAAAAGCGGGAATTTATCTGGCTTTTCGAAAAAAACTTTTGGTTTAAAGGTAGTTGAGGCGGCCCAAATGCCTTTCCCAAAAATCCGACTGTATGTCTTGGATATCCTCCGTTGGACAAGGCTTTTCAGACTTTTGTTGTCAAGGTTCTCATTTCCGTCTTAGACAGGTTGGCTAATAACTGGTGTCATTTTTTGGACAGGTTGCACATTGTCTGGAATGCGGCATCGGGTGTACATTTAGAGTAGATAACGGAAGTGAACCGGCATCCCGAGCGCAGATCTCTGCGTCCGTGTACGTGTTCATTCATTTTTCCCTCCGGTATCTGGACCATCCTTGTAGGAAGCAGTCCTTTTATGCGAAAGCTACGTAAGATCAAAACACCATTCAGTTAGCGTAGCCACATGGCGTGGGGCGGCATATCTGCGCCCAACTTGGATTTACAACATAACCAGGAAGAGAGAGCTCTAAGAGGCTTTCTTCAGGTTTCACGCACTAAATTCGGTGGCAAGCACTGCTTGCGCCAAAATTTCAGGAAGGTTATTTATATGGCTCTGTATCAGAAAGACAACACAGTGAAGAGATTTCCGGTTGTCGATCGCGGCCCCAGTCATTATGAAGAGATCGCAGGACGCGCTCTCGAAAATTCCATCAATCACCTGAACCCCTACTTCGCCCAGAAGCTTTGCGGCTCGGAAGGCGCAGTGGAATTCAGAGATGGCGGCGTATATACCTACGACACCCACGGCAAGCGCTACTTGGATTGCCTGGGCGGCTACGGTATCTTCAACGTCGGTCACCGTCACCCGAAAGTGATTGCTGCTGTTAAAGCTCAGCTCGATCAAGTCTGCCTGCACAGTCAGGATTTGCTCAATCCCTGGTCCGCACACCTCGCCAGCCAATTGGCGGCGATCGCACCAGGCGATATCCAATATGCATTTTTCTGCAACAGCGGTACTGAAGCTGTTGAAGGCGCCCTCAAACTGGCCCGCCTCTACACCGGCAAGACCGAAATCATCTCGACGAAGAACTCATACCACGGTGTGAGCTTGGGTGCGTTGTCGGCTACCGGTCGCGATTGTTTCCGCAAACCGTTCGAACCGTTGCTCAACGGCTTCGTTCACGTTCCATTCGGCGACATCAAGGCTCTGGAAAAGGCAATCAACAAGAACACTGCAGCCGTTATCCTCGAACCCATTCAAGGTGAAGGCGGTATCAATGTTCCTTCGGAAGGTTACCTGCGCAAGGTTCGCCAACTGACCAAGAAGAAAGGCGTATTGCTGATTCTTGACGAAGTGCAAACCGGCATGGGCAGAACAGGCCGCATGTTCGCTTGCGATCATGAAGGCGTTGTTCCGGACATCATCTGTCTGGCTAAGGCTCTTGGCGGCGGCGTAATGCCGATCGGCGCATTCATGGCGTCGGCTAAGGTCTGGAAAGTGCTCGAGCCAAACCCGAGCATCCACAACTCCACATTCGGTGGCAACCCGCTGGCATGTACTGCCGCTTCCGCCACTATCGAAGTGCTTATGGAAGAACACCTTCCCGCTCGCGCCGCTGTTATGGGCAACCACTTCATGCGCCGCTTGCAAGAACTGAAGAAGAAATACCCGAAGCACATTATGGAAGCTCGTGGTCGTGGTCTTTTGATCGGCTTGGAATTCACCTCGCAAGCTTTGCGTTGTGAAGTTCAAACCGAACTGTTCCACCGCGGAGTACTGGTGGCTGCGACGATGAACTCCAATCGCACCATCCGTATCGAACCGCCGCTGATCATCACCGAATCTCAGATCAACTTCATGATCGATACTCTCGAGGGAATTCTCTCCGAGATTACCGATGTTCCGCAGGACGAGCCGGAAGTTGTCGTGAAGCCGGTTATGAAGATGGTCAAAAAGCTGGTCAAGAAGACAGTCAAGAAGGCTGTTGCAAAGCCCGCTAAGAAATCAGCGAAAAAACCGGTGAAAGCGAAAGCTTCAGCGAAGAAAACCGCTTCAAAGAAAACAGCTGCCAAGGCAAAAGCAAAGACGAAAGTCTCAGCTAAAACCAAGGGAAAAGCAAAGTCGAACACCAGGGCGAAGGCAAAAGCCGGCACCAAAGCTAAAGGTTCAAACAAAACCAAAGCAAAAACCAAAGTGTCAGCCAAAGCCAAATCTGCGCCAAAAGCAAAAGCTAAAAAGGCAAAGAAAGCTAAGTAGTCGATAGCCAAGGAGCTAACACATGATTATTGCCAACAGTTCCACCAGCCTGCTCAGGTCTCAAATTGCGAGACTGCAAGAGATGGGCAAACAGGAAGAAGCGATAGCAGTATTGCAACGCTTCTTGGAACTGGAGCGCGAAGCACATGCTTCAAGTTACGCGGAAGAAGAGGGGGCTGAACAAGCCAACATTGTTTGTTTCCCGCGATTGAAAGTAGTTTCCTAACCTGAAACATCACACCTTCAAATTGACCGGCGAGAAATTGCCGGTCTTTTGCTTGTGTGCTTTGAAGTTCTGTCTTTTGCATTGGTGGATAATATGTAGACCCTGAATAAGTGTCACCGTATCGAGCGACTGCTCAATCGGTTTCCTCAGGGTTGTCTTTCCAAGTGCACCGGACCGAATATGAAACATCGCTTCTCTATAAGAACACTGTCTATCCTCTCTTTGCTACTGCTCACTTCCTGCACGCCGGACTCTCCGCTGTTGGACAAGGGCAATGGCTCCGCATACTGTGCGTTACCCACGCGCTGGAGCACTGTTGATAAGAGCTATCCACCGGAAGTAAGACTCAAGGAAAAGACGATTGAGCACATCGATATGTTCTGGACTGATTTCAAAAAATCGGAGTCTCAGCTCGCTCTGGCGTTAGACAACATGCGTGGCGAAAGCGGTAAAGCGAATTCCGACATGGTGACCAGTTGGATGAAAGAACACCTCGAATACGTTGACCCGGCGATCGAGTATGAATTTGGTCCAATTCGCGGACAGCAAGGTCACAAGCTGGACTTTTCCACTGGTGGTCGTGATGAAGTAATGCCGATCTGTAAGACTCTGGTGGCGAAGGCACCGAAATTGCCGGGATGGAAATTCTCCGCATACAGGCAAGCGCTGCCCCTGGACTCGATAGCCGGTGGTTTTAAAGGACGCGCAGGCAGAGATATTTTGCCGTTTGAAGTCTCTGTGAATGTTGCTCCGCAAAATAAATTGGATGTGATTTTTGTTTCTCCTGAATTTGAAAATGATGAGGAAGACAACGCGAAGGCTTCGCGAATCATCAGCGATTTGATTCTTGGTGAAGAGAACGATGACACATGGCTGGGAATGATCACGCCTAAGAAAGGCGCCTTGATGGGACAATTCGTTTGTGCAGCTAACGCTGATGCGTATTTAAAACTATTTGAAGCGAAGAAGAAGGAAATTCTCGCGTCGCTTCCGAAAACGCCCTATTACAAAATTGCCGATCTCGGAAAGGCTGAAGAAGTTCATTTCGGGACGAAGAGGAACACAATGAAGACGCCGCTCAAGAAGCTTGGCGAAACCCTGGGGGCAGGCGGGCGTTTTCACTCAACACAATTTTCGAAATGCGGAGACAGATTTGCCTATTTGAAAATTTCAAAGTCGAAGGATTTCAAAACTCTGGAACAGTTGGAGCCTTTGCAAAAGGAATTGGACGCCGAATTGAAGAAGGCAGGTGCGGGGTGTGTGTTTGGAATCGGGCTTGAGCTGCCCGATACCGCTTACTTCGACCTTGCTTTGGTCGACCTGGAAAAAGCGATTCCTGTGTTGAAGAGCTTTTCCGAAAAGCATAAGTTTTCCCATGAGAGCGCACTGCGCTTTTATGATGCTGATTGGATGAATGAATGGGTCGGCATGTTTGAAGACACGAAGAAACCGACGGACTTGAAGAAGCCGTGGTTCAAAACGCAGGTTGAATAAGTGAAACTGCTTAGTCTGCTGCTTGCCGCGCTGGCGATTTCTTCATCGTTGATACCTGCCCTGTCTGCACCGCCCAGTGAAACCGACAGGTCTCAGTATTTCGCTCGTTCACCATATGCGGTGCAGAGGGTTGCGCCGGTGCCATTGGCGAAAGCGCCTCCTAGAGTTAAGAAAACATCGCTAACTCTACTCGACTGGAATATTCAAGTTGGCTCAGACGCAGGGATGTTCAAAAACAGTTGGAAACGGCGAAAGCGCCCACTGGCAAAAGTTTTACAGCGCGAGATGCCGGATATTTTGTGTACGCAAGAGGCATTGAAAGAGCAGATTGATTTTATTCTGAGCGAAGTGCCTGGATATTCCTTTGTCGGTGTTGGGCGTGACGATGGGAAGCAGGAAGGCGAGCATTGTGCGATTTTTTATAGCAAGAGACTTGAGCTGCTGGATAAGGGAACCTTCTGGCTGAGCGATACGCCGGACAGTCCGGAAAACACATGGGATGCGATTTTTAAACGCATTTGTACATGGGCTAGATTTCGCGATCTTCCCACAGGCAATAAGTTCTGCGTCTTCAACACACACTTTCCTTTGATACCGGAAGCACGCGATAAAGCGGTAAAACTATTGTTGAAGCGCATGATCGTAGAGTGCACACGGGGCAACATGATTCTCGTCGGGGACTTTAATTGCGAACCTGGAAGCGGACCATGGAAGGCGATTGAGAAGGCTGGGTTAACTGATGCGGAGTTTGCTTTGACCAGGAAGCCAACGAGATCGAAGACGTATCATTTGTACGGAAGACCGGCTAATGCCATTGATGCAGTTTTCCTGCCATCAAATGTCAAAGTGCTCAGACATCGAATTGTGAATGATATCGTGGGAAACCGATATCCGTCAGATCATTTTGGAACCCACGTTGAATTTGAATTTTTGGCTGGGAAATCGCGCTAGTGCTGGGTACAAGATCTAAGACTC
>JBGAVL010000218.1:0-10922 GCA_044228145.1 Obscuribacteraceae bacterium (SeqCode)
GCTCTCTCTTGCATCCATCTCCTTTACTACACGCCTTCGTCGTTATTCGAACGTGCTCATAATTCTGTAGCGCTGCCACCGGTGCACAATGTCGCATGTCTATACTATATGCATGCATACAAGCAGCAAAAAAGGGAATCCTGAGAGACTGCGCGCTTTCAACAGCATGCGTACAGTCTCCAGGATTCCAGAATTACGGCTCAGCGACCGCGTTTGCCCTTAGTTCTTCGCCGGTGCGTCGACTTTCGTCGCATCACCGTCGGTCTTCTCAGGTGCAACAGCAGGCGTTGCAGCGGCGTCGGTTTTCGCAGGCTCAGCCTTCTGAGGCGCCTTCTTCACCGGCATCTTCTTGGGCGGCTTGCCCAGGAAGAAGTCCGGCAGAGGCGTTGCCTTCGGATCGACGTTGTACTTGCTCAGATCCTTCATGCCGGTGCCCTTGAGGACAGTCGAGTCGATGAAGAAATTGCCCGTGCACGCGTCGGACGGCTGGGTGAAGATCCAGTACGCGGCATCAGCAACGATCTCAGGCGTGCGGGCAGCAGTGAAGGATTCCTTCACGTCGCCGGTGAGAATGTTGCGAATCGCCGACGTGTCGATGGCGGTCTCCGGCCACAGCGAGTTGACGGCAATCTTGTGCGCACGAAACTCACGAGCCATGCCGAAAGTGCACATGCTCATGCCGTACTTGGACAGCGTGTAGGCAAGATGCGGCGCGAACCAATCGGCGTCCATGTTGAGCGGCGGCGAAAGGTTGAGGATGTGAGCATTGGTGCTCTTCTTCAGATGCGGCAGCGCATGCTTGACTGTCATGTAGACAGCGCGAGCATTCACTGACTGCATCAAGTCGAAGCGCTTCATGTCAGTGTTTTCGGTGTCGGTGAGCTGAATGGCACCAGCGTTGTTGACGATGATGTCGATGCCCCCGAACGTTTCAACGGTCTTGGCGATGGCGCTCTTGATCTGCTCTTCGTCACGCACGTCGCACTGGATGGCGATGGCTTCGCCGCCCGCTTCCTTGATGGCATCCACTGCAGTGTGAATGGTGCCGGGAAGCTTATCGTGCGCAGTGACGGTCTTGGCGGCGACAGCGATTTTCGCTCCGTCCTTTGCCGCCTTCAGCGCAATGGCCAAACCGATTCCCCGCGACGCCCCAGTGATGAACAGAACCTTGTTTTTGAGGTCCATGTGTTGCTCCATATTATTTTTGGAAGTTCAAAACAAAAAACAGCTTTACGTCCGAGCTCCACTTTTGTGTAAGCACGCGCGAAAAGAGTTATTAGTTTTGAAATTCAGGTGTTTATTGGGATGTTGTCGGAAAGAAATTTAGAAGAAAAGAAGGCGTTTATCCTCCACTGTTTGAGACTCTCCAAACAACTCTTGAATACTTTGCAAAACATCGGCAGGTTTAGAAGTCGCACACAATCAGCCTTTTGACATCCTTCGTGTTGATTCAAACCCATTGCCACTCACGCAAGTGTGCGAAGAATTTGAGCAAACCGGCAGCCCAAGACTTGCCAAGGGGCGAGTTTGTAAGCGATTGACGCAGCTAGTTCACAGCGAAGATCGGACCACGCAAACAGTTTTCAAGCGGTTCGTAAGCCAGTCAAAACGCCGATATTTACTGCATTTAAGCCAACAAATGGCGCAGGACACGCGAACATAACAACCGGTTGAGAAGCGGTAATTGCCCACACAGCTTTGAATTCCACGCGTATGTAAACGTCTTTGAACTATCTAAAGGCCACACTTGTTAATAAGCCTATAAACGCGCGTTTTTGTTAGTTTCTCATTGCTCTTGTTTTTCTTTTTCTCCGCAAATACCTCTCTAGCTATCCCTGCGAACACAAATTTTGTTTTTCTTCGACGAGCCAATCGCTTGTTGAAGAAGCACGCCAAAAGCCGGGACGCTTAGCAGATCAGGAAGAAGAAAGTCGGGAGTTAAACTACAAATCGCTGAGTTATCAGCAAGGAATATTGTTATGAACGTTTTGCAGCGACAATTCGGGCCGCATTTCGTCGACATGGTCAAGGCTTCGCCTCGACTGGTCGCCGATGTGAAATGGCTCCGTCGCCGCGGAGTTCGAATCAAGACACTCCGTGGCTCGATCGATGCCTGGTGCATAAAGGACGACAAACTTGTCGCCCTGGGCACAGGCAGTCCGGCGCAAGTCAGCGTGTTGGCCCTGGCACACGAAGCCAACCACATGCTGCGCGAGCGCATCAGCATGAGTGCCGTCGACCGTGTGAGCGAAGCCCAATGGGTTCGCGAATTCATGGAAGAGGAAACTGATTGCTTCTACCGTGAGGCTCAGACTGCCGATGACCTTCAAAGGGCTGGATTCAAGCTCACGAAGTATGCCCGCTCCTGGCTGCGCACAATGCGCAGGGGAGGCAGAACAGCAGTGCGCAGGCGGGTATTCCGCACGCGCGTCATAGGAACCAACCTGAGCTACCCGGAATACGTCCGAGCAATGTATCGCGAGAATCGGACGGCAGCCTAGCTGCTGTAGGGGCGACGCCATGCGTCGCCCTTGGTCTCGCCGCGATACGCACAGCGCTTTCTTGCAACCCCTTTAAGCCGAAGACCGGAATGCGCTTGCGCACTCCGAGCCAGTTGCGCTTGCGCGACCCAACGGAATGCGCTTGCGCACTCCGAGCCAGTTGCGCTTGCGCGACCTACAAAAGGAAAAGCACTGTGGCACGTGAAAATTGCACACACCCCAAAGGCATCGAATACGTGAAGTATGTCGGTGGTTATGAGCTCTCTGGCGGCGGCTTCCATGCCACCTTCAGTTGCCGTTGCCCCGTCTGCTTCACGGAAATTCCCCTGACCTGCTCGGGGTCGAAAGAGTACGTGGAAAATTTCCACGCTGAGATAAAGGCCAAAAAGCTGCTGGACTACTAACGTCCTGGTGGCTTAGTTCGCCCGCGCGATCTACCGTTGATTGACTTGTTGGCAAGAGCGATGCCGTGCATCGCCTCTACAGTAAGTTGGCGCAACAGTGGGACGCGCGGGCGGCGCCTGTTTCTTTCAAAAGGCTTCCGCGCTACGGAACGCGCTTGAGCGCGCTCCAAAAGCACGCGCCAATTTTCGGCGCGTTTCTGCGGAATTTCAAAATGCATTTTTATAGGAGCATTACATGGGCACAAGCGTCATGTACATCCTCATGGGCGTCTTCATTCTGGGCGCCATCATCATCGCCGCTACCGCGCGCCGCCGTCCTGTCGATCCCGAATACCGGCGAAACAAGCTGGCCAATGAGCTGAAATGGCTCAAACTGGGGTCGGAAGAAGTGGAGCGTCGCATCAAGGAAGCAAAAAACTGCGCGTGCCAATCGCAGGCATCGCTGCTTTTGGAAACGGTCAAACATTACCTTCAGCGCGCTGAAGCAGCTGTGAAAGGAGTCGACCATACGACGATCCTGTCCATGGAAAATGAGCTGACCGCTCATCAACAGCTGCTCGCCAACGCGCGCTCGCTCCTCGAGCGCGCAGAAGAAGAGAGGTGTGACATTCCGGAAGAAGGACGTCTGGGAGGTTGCCGTGTCAAAGAATAACCAGCAGCCGCGCGACACCTTTGGACGAAACATGTACTTCCTCGTGCTTTTCGTCACTGTCGCAGCGCTTCTCATCTTGGTTGCCTGTCCGGCCCACTCCGCTCCCGCACGAGCGGCCCAGCGACCGCTGGAAAACGAGATTCTGCGCATCGCTCAAACAGCTCAGGGCACGACGCAGCCGGCGCAAGCGGGCGTTCGCGATGTGAGCTGGGCTGAGCTGCAGCAAGAGCTCGCGTCCAATCGCGGCGCCATCGTCATCGAGTTTTACCGCAATGGCTATCCGGACGATCCCAATGTCGCCGATGACTGCGACAAATGTTCGCAGCAATTGTCTGTTTACGAAAAGACTGCTCAGCATTACGCCGGGCAAGTGACATTCCTGCGCTTCGATGTCGACAAGCACCCGTATCTGATGAGCATCGGCCTGGTCGTTTTCCCGACTCACATCTTCATGGTGCACAGCCAGTCGGATTTGTGGACGCACAGCATCAGGGGCTTCCTGACCGAAAAGCAATTCGCAGAGGTCATCGAAGAGCTGTTCAAAATCAAGCCTTAACTGGCTAATTTCCAGTTTGGCTGATTAAAACCTTGCTGCCAAGCCGATTTTCACCAAGGAAACCGTTCACAGAATGACGGCAAATTGGTACCATAAATAGTGGCACTGCTCTAAGGAAGAGCCATGGAAAAGTTAGCCAAACAGTTCGGCAACAAGCTTGCTGAGCTGGTAAAAGCGTCACCCACTCTCTTACGTGACATTCGCGCCTTGCGACGAGCAGGTGTGCGAATCAGACGTTTGAATGGGATTTGCCGCGCCTACTCGCGTTCGGAACCCGGGCGCCCCCAGGACGCTCTACTGTGTATCGGAGCGGAATGCTCCCCGATGATGCAGGCGCACTATCTCGCCCACGAGGCCTATCATATCCTTGCAGGCACCACCCGATTGGTATTCGACCCCCGCCAGATTTCCAGACGGAGATTCATCGGCGCGGCACTTCGCGAAGAAGCACGCTGTCTCACGCATGAGGCGCGCGTCTCCAAAGAGCTTCACGATGCCGGGTTCTTGATTGGTACAGCCAATCTCTCCTACCTGGTCGATTATCTATCCGGTGGCTATCGGGAAATCCGCAGGCGACTCGAGCACGAATGCCCTTCCGGCATGCTCATCACCTATCCCGATTACTACGGACAAATGTACGACCGCCGCGTGCAAGAACTCGCCCAGCGCAAACGCGCGCAGCGAAAAGGTGCGTAGCCGGTTATTGCACGGGCTCAAATCAGAAGGTCAAATGCAAATGGACGCAAACGCCATAAGCATCTACATCGTCATCGCAATTTTCTACTTGGTCGTCTGGGGCGGATTGCTTTTCGCCCTCGAGAAAACCAAGCATCTGCGCGTCCCGCAGCGGAAGTCGAAATACTCTCCGTTCTCGCGCGAAATGCAATACGCGGTTTCACTCACGCACCTGACCGCCGACCGCTATCAGTGGGTCAAAATCCAGGTGGACAACAGCTCTTCGACCAAGCGCTACCACGCCGTAAAGAAGCTGGAGGAAGCGGATGAGCAGCTCAAGCTCGCCCGCCAGAACCTCGCCGACGACAATCTCCTGGGCTCAAATCAGGCTTGCGAGAAAGCTCTCAAGTTGATTGACGAAGCCGAGCAGGACATCGCAGGCTAATAACAACAACGAGCGGACAACGCTCAAAGATAGCTGCAACTTTGGGCGGTCGATGGAAACCTGGGGTACGACCCCATTCTCCATTGACCCCTCCTTTTTTAACACGCATCTACTACCTCATGTAACGACATCAAAATAGTTTGCAGCTATTCAGCCAAGCAAAGGTTATGAAACTGGCACGCAACAACTGGGAGACTTGGCTTTCTCCAGCCTCCCAGGCCACTTATCCCAAAGTATCGCCGAGCCGCTGCTAGCCTGTAGTGTCCTTGCCAGAAAGAACCAGGTTGCCTCGTGCAAGGCGCGCTAACGTTCTACTAACTTCCTTCGCGCAGCTTTTATCAAGGAATTTTTGTCACTTCTCTTAGGACTTATTTGTTTTGCCTGAGGTAAAAGCTAAGTTCAAAGTATCTCCGATTTCTCTCTTTCACACCACCAGCAAGCGCCGAAAACCAAGCACTCCGGACAAATCCGCAATTTTGGCTAACGGCATTTGTTGCTGCGTATGAAGTCGCCACTCCAAACGTAACCTCAAACACACGTAAGAACATGAACAAACCGCATCCGCTGGTCCTACAAGCCGGCCGCCTCCGCTCACAAATTCAGCTTGCTGAAGGCGTGTGCTCGATTGCAGAAGCTCTTCTTTCCGGCATGCTCACAGTGCCAGAAGACGAAAAGATTCCTGCCTTCCAGCGTCAAATCGGTCGCGCCGCGATCGAGGAAATTTTGGAAATCACCCGCAGCGAAACCAAGCTCGTGAAAGACCGCCTCACCGCGCTTCTCGAGATCTGCACGAAAAATTCGGAAATGCCGGTCGAAGAGGCGAATGCCATCGACACCGACATCACCGGTCGCGCCATCGCGCAGATCAACCGCCTCGGCAACGTTGGTCCCAACCTCGTCAAGTCGCTCGAACATCTGCCCAAGCTGTCTCCGACCGCCCTGGGTGATTTCGTAAAGCGTGTCGCCGACTCGATGCGCTTGCTGCCCAACACGACCGAGTAATGGTGACGAGCATCTGCGAATTCGCTTGCTGAAGCTAAATCGCAGCCGCTAATTGGTTCACCTCGAACGCGCAAAAGCCCGGGACATTGGCCGAAACGCCGAACCTGTGGCTTTTGCTTTTCTGGTCATTGCTACTATTGCATTTAGTTTTTCTCGAGAGCGCCCAAGGCTAGGGTGCCTTGCGGCTATAATAGTGAGCTTTCTATCCCGCGAGGAAGCAGAATCGCTTGATTGGTGAATTTGGCAGAACACGACAAGGAACTCGAACGATTTCGTTGTTGAGTATTCTCGCTCTTACGATTTGTACAGGAGCGGGCTGGGCAGCCACTCCAGCTGTTCCTCCGAACAACGGTCAGCTGAAGATTCAATTCGTTGCCAGCGAGCCGTGCGCGCTTGTGATGTTCATCAACATCCTTGCCGAGCGGCATCATACCTCGGCTTGGGTCAAAGATTGGTACGAGAAAAAGTGCAAGGCGACACCCGGTTTGACCAAAAATTTGGAAGCCGACAAAACGCACCTGGCCGCTTACCGCAAGCTGATCGATAGAGAGGAAAAGCACTTCAACTACGTTGACGAAATCGGCAGAAACCGCAGTATCGACGAAGTAATAATCTGTCAGGCGGCGCGCAGCAATTATGTTCCAGAACTTCTTACCAAACTCAAAGACAAACTGGTCCCTCAAGACATAAGCGCACTGCAGGATGTTCTCTATTACTTCGAGCCTATCTACCAGGAAGTCGTCTGGAAGCCGCGTTCAGCCGTGTTTCAAAAACAGGTGGAGGAGTTCAGAACACAGACAGTGAAAACAAGAATGTGCGAACACCTGACCGAAGTTAAGCACTTTTTGAACTCGGCATGGAATAGCGAAACACCATTTATCGTCGCCCTTGCACCGCTTCCATTTGACGGAAAGGGCACACACGGACAGAGCATGGGCATAGTTCAGACTGTAGAACTCCGCCCCAGCGACAAGTTTCAAAAATCCGCCGACGTTGTTTTCCACGAGGCGGTCCACGCACTCTGGTTCGCAAAGAAAGATGCAGAGCAGATGATCAAGCTTTTCGCCATTCCCGGCAAGGGCTCGCTTCCACTGACCGAGCTGTATGAGGGCATGGCCAGCGCGCTTGGGCAGGGCTGGTATCCAAAACTCGCCTTCGGTCGGACCGAGAAAAGCTGGTATTCAGACAGTATCATCAACCGCTATTCGCAAGTGGTTTATCCGCTCTACGCAGATTATTTGAAACAGGGGCGGGTAATTGATGCCGCGTTTGCAAAAGAAGCCACAGCTGTCTATTTCCGCATGTATCCCGAAGCTGACAAACAGATCGATCTGACATCTAGCTACCTGATTCTCGCCGATGAGATGAAGGAGTTTCCCGAGTTCAAAGATGCCGTATACAAGGCAATGCCTCGTCTGCGCGAATGCACTATCAATACGCCCGCCAACGCACACGAAAGCGTGGAGTCATTTGCAAAGTCGCACGCAGAGCGCGCCGCCATACTCACGTCTGTTTCAAAGGTAGAAGAACTAAAAGTGCTGGGAATTTCTCAAATCGAAATAGATAAGCTCAAGCGAATTCCAAACGGCTTTACTACAATCACCTTTGGTGGCAAGAAAGTTCTATTTTGCCTGGCGGAAACATCCGATCAGCAAAAGAAGATCTTTTCGGATGTTCTCAAACAAACCAAATGGCCTGGTATCTGAAATGAATGATTCTGGTCTTTACTTGCGGATTAACAGCGGCTTGATATGATCAATTTATGACCTTCCGAAGACTCCATATTCAACCCAGATTGTCGCATGTATCTATGCTTGCGACAGTGGCAGTTTTCTTGACGGCAACGAATTCTTTTGCGGCAGACGAAAACGCGCTGGGAAACCAAAATTATCGCAACGGCAATTACGCCGCAGCAAAAATACACTACTTAAAAGCCATTGCTGCTAACCCTGAAAGATGGGAAGCACATTATCAACTTGCAAACACATGCCTGCAATTGAAGGACAAGGAAGGGGCTAAAAAGAGCTACATCCGGTGTTTGGCCCTCAATCCATCAGCCGAGATCAGAGCACACTGCGAACGGGCTGTAGGCTATCTCGCAGGGCTACCACTGGCGCCGACACCTGTGCCTTCATCCCTTCCCCCGTCCGCGCCCAAAATCCAGGAGCGTATTCCTTCGTATCTCGATTCAACGGAAACTTCACTGTCCCCGGCTCCGGCAAAGACTGACGCTGAAGTTCAAAAAGACGCTAATCGTGAACGCATTATGCGCGAAGCGGAAGCGGAAATCGTAAAGATGAAAAACGAGGAAAACATTCGCTACAGAGAGATGGTTTCCCAGAGCAATAGAGTTTTCAGATCCAATGGTACATACAGGCGCGGACTGACTGATGAACAAATGGAACAGTACATGAAAGAAGTGGCAGCAAAAGAGCAGGCAATTAGAGACAGGGCAAAGTAATGTGGTTGGAAAAGAATGCCAGGTTTGCCACGACCTGCGATTTTAGATTTGATTATTCAAGTGAAACGTCGAAGCTGCAACGTTGTTTCCACACGAGTCCTTTTCGGACTTAGTTTCGCTTGCCTGTTTCGTTGCGAAGGGATTTGCTATGCAGATGAAACTTCGAATCAGTCTCAAAAATACGAAATTCCAGCTGCGCCGGTCGTCTTACTCATTACGGCAGCAAAACAACTCAGAAAGAAAATCTGGACCAAAGAAATCAATTCCGTCACAGACGTCGAAAACGCTCTTCGCAACTACATCGACAACATCACAAACGATTGCCGTACCCACAGGAGCTATTTCACTGCAGAGACCGAACACTGGCTGCAGAAGCTGCTGGCGCCTAACGAATCGTTGGACAAAGGAAAAAAGGGGGCGTGGACACTTGCCAGCAAAAAGACACGAAGACAGCGTTCCACCTTAGTTCGTTTTGCAGGTGAAGATGCCATGCAAAAAATCGACAATTGCATGGAGTCTATTCCACCGCCTGTACACAGCGACAGTCAACGCTGGTTGCATCGCTACGGAGATTGGGACGCGCTGCCGCATTCGCCGCTTACACCAGCGCCGCGCCACCAGTCTATTCCTCGCAATGTGTCTTAGAAACACCAATGAGCTTTAAGCATCATCTCCTCAAATACTTAGGGTCGGCAATGGTACTGCTTGCGTTCAGCACTGCAAAATCGCCTAACATAGGATGCACGTGCTTAGCGAGCGAGGCCAGCAAGGTGCCCGAACCGCCACTGATTTTGCTCATGAATGAGGCACAAAAGCAGCATCGAAAGTCAATGTGGACGAAAGAGATTGGGTGCAAAAGAGACTTGGAGCTAACGTTGCGAAACTATGTCGAAGGGATTGCGCACGACTGCTATGCGAATCGGCACCTTATTTCCAAATCGAACGACCAATGGCTGCAAAAGCTACTTGCGTGGCATCGTTTAAAACGAAAGGGAAAGACGCACTACGGCTCGCTCGCCAGCGAAGACACACTTGTTCCGCGAATGGCATTGACAAATTTTGCAGGAAAGCATGCTATGGAAGTCCTCGATGACTTCATTGAAAAAGCAGGCCCGCCCAGCTACAGAATTGAAGATTGGATGGATCAGTTTGGACCTGTCGATCCGGACCAGCTAAGAACTGTAGGTTGAGGCTCCTGGCAAGTCGGATCCCGGCTTAACTACCGGCCCTGCAACGCATCTCAAACAGTCATATTCGAAGCTCGCAAACACTCTTGAATACCCAATCTCGCACAGGTGCGTCAGTTCGTTAACATCAACTTGTCAGGCATTTGCAGAATTTCGCCTGGCTAGCTTTTTGCCAAGTTGTCGTTTTTCCAAGAGGAAAGTCGCCAAGATGCAGATTTCATCAAATATTCATGATTTTAAGACGATATCTCTTATCTCTATAAGCTAGAAGAATTCTGTTTTCCTTTTCTTCTTTTCAAGAGCACGCGACAGCTTTTTTCGTTCAAACAACCCAACCTTGCACTTCTTGCGCGCACCTTCTGAGCCTTTTGTCAGGTTTCAAGATAAAGCCGCAAGTTGGAAAGATAACTGGGTGTTGAACGTTTAGCACTGTGCGAAAAGCGCGTCGCTGCAAGTTCCTATCAACCATGTGCCAACAAGTAAGTAGATCTCGATGGGTCATGAGATCTGCAAACCTAACTCAAGAGGTGGCTATATGACCAAGCGAAACGTCACAAAGGCGGAAGTAACGCCGCTATATTCGAGCTTGCCCGAGAAGTATCGGCTTGCTCGTGAGAGATTCGGTCGCCCGCTCACGCTGGCCGAGAAGATTCTCTCGTCTCATCTCGACCGCTGGAATGAGGGTGAAAAGCACCCTGTCCGCGGCAAATCGCAGGTTTTCCTCCGTCCCGATCGAGTCGCCCTTCAGGACGCAACTGCCCAGATGGCGCTGTTGCAGTTCATGCAGGCGGATCTCGACAAGGTCTATGTGCCGACGACCGTGCACTGCGACCACCTCATCCAGGCCCGCGTCGGTGCCAAGCTCGACTTGCTCAATGCGCTTGACACCAACTCGGAAGTCTACGAGTTTCTCAAGTCCGCCAGTACCAAATACGGTATCGGCTTCTGGAAGCCCGGCTCCGGCATCATCCACCAGGTGGTGCTGGAAAACTACGCTCATCCCGGTTGCCTGATGATCGGCACCGACTCGCACACACCC
>JBGAVL010000219.1:0-10602 GCA_044228145.1 Obscuribacteraceae bacterium (SeqCode)
ATGAAATTACTTGACTCTGGCGAAGTGTTGACGCGACATATGTCGCCTGCCCCCTCCTTCCGCTCAAGTAGCCTCGCGCGATCAACTCGTCAAACGCTCGCACCACTGTTGTTCGGCTCGTACCTGTGAATTGTGCAACCTCGCGAGTGGACGGCAGCCGCTCGCCTTTAGCGAGCGTTCCGGCATCAATTGCATTGATAATCGATTCGACCAGCGATTTCGATGTGGCTCTGCCTTGTAGGTTTTTGAGAAAACAAAGATCCATAGCCGACGCCGATCTATATTGTGAAGCCTGACATCGAAAACCTACCTTTTTCAACGTGGCACTCATGTGGCAGCCAATAGTAATAATCCCAAGCCGGGCACTGTCCGGAATTTATTATATGCAGGAGTAATTTCGCGAAAAATTTTTGAATTTTCAGAAGCAATCTGCCGGCCAGTTCGCAAGAACTGGCCGGTATGTTCTAGTGTCAAGATGATTCTTGGCTCACGACCTGAGAATGCCGACGACGCCGTGCAGACCAAGTCCAAGAAAGATGACCATGGAGCAAGCGAATGCTCCCAGTCCCAACCAGGGTAAGGCAACGGCTGCGATTGCACTGATCTTAGCGGTAAACAGCGCTATGAAGAACAAGGCCCAGAGCACGATTACTGACACCAGGCAGATGTAGAAGACCATCACGAACAAGGCCACGACAAGCCCGGCAAGCAAAGCGGCCAGGTTCCAAGTTGTGTCAATGATTTTGCGAACAGTCATTTTCTTTCTTTCAGATGCGCATTACCGTGCGCACGGAGGAAAAGAGTTTTCCCGCAACAGCTCAACCAAGAGCGGCTGCCTTCCCTAACTTTGGAAGTGATTCCCTACAGCAGACTTCTTCCGCTGTCGCACGCCCTTCCAATGGCGCCCCGCCGAAATAGTCTGCCTGAAGGGCGACGGTTCGACTACGGGGAGAATAGTGTTCAGGCACATGCACACCACAGACTGCGAGCAGTTGCGCAATGCAACTGCCCGCTTTCCGTTTCTTTAGTTCAATTCAGGTGCTTGGGCTCAGCTTTGTTGCTTGTTTTGTTCGATCAAGCCGGAAAGCTGACTGACTTCGTTCTGGAAGACCTTGTCCGCCAGGACGTGTGGCATAACATCCTCCGGGTCCTCGACCCATTCGTTGGTGAGGACACAGTAAAAGCCCAGCAGGTGTGCGCCGATATCTTTCAACGCTTGTTCGTTCAGGACGGTGCCTGACCGGATGCTGCGCCAGTAGAGATCGAGCCTGGTGTATTTGCCGTCCTTTTCCATTGGCGGCTGGTAGTGCGTGATTGGCACGAAGACAAATCCATCAGGTGGCGGCGAGCCTGGAGCAAGTTCCATGGCCTGACCAAGGAAACCGTCGACAACCTGACGCCAGGTCTTGCCGGCGTAGGCCGTTTCCTGACCCTGGGCATTGACTTTGTTGTCGACATCGACGAGTTCTTGCCTATCGATTTCGGCCACTTCTCTTGATACTGCCCCCTGAGGCAGGTCGTAGGTTGGCACGGCGACTCCATGTGGATAAAGTTCGGAGAGCCGACCTTCGACGACCGTGCCCGCTTCGACGGCGAGCACGATCGAAGTCCAGACTGAAGTGGGAGCGCCACCACCATTGGTGTTGTTCTGGCGGTCCATGCGTTTTTCAAGGTGAGCCATGTCCACCATCTCGTCTTTGGCATAGCCAGAGAGCTGCGCGTGGAATTGACTGAGAAGCGCCAGAGCCCGCGAGCGGTCGCTCTTCCACAAGTCGTGGATGCATACGATCTCACGGCCGGAGCCGTTGTTGTCCATGGAATTGCTGGAAACTTGCGGTGTCATCATGAGGTTCCTTTGCGAAACGGTTGGTGAAGCAATCTTCAGCGGCCGCTACGGGTTGCATAATTTGTTTCATAGTCATGAGAGTCTCCTTTCGGATTCCCTGTAGAGATTGCGGCCAGTACTACGTCACAGCACCAAATCTAGTGCAGTCTCTTGCCTAATTCAGCGCGGGCGCGAGATCCACTGGTCGAGTCGTCCTTCTAAGGCGATCAGCCCGAGCCTGAGTGCTCGCATGAAGGCGAAGAGAATTCCCGGATACAGACACAAGAGTAGGATCAGGCAGATCGCCATTGGCCAACTAACCCCATGGCTGAATGATGAAATGCCTGCGCCTGCGCCGAATGCAGAACTTACGTGCTGAAGAAAGCGTTGCACGTTGTGATTTTTGACGGTTTGGTTTTCCTTGGAAAATCCCAGAGGAGAGTCGAGGATAAGTCCAAGCACTTTTTCGTGAAGATACAGACCAGCCACAATCGTTGCAATGCAAATGAGAATGGAAGCAAAATGTTCCATTGTCCGCTCCTTTGGTTGTGATGAACACGTTGCCGAACATGCCGGAGCAGCGCTCCGACATGCCAGTCTTTTCGGCTTCTACTCGCTCGGCGGACCAATGATTTGGTCCACCAGAAAGAAGAAGAATTTGATTGCCAGGATCCAGAGAATTAACTGGAAGACCAGCTCGAATAGCATGCGGACGACAAGACGAGTAGCTTCGGGATTGGCGATGGCACACCCGACTGTCACTCCCAGCAATGCTGCGACTGCGATAACTACCCAGGTGATGGGTTGCTTAAATACGTGCATGACTATCTCCCGATTACACGCGCGTGAGGAAGTCCAGGGCCTTTCGACCTTTCAATGATTTTGGCGACCAGCGGATTGTCGAGCCGGGATGCCGAAACATTTTTGCTGCCAACCACACGGTTGTCGTGTTTTGTTTCGCCAGGCTCTCGATGTTTGCCATCACGTTTTCACGCTCGGCCTGAGGCAGCTTTGCGATGCGATTCTTGTAGCCGGCGGTTGTGCCGTACAAGATTTCACGCAGCAATGCTGCATTCAGCCGCACGAGAGCTTTTCGCTTCGACAATTTTTCCATTTCGGTGTCCTGGCTGTTGATCAACAGCAGGTTTTCCTGGCGAAATGGTGCGTTGGGTAGGTCGCCTACAAGTCGATGCCCACCCGCTTGTGCAGGAGCGGTATAGACTTGCTGCGTTTCGTGCGCGAGTCGAGTGAAGAGATTGAGCTTCTCTTCCCCTTTTCGGGTTCTCGAATCCATGCCCGTTTCCACCCGATAGACCAACTCCATTAGCTGCCATTCCGCAGAACGAATCAACCAGTGAGTTGGCAATAGTTTCAACACGAGCCATGCAATCGAGAGCAGAATTATGGCTCCGATTAGCGCGGGTATGGGATTGGCGACGTAATTTTCAACTTGCGTAGCAACGACAATGCCGCCGATGACCATTGCCAGCAAGGTCGCGAATGCGTAGGTGATTTTCAGCATTGGGAATCTTCCTTTCCGGCAAAATAGACGGTTTTGCCTCTGCTGAAGTAACGGAAAAGTCTATGTAAAAAGTCACAAATTCGAACTGCAGCGGCAATGCCCTGGCGATGCCAGCCCGCATGCAGTTCGGCAATGTCACGGTTAGATATGCTAGCGATTATTCGTTTATTTTTCCGAAGATGCAACGCAGGTTTGCGTCGAGTTTTTTGATTGCCCATTCACCACTGAATGCGATCACCGCAAAGATGAGCATTAGGATCGGCCAGACGAGATGTCCGCCGACAATGCCAAGCTCAACGGCCAGGAATCCGTAGCCGTCGAGGAAGAGCATCAAGCTGAGCGCGGTTGATAGCGCAAAGCCAAACCAGCCGCAGATGGCAAAGACTTCGTCAGCCTTTCTCCTTTCGGGCGAAGGTATCCACCTGGTCAACAAATACCATACGGCAGCTCGCGAGGCGATGAAACCTGCCAACGAAGTCGAGATGTAGGTAACGACGAATTGTGCTACTGTCATGGTCCACTCCTGTTATGGAATTGTGCGCTTTCGTCAAAATTCGTAATTAGGCGCAATTTCGCAAGCGCGTTTTCAAAAATTGCCAAAGTGAGCTGCAGCGGCAGTGCCCTGGCAATGCCAGCCCGCCTGCAGTTCTGCAGTTTCGAAATCAAAAAATGCTTTTAGACGGAGCAATCATTCGTCAGTCGAGGTCGCCAAAATAGCGGCGGAGCAGGCAGTCGACCGGTCTATAGACAAGTCGGATGAAGAAGCACACAAGCTGTCCGACGAAAACGAGGGATGGAAAAACCATATGTCCGGCGAAACTGCCAAGACATACGGAAGTCCAGGGGTAACCGTGATTGTAGACGGCGACGCTCCAAATCAGCGAGATGAGGGTACCGAAGACTGGCGTCATGGTGAGAATGTATTCGCGCTCGACTTCACCCCATGCGCCGAAGCGCGGTAGAAGCTGAATGCGTGCGATTGCTCGGGCGGGGATCAGTCCGAGCAGGCAAAAGACCGCAGTTGCTGCGAGGTATTGAGAGAGTGTCATTTCAATCTCCTAGGTTTTCAGTTACGGTGCGGAACAAACGCGTGCTTGTCCCGATAAGACTTCATGTCGGAGTCCAATGCGGAAAGAGCATGCGCAAGGTTTAGTCACGGCATGCGCCTTCTTTGTTTGGATTGAAAGTGCGGTGATTGGTTCACCGCACTTTCAGTTTCTAGACACGGCAGAGGTAATCCAGAGCTTGTCTGCCCTGCAATGATTTAGGCGCCCAGAGGATTGTTTTGCTTGGATGTCTAAACAGTTTTGCCGCCATCCAAACAAGGCTGGTATTTTCCCTGGACAGACTTTCTATGGTGGCCATAACGGTATCGCGTTCGGCTGATGAGAGCTTTATGCTGCGACTTTTATAGCCGCTTGCTGTGCCATAGAGAACTTCACGCAGAAGAGCTGCGTTCAGTCTCAGGCGGGATTTGCGCTTGGCGACCTTCTCCATTTCGCTGTCCTGGCTGTTAATCAACAGCAAGTTCTCCTTTCGAAATGGTGCTTGCGGCAAGTCGCCGACAAGCCGATGCCCGCCCGCTTGAGCAGGACCGATATAGACCTGTTGCGTTTCATGGGCGAGGCGGGTGAAGAGGTCAAGTTTTTCTTCTCCCTTGCGGGTTCGTGAATCTGTGCCAGTCTCGACTCTGTGAACCAACTCCATCAGCTCCCATTCCGCAGAGCGGATGAGCCAGTGGATTGGCCACAGCTTCACCAGGGCCAAGGCAATTGAGAGAATAATGATGATGGCGACTAGCGAGATGACCGGATAAGAAAATAAGCTGTCCACTTGGGTGGCCGCCACTACTGCTCCGATCAAGATTCCGACGCCGGCGAAGATTTTCAGATCTGTTTTCAACGACATGTGTTTTCCTTTCCGACGCATCAATCGGCTACAAATTCGCTGTGTTAGTGAAATAGCTGATTTTTGCGCCTGTGGCTGGTTGGAACCTGTGAAAAAGAAAGGATGGGGGATACGCTTTAGTATTGAGTAATAAGTGGTGTAAAAGGAACTATTTCTCACAAGTTTTTTGTGAATCGGAAGAATTTTATTTGTCGAACACTAGCGCGGCTTGATATCAGGCTTCTAATTACATTTGGCCCGGTGCTGTGTTGCGCTATTCTGGTTATAGTTAGCGCGCTTATGCCACCATATGCGGTATCAACAGCAAAAGAAACGGCACTTTCCTGGGGGAGGAAAATGCCGCTGCATTGGTGTCAAGAATGGTGAGAGACTCAGGCTGAATGAGTCTTTAGATTGTTCTGGTTTTAGTCGTGTGATGGTCCTGCGCTGTAGTTGAGTGATTCTTTTGTGTTTGCCGATGGTCCGAAGAGAGGTTTTTTGCTCCTCAGCATCTCCTGCGGCTCAGCGGCAACGTTTTTAGTTTCTTCGAGATAGCGTGCAAAAGGCGTGCAATGAGCTTGCAAATGAATGCTCCTGGTGTTTGCGCCTCTGAGCGACAACCAAAAAGAAAAGAGAGCCGGAGGGACCGGCTCACCTTTTTTCTTCTTCTTTCCATTCAAACTTTTAGATTTTTGTTTTTCGCGTGGCGCTATTAACTGTTTGCAATCTACGGGATGCTGCGTGCAAAGCGTGTGCAATGTCGATGTGACAAGCCGAAGCGATTGCCTGGATTGCAGAAGATGCCCGCCCCGGTGTTATTGCAGCCTAAGGCCCGGCGCATTCAAGCTCGATAGTAAAGCGCGTACCTTTGCCGACTTCGCTTGCAGCGGTGATCGAACCCTCGTGCGCTTCTACAATTGCTTTGCATATTGCCAGTCCCAACCCGGTGCCGCCTTTTTCCGTTGCATCAGAAGCTTTGACCTGGGCAAAGCGATCGAAAATGCGTTGTAACTGGTCGGCAGGAATTCCGCGACCCTGGTCTTCGACATAAATTTCGACGCGGTCCAGCGAGTCTTTTTTCATGTGAGTGCCTATGGTTACGACACCTCCAGGCTGCGAAAACTTGACCGCATTCGACAGCAAATTTACCAGTAGCTGAATCATCCGTTTTTTGTCTACGAAAACAGGATTGTGATCGCCTTTTCTCTCCAGTTGTATGCTGTGCTTTTCTGCAAATCCACGAACTGTTTCCAGCGCTTGTTCCGCCAGACCCAGAGCATCTGCGCTTTCCAGCTCCAGCTGCAACTTCCCTGCCTGCATTTTTTCAATATCGAGAAGATCGTTAATCAGTGCGATTAATTGATTGCAATTGCGCGTTGCTGATTCCAGCCTGGATTTGCCGTTGTCTTGCAGTTCGCCGTAAATGCCTTTGCCGATCATTTCGAGTGACATCTGTATCGAAGACAGTGGAGTCTTGAGGTCGTGACTGATCATTTGGACGAATTCTTGTTTGATCCTCTCCACTTCGCGTGCCGCCGTGACGTCATGGGCAACGCAGTAAAGCAGCTGTTCCGGCTCGGACCATTGGGCCGTCCAGAGCATGATTTTGATCGCACCGGATTTTGTTTTGACTCTGTTTTCAAAGGGCTCTCCGGTTTTGTTGGCTTTGGTTCTTTCGATTGCCTCGAGCGTTTTTTCAACATCATCCGGAACAAGGAGGGTGAGTATTCGTTTGCCTATAAGGTCTTCCTTGTCAAATCCCCAGACTGCAGCGCAGGCGGGATTTACAGTGTCGAACCGGAGAGTGCCGTCGAGCGAACAGATGACATCGAGAGCATTGTCGACGATTGCTCTCTCTGCGCGCTGGGCCCGGGCTAGCGCAGTAGCTGCTTCGTGAATGATCTTATCCAAACTGGCAAACTCATCTTTGCCTTGCAGCGGGGGCAAGAGTCCCTTGTTCTGAGATAAGAGCATGGAATTGTCAATCAAAACATTCAATCGCTTCACTGTGTCTTGATTGAAGTAGAAGTACAGGGCGATCACAACCAGTACGTTCAAAGCAACAATCGCCAGCAAGGCATATTTGACGATGTTTCTCACTTCTTCGTTGTAGTCCTGGCTGGTGACCTTCGTTTGCTCAATTGCAATGATCTTATTGAGTGAAGTCGAAACGTGACCGACGCAGTCTTCCGTCGTTCTGCGAATTTGACCTAGGCGCATAACAGTGGAAATCGCTGAGCCGGCTTCTTCGCTTTCGATGCGCGTCGTGTACATTTTTAGGGAACTAAACAGCTTTTGTGCGGCGTCCGTAGCGACTTTCACGAGTGCCAATTCTTCCGGATCGTCTTTGACACGTGCCTCGATCTGGTGAGCGTATAGCCAGAAGTTGTCGGTATTTTCTTTGATGGCGTCGCTGGCATTTTTAGAGCGTGACATGTATAAGGTCGCCACTGAAAGCATGATTTTGATGGCTGCGTGCTCGCAGTTGTTGACTGCGGCAACTATTTCTTTTGAGCGCTCTTGCGCACGTGCCTTTGTCTCAGATTGAATCAAAAACCCGCCCAAAACAGCAACGCAAAGAATCTCAACTGCCAGTGGCACAGCCAGCAATATCAGCCCTTTCTGGGAAAGCTTGAGATTTATCGCCAAGGGTTGAAAGCGCTCCTTGCAGAATTGCTCATCGTGATTTTGAGCTACCCATGATTCCGAACTCGCTCTTCTTTGCCCGTTCTTCATCAATTTTGGCAAGGTCGTTTTTGCCCAATTTTTTGTAGATGTCGGAGCGTTTGTAGAACAAATCAGGCGAGTCGTCCTCGAGCAGCAGCTGATTTACCAGCACGAGAGCTTTGTCATTTTGACCGGCTTTGCGGTAAGCGCGCAACAAACTTCTTCTGTAGTCAAAACTCTTGGGTCTGGCTTCAACTGCGACTTCGTATTCGACAATGGCCTCCTTCAACCTGCCCAGTTTTTCAAGCGCTTCACCCCTGCACAAGAATGCGTCCGGGTATTTTTTTGCAGCGGCTAGTGGAGAGTCCCTGTTTTCTTTCTTCTTTGCCTCTGCGTAGCCCGGCAGAAGCTGTATTGCTCTGGTCAGCGGACCAAGTGCCTTTGCCGGCTCGTTGAGTCCCAGATACGCTTGCCCAAGTACCTGGCAGATAGTTATCTCAGTCCAGTTTCGTTTGGCTGGTGCCACGGTATCAAGCATCGTCAGGGCTTTCTTGCAGCCTTCGATACAAGCGTTGATATTGCCGAGACTCATTTGTGCATTTGCTACTTCAAGCGCATTTTGGGCGGTCGGCGCGAGATTTGCAACGGTTCGCCAGTCATCCAGGCATTTCTGCGCCTCGCCCATTGACTTGTATGCGTAGGCGCGTTCTCTATAGGTCTGGATATCTGGTCTCAACTTCAAGGATGCAGTGAAGTCATCGATTGCAAGCTGGCGTTTTTTCATCGCCATAAAAGCTCTGCCGCGCAGGGTGAGAAAATTGGGATTGTTCGGATTCCTCTCCAATACATTACAGGTCAGAATAATGATCTCTCGAGCATTGTGTTTTTTCGCCAGCAATTCGGCCGCTTGCTCGAGGTTTTTCAATTCTTGTGCTGACAAAGGCTTCTGTACGACTTTTGTGATTGCGTGATTTCCTTCGCTGATCGGCGAAGAACTACACGCAATGCCAATTGACAGAGACAGACCGCCGGCACAAGACACTGCGATTGGCAAAACTGCAAAGCGAGCTCTGTATGTTTTCAAGTAATTTTGCAAAACTGTTTCCAAGGTGCCGCGCTCGATCTGGTCATCAGTATATGAAATAGCCGGACTTTTGTGCTGATAGATATAGTTCTACCGCGCAAGTTTTTTGTGGCTGCCCATGAGGCTGTATTCAATGTTGCCGGCGCGATCGAGATCAGTTTTTGCCTGCGCAGTTTTGCCCAATTTCTTGTATATCTCGGCGCGTTTGTAATACAGGTCGGGGGCATCGTCTTCCAGTAAAAGCTGGTTTACGAGCGCCAGCGCCTTTTCATACTGACCGGACTTTCGATAGGCTCTCAGCAAGCTTCTTCGATAGTCGAAGTCTTTGGGATAGGCGGCTACGGTCAGTTCGTAATCGGAGATCGCTTCTTTGAGTTTGCCCAGTTTTTCATACGCCTCGCCTCTGCAAAGAATTTTGTCGCCATTCCATTTAGCGAGCTTGAGCAACGTCGCCCGGTCGTTTTTCTTACTTGCAGCTGTCCAGCCCGGTGTGAGATCTAGCGCTTTCGACAGCGGCGCCAGGGCGCTTTTGGGGTCGTTTTTCTGCAAGTAGGCCAGCCCCATTATTTTGTAGGATTCGATCTCAAAAGTGAGTCTCTTGCCTGCAGGAGCTGTTTCCAGCAAGGTCGGTACTCTTTTGGCTGCTGCAATCCCACCATCAATATCTCCGACTTCCAGTAAAAGCTGCGCTTCTTTCAAAACAAAGCGAGCCATCGGCTTGAGTTTAATTGCTTCCTGAATGTCATTCAGCGCCGCTTGCGAGTTGTTCATTAATTTGTACTGCCCTGAGCGGATTTCGTACAACTGCGCTGTAGGTTTTTGTTTGATACATGCGGAATAGTCTTCAATTGCCAGATCTCTTTTTCTTAGATACCAGTATGCGCCTGCCCGCATAAACAGCCAGTTGTAACTGTCAGGTTCTATTGCCAGCACTTCATTACATACACGAAGCAGTCCGTGAATGTCCTTTGCCTTTTGGCAGACTACCGCTTGTTTTCGAAGTTCTCTCAATTTTGCCAGACGGGCGGCATGAGCCTTAAGTGCAGCTGCACGAGCTGGCGTGACTGCAGCAGAGGGTGTTGTCGCCTGAGTCGTTTTTGCAGGCGGTGTGTTTTCGCTGACGGTGACTGGCGGTCCGGCCCGGGCGACTGTGCCGCCGACCAAAACATTTGTACAAACCAACACTAAACTTAAGCACGCAGTAATTGGTGACTTTTGAATTTTGAAATGACCTTGCATTGTCAGGCTTTTCGAAAACATGGGAGCAGTTTTTTTATTGTGCATTTATACATTAAAATTTCGCCGATGGTTGAACTTTTTGGTCGCTCGATACGTATACAGAGATATCGGGACAATTTTCGAGCTGCCGAGTATTTCCGACCTGCTGCGTGGGAGTTGCAAATGTCATCCAATTTATTTTCATTGAAGTTGAATACTTCAAAATGCAATGGCGCCGCAGTGCTGGTAGGACTTGTAGGACTGGTACTTATCGGCGGGGGAGCGGCGGTTCAGGCGCAGAATCAGGGACAGAATTTTGACAGGCAAGCGCTGATAGAACGCTTCCGCCAGGCGCGAGCCAACGGCACTCTCGGCAGGGGCGCAATGCGCGCGGCAGGC
>JBGAVL010000219.1:10612-10872 GCA_044228145.1 Obscuribacteraceae bacterium (SeqCode)
ACAATGGAGTGACATGCACTCTAAAACAGTCAATACTTCTAACAATGTTGCCTATGGCAGCGGTCCACTTGAGAAACTTGACGTTTACTACCCTAAAGACAGATCCAAGGCAAATTTGCCGATTGTTGTGTTTTTGCATGGTGGTGGTTGGCGCATTGGAGATAAGCGACAACACGGATCGAAAGGGGCTCTCTATGCACACAATGGAATAATTTTTGTAAATGCGAATTACGGTTTGGCACCGGACGTAGTGCATCCTC
>JBGAVL010000021.1:0-32897 GCA_044228145.1 Obscuribacteraceae bacterium (SeqCode)
CAGCCTGCACAGGTTCAAGCTCCGGTAGCCGTCGCACCTCCAGCTCCACCACCACCACCTCCTCCTCCTCCTCCTCCTCCTCCAGCTCCAGCACCTCCACCACCTCCACCACCTCCTCCACCTCCTCCACCTCCTCCACCTCCTCCACCTCCTCCACCTCCTCCACCTGCTCCACCTGCTCCTCAAGTGGCGTCCACCTATTCCGCACCAGCGGCGCCTCAGTACGAGTACGCGCAGCAACCGCAATTGGCTCCATCAGCTGATTATGTTGCTTCGCACTCACAACCAAATCCACAGTACGCGCAACAAGCACAAAGCGGAAACTACGGACAGCCTCCACAGCAAGCTGCTCCTGTATTTGCAGCTCCAGGACAATCTCAAAATCAGTACGCTCAGCAGACTCAGCCAGCGGCGCAGCAATCACAATCGCAACAAGTTCAGGCTCAGCAGGCTCAGCCCCATGGCCAGTCAGAGCAACCGCAATATGAGCAACCACAACCCCAGCCGCACTATGAACAACCGCAACAGCAACCACAAGTAGTCCAACAGCCCCCTCCTGTCTACTCCGCTCCTCCACAGCAGTATCAACAGCCGCCGCAACCGGTCTACCAGTCTCCACCACCGTCGCCACAACCGGTTTACAGTGCGCCACCGCCACAGCAAGTTCAGCCACAATATGCCTCGCCGGTTGCTCCAGCCGAACCAGCAGAACCAGCTGAGCCCAAACCACCGACACCGACGCAAGCGCGTGTGATTGCAGAGAGAAAAGCTAAACAAGCAGAGCAGGTTTGCGAAGTTTGTGGGCGATTCTACAGTGGCCCTGGCTGCATGCAATGCACGCAATCACTCACTCCGATTGACTTTGGTTTCGACTCACTCAATCCGAAACGCAAAGACCAGCGCTAACTTCGGAAGGCGTCTTCAATCGCAGCTCTTGCTGCCAGTTCGCTTTTGAGCGAATCGAGCAGACAGAGTTCTTTCTTTAATCGAGTTCCGGTGTCGCACAGCTCCAGAAGTTCCTGGCGATCGTCTGACGAATTGAAAAAAAGCGATGCAACCCAAAAGGAGAGAAATATAGGATCTGTGGGCAAATCTTCAGGGACTACATTTTCCTTCTGGGTCAACTTGTTAGCCAGACCCACTACTTCACGCAAAGACCGATCGACTTGAACGCTCACGGACAGCGCTTCGGCATCCGGCATGGAATCGTCCAGCCATTCCACTTTTCCGACGAGATATGGCAGTTGTTTTACGATTTCAACGATACGAAAGCGCTGCAATCCGACCGTCATGATATTCATTCGACCGTCTTTTAGTTTCACAACCTCGCTGATTTCGGTAGCACAGCCAATCTTGACCGATTTCGAGATTGTGGGATTCCAAAGTAAAACGCCGAATTTCTTGTCGCCCTCGAGTACAGTATTAATCATCAAACGGTAGCGATCTTCGAAAATGTGCAGCGGCAGCGGTCGTCCCGGAAACAACACTACATCAGGCAAAGGAAAGAGTGGTAACTCGCACAGCGAGATTGAAGAAGGTGAGGACATTGAAAACTACTGATTGAAAACTAATATAAGATCAGACCCGAACTTGAATCCTAATAATTCCAACCTTCTTATCCTACTCTGCCACCCAGATTATTGCCTTAGTGCGAGGAATTTCCACTGGCTTCTTTTGCGGCGCCACCAGCTTTGAGCAAATATTCTTGAACAAACATTACAGTTGAGTAAAACTGGAAGTCACTGTTCCTTTTCTTTGCAAATCCATGCCCTTCATCCTTGGCGGACAAATACCAGATCGGCACGCCACTTTTCTTTGTCGCATCGACAATTTGCCTGGCCTCACTGGCCGGAACGCGAGGATCATTTTCACCTTGCACTACAAACAGAGGCTTGTTGATTTTTTCGACTTTATTCAGGGGCGCTATGCTCTGAAGAAATTCGCGCATCTTTACGTCGCGCTCGTCTCCATATTCAACTCTTCTCAAATCACGGCGGTATTCCTGTGTATGCTCCAAAAACGTCACTAGATTCGACATTCCGACGACGTCCACGGCGCATGTAATGCGCTCCGGATAAAAGGTTGAGATTGCCAACGTCATATGCCCGCCGTAGCTTCCGCCTGTGACCATTAGACGTGCGGAATCAAGATCTTTGCGCCGTCCTATCCAATCGAATAGGGCATTGATGTCTTTGTAAGAGTCAACACGATTAAAACCATTGTCCAGTTTGAGAAATGTTTTTCCATAACCTGAAGAACCACGCACATTTGGAAAAATAAGTGCTACGCCAAGTTCATTCAAATAATAGTTGAGTCTGCCCAGGTACCCTGGGCGTGACTGTCCTTCCGGTCCGCCGTGTATAACAACAATGACTGGACGTGGTCCTGTAAATTTCAAATTGGGTTTGTAGTAAAAACCCGAAATTTCCTTGCCGTCAAAAGTCTTCCACTTAATCAGTTCCGGCTCAGAAAAATTCGTGGCTGCTACAGGTCCGGTCTCACATTCGGTCCAGCGGTCTACTCTATTGGTTTTCGTGTCCAGGCTGAAAACATCATTGGGCATGCGTGCACTCTGAACCTGAAAGGCCAGGTCACGGCAATTCTTGTGCCAATCCAGACCGGAAACTTCTCCTTTCGGAATGTCCTTCGGCGCCCAATATTTCCCTGTCGATGTGTCCATCAAATAGAGCTTGCCGAAGCCGTCTTCGTTGACGGCAAAAGCGATCATCTTGCCGTCATGGGAAAGATCGAATTCCTGGACGTCCCATTTAATGTCGGCGGTTAGAGGCTTCAACTTCTTTGTTGCCAGATCGAGATAGCAAAGAGTCTGATACTCGGCGCCACTGTCTGTTGTGACATACAAGCCTTTGCCGTTCGGGGCGAAGCGAATTGATTGATAGCTGGACTGTTCACCAGGTTTTCGCTCGGTCAAAGCAGTGAGCTGGACTGAAGCCACATCGACCAACCAGAGATAGCTTTCATTTATGGAAATTTCTTCATTGACGGCAAGCGTCCTTCCGTCATAACTGACATCGCTTACCGACCAGCCTTCGCCTTTCACTTGAGCCAGCAATTTATCAGATTTGGGATCTCTGGGATCGACAATATAAATGTCATTGTTCTTGCCGTCGCGGCGGCTGGAATTGTAAACAAAGAACTTTCCGTCTTTGGAAAAGCGGCCGCTGGTATTTCTCGATTTTCCATCCGTGATCAATGTGACGTCACGAGTATCTGTGTCGTATCTATATACCTGGAAGAATTCGTCTCCGCCTTTATCCTTATTGAAAAGAAAATAGTCGCCGACACTTGGTTGAAAAACTCCGCCGAAAACTCTGTCCGGGTAAAAAGTCAGTTGCGTCCGTGCGCCCAAGGGCATTTTAAGGAGATGCACTTGCTGGGTGTCGCTGAATCTCGTGTTGATGAGCATCTCCTTTTTCTTGGGATGCCAACCGGAGACTACAGCATGTCTAAAATGGGTGTACTTCTCACAGGCGCTCACCACGCTCAGTGGCACAGGAGGAACGCCTTCGACAATTAAGTTGTCCGGATTGGCCAACGACTCGCCTTTGGCTTCAATGGGTGAAGAAACGCAAATTAAAATAGAGAGCATCATTGTAAGCGCTAGTGTTTTTGCGTTTCTGACCGACATTGGTTTTTCCTCGTTCTATTCTCTTACTATCAGTGCTTGTATCGGATCTTATATCGAACCTTGTATGGGATCACGCCATATCATGTTTCGATGCGCGTCCCTTTTTTCAAAAGCTTCTCGCTAAAAAAGGACAGTAGACCTGCCATTATCAATGAAGCCGCCATTGTGTACAGACCACCATGAAAGCCGCCGGTCGCCTGTTTCATGATACCGACTACATGCGGTCCAACAAAGCCTCCCAGGTTGCCTGTGGAATTTACAAAACCAATGCCTGCCGCCTTCACCCGCGGTGGCAAAAGAGCAGTGGACAGAGACCAGAATGGTCCCACGGTTCCCCAGATACCAAATGCGGTGATACTCAAACTGACCAGCGCCAGCCAGGGATTCGAGATCAAGCTGGTCAGAATGAAACCTACGGCGGCGATAATGGCGGACGCGGCCACATGCAGACGGCGTTCTCCGGTTCGCTCAGAACTTTTGGCAATCACGAGCATACCCAGAGCTTGAAATAGCGCCGGTATGACAGTGACAAGCGCGGTCTCACCGTCAGTCAGTCCGCCGAATCCTTTGATAATCTTGGGCAGCCAGAGTTGGAATCCATACATTCCCAGAGTCAAAGAAAAATAGAGTAGCGACAACAAAATCAATGCAGCAGTTGTTTCACGACTGAAAAGTTTGACCGAGTCCTTTGCGGCCGACGCTTTCATACGATCTTTGTCAACTTCTGCCTTCAGCCACACTTTTTCCTCTGCAGAAAGCCATTTTGCATTTTCCGGTCTATCGGTCAGGTAAAACCATGTGATTATGCCCATCAAGATGGAGGGCAGACCGGTGATCAAAAACAGCCATTTCCAACCGGGCAACCCCAAAAGACCGCCCATCTCAAGAATTTTCGACGATATCAATCCGCCCAAAACACCAGCGGCGGGAATTGCCGCCATGAATTTGGCCACGGCCAGTCCGCGCTGTTTTTCCGGAAACCAGTATGTGAGATAAAGAATCATGCCCGGAAAAAATCCCGCTTCGGCAGCACCGAGAAAAAAGCGCAGTGCGTAAAACGAGTGGATGGAATTGACCAGTGCCAGAGCCATGGTTATGGCGCCCCAGACAACCATAATGGATGAAATCCATTTGCGTGCGCCCAGGCGCTCCATGACTATATTTCCAGGCGCACCAAATAAAAAGTAGCCGATGAAAAATATGGCCAGACCAAATCCAAAATCTTCGTCTGTCATTTTCAAATCCGTGTACATTTGAAGACCGGCAAAGGACACGTTGATGCGATCGAGATAAGAGAGTATGTACAGCGAAAACATGTACGGAATCAGCCGGCGCGTTACTTTCGCCAGTGTCTTTTCGCCGGCACCGTCAATCAGTACATCCTGCTCAGGGTCGCTGGAAATTTCGCTTTTCATGTTGGCGGCATGCTCATTTTTTCGGCGCCGGAAATTTCATTATGGAAATCCAAAAACAGCGCCGCCGTTGCCCATTCCGTATGCGCCAGGCATGCCATAACCGCCGCCGCCCATCATTCCACCTTGCATCACGCTGGTGCCGACCATCGCCCCCACTTCACCGAGTGCTTTGGCCAGACCGCGAAAGAAAGGATGCCCGTGGCTTTTTTGCGCATTGCTTGCGTTTTGCGCTTGCTGATTGTAGGCGGGCTGCTGGCCATATGCCGGCTGCTGAGCGCTATTTTGATAGCCCTGAGATTGAGTGTAGGCAGGCTGACTTTGTCCGTAGGAAGGGACGCCCTGATATGCCTGCTGTGGGTGATAATTGGCTGAATAATTCTGAGTCGCCGCGGGTACATTATCGTTTTCAAATTCGCGCTGCAAATCGGAATTGTAATTGCTTTGGCGCGCATAGCCGGTTTGCTGTTGCGGCTGTTGCTGTCTTTGAACAAGCGGTGCAATGTTCAATTCTTGATCGCCCGATGCCTGACCTGCTTGCTGTTTGTGCAAAAGCTCCACGGCACTCATCAGCATGTTTACCTGCTCTGGGATGGAAGCGTGAATATCGGTCGGATCAGTGGGAAACATCGCCTGTTCCAAAGGGCGCAGGCGCTCGATCATGGGCTTTTGCGGAAAGGCTTGACCTTCGATTTGCGTTTCCAACCAGGATACCTTTTGCTCAATGCTGCCGTTAACAGGCTCACTTTGTCCGGAAAGAGAGCTTGGACCTCCATGAAATTTTTTGTCGGCATATTGAGCAATTCTGTCGACGCGATCGGCGAGATCTTCTCCGGCATGCGATTTACCGAAGATTTTCAATTCCAATTGATCGAGGCGATGCTTTATCGGCTCACCCTGATAGGTTTTTCCGAGCAAGACTGTTTCTAATTCAGTGACGCGCGGATAATCTGTGCCGCTTGTAGTATCAGAATCGTCGTCACTTTGCGAAGCCTGGGTCGTGTTTGATGAATCTTGAGGGTTCGAAGATCCCGATTGATTGCCCTGTTGATTCGATCCGCCCTGAGACTGCGCCTGGCTTTGACCGCCGTCCGAGGGCGATAGAGCCGGTACTGCATTGACAAGCTGTTGCAGACGTGTTTGATCATCGCCCGTGCGGGCCTCGCCGAAAACCATCTTTTCCAGCCTGGTCAGCCTGTCTTCAGTCGTATCTTGCGGGTAAGTGTGTTCGAAAAATCGCGTTTCCAGATTATTGAGGTCTTGCGGTCCTGAAGCAATGGCTTCTGGGATTGTCAGCGTCACAGATAAAATTGCCAGAGCAAAGATGATCACCCGCCGACGGGCGGCAACAAACGGACTAGATTTGCCACCCGAGGGGGAGGCGTGCAAACTCGCGCTCTTCATCGCACAGATTATAGCCGCAGCAAAAAAACATAAGCAAATAAGCTTTTGCAGACTAGTTGTACAGGTCAAGCAGTAAAACTAGATGAACACTCGTATAGAATTGAAACCGGGATCAACAGCTTAGGCGCTCGGAAAAGCCTGGTGGCATGGATATCGACAATCTAGATTGGGGACCTGATGAGGTCCAGGTCTTGATGGCGGATGCGGATAAAGCCGTAGCCGAGCAGCGCTTCGCCGATGCTGAATCACTTCTAACACGCGCAATCGAGCTATTGAAAACCCCCCAAGGGACGCTTGATCCGGATTTGGCCAATTGCCTGCAAAAGCTCAGCGAAGTCTACTGTGCTCTTGATGACTTTGGCAAAGCAGCTCCCATTTTCGAAAGGTTGCTAAATCTGGGCGAAAAGATGCTTGGCAAGCATGACCCCGACATCATTGTCATTTCGTATCGGCTGGCGACCGCTTATGAGTTGTTGGGAAGGTCTGAGGAAGCCGGCTCTATGTACGCGCGTGCAGTTCAGAACGCGGAGGATGGGCTGGGAACTAACGATCCGCTCACCAAGCGGTTTCGAGACGGCTATGCCGGTTGGCTGGAAAGAAGGGCCAGACCGAGTGCCGGCGAGCGTATCGATTTTGCTCAGCAGGCCGGATATGGTGGCGCTGACGGTTTTCACAAGCGAGACAATTTCAAAGCCACAAAAGAGCTGGAGCTCGAATTGGAGGCAATGCCCGACGAGTCAGGTGCCACCGGTCCAAAGAGCCGCGCCACTTTCAAAGTCCGGTTGCTCAAGCATCTGGGCCGCTGGGGGCACATAATCATTCCTGCTTTTTGCTCATTGCTGCTTCTAATTGGCGCTTCCATGTGGATGCAGTCGTTAGTCAAAACCAGCAACAGCAAAGGAGTTAAATCAGACGCTGAGGTTTACGGTCGAGTCGGCACCACTTATGCATCACTCGACAAGACTGCCAGCATCTCCATCTTGAACGACAATGAGGTCGAGGTAAAAGTAAACGGCAGCTCGAAGAAAATGCCATATGTCCTGATAACAAATGGTCTTCTGGACGCGCGCAAAGTTGTGGAAGGATTTTTCGTTCCGCGTGAGAAGTGGTATCAATTTGTCGATGACCAGCTGGTCGGACAGGACGGTGGCAAGCTATATGCCAAAACAGCTGTTGAGTGGCGAGTTGTTGACGGAATGCATCGCATAGTCGACTTTGCGCAGAACTATTTCAGAGTGAAAGGAACATATCCGTCCAATGCCGATCGCTGGAATACTCAGCTGATATCCAAGTGGGTGAACCCCCTGACCGGTCGTGCCGAGCCAATCAGGCTTCAGGCGGTTTCGCTGGACGTGGGGCTGGCTTATATTTTTGGGGGTTCTGATACCACCAAGAAAGTGCTCGACTACCTGGGTACAGGCACGATGTGGGTTGATGAAACCAAAGCCGATCCCTGCTCGATCAAGTGTCTTACGACATTTGGCACAGACAAATCGGTAGATGGCTTCAAATCTCGCGATTTCTATATTCACGGATTCGACCGTAATGCGCTGGTTCTGCCTGGTCCCAGCCAGAAGGAGCACTATTTTATCTATTTGGAAAACGGTGAGGACATAATGGCGCAAAAGGCAAAAGCGGCATTGAAGGATCAAGCGGGTGGAGAACGTTTGATGCCGCATCGCCTCTATCTGGTGCGCATGAAAAATGAAGGCGACCCATTTCTCGTCAAAGATGCCGGTTATTTCCTTGTGGGCGGGTTGGCGGCCTTTAGTTTTTTTCTCTGGTTGTTTGTTGACTTGCCCAGCCGCTCCAAAAAAGAGGGACCAAAAATCCGTTTGCTCGAGATACTGACGCTTACTTTTCTCTTACTCGTAGGCGTTCGCTATATTTTAAAAATGCTTCCCTAGAATTCTTTTAGCGGCGGCTAGAATTGGGCAGTTGATCGGGACCCTTAATGACGAAGACTGCCTTTATGCACGACAAACAAACAACCGCTGCCCATCCTAATCCGAAAGATCGCAATCGATCGATCATCTGGGCGCGCTTCGCCCTCGACTCGACAGAATGGGTGATTCTTGCAGCTCGTGCAACGCAAGCGGCTTGTGATGCAGGTCTTCAGCCGCTGGTTTCTTTTGCGCTGCTGGGACCTGGCGGTAAGGTCTTGATGGAGACTTTGATCAAAACAAACGAGTTAGGCGCTCGTGACGCAATTGAAGGGCACGGCATCGACTACTCAGTGCTGATGCAAGCTCGAACGTACCAAGATGCAATTGCCGAAATCAAACAGCATATCGAGCGCAAACAAGTCTTCTGCTGGGACACAGTCGACATCAGACAGATCCTCTCTCTTGTCGCATCAGCCAATAAAGAAGATGCTTTCTCTTTGCCTCTAATCAGTGTCGGCGAAGAGTACGGTCGTTTTCTCGGCGTTGTAAGACCGGGCACATCGTCATATCAATTGCCAGAATTGAAGCGTGAAAAGAGTGCGTTGGACGAGGCGAAAAATGTCCTTCTTGCGATTATTGAGATGGCAGGCAGTAATCAATACATGGACAGTGCCAGCGCCTCACCGATGGGCTGGACAGGTGAATTTTATCGTCCCAAAGCGTCTCCGGCTGAAAAGATCAAAGGCTTTCTGGGCATTGAATAGTTGCCACCGCACCTGACTGGCTGCGATTCAAAAGAGAATCTCAAAACCAATAGATGACTTCTAACATCAAAGAACGCGCCAAAAGATCATCTTATGATGCGGTTATAATCGGCGCCGGCGCAAACGGACTTGCTGCCGCAATCACCTTGGCGGCAGCCGGTATGTCTTGCCTTGTAGTGGAAGCAAACTCCATCATAGGCGGCGCCTGCAGGACTTTGCCATTGACTGAGTCGGGTTTCAAACACGATATTTGTTCTTCTGTTTATCCATTGGCAATCGGATCGCCCTTTTTTCGTACGCTTCCTCTTGAGCAATACGGGCTTAAATGGATCCACCCTGATTTACCGTTTGCTCACCCATTTGAAGATGGCAGCGCGGCGATTTTCGATCGGTCGATTGAGAAAACGGCCGCACTCTTGGGGGAAGACTGCCAGTCCTACAAGCGACTTTTCGGCGGTCTTAAACCGAACTGGGATGAATTAGCACCGCTTTTGCTCAAGCCGCATCAATTGCTTCGTCATCCATTTGCACTGGCGCATTTCGGCATGAAAGCGTTAATGTCTGCAACAACTCTTGCAGAAAGAAAGTTCAAGACGAGAGAGGCGCGGGCTCTGTTTGCAGGCGTCGCCGCGCACAGTGCCTTGAGAATGGAGGATCCGGCATCGGCAGCCTTCGGATTGGTTTTGTCAATTGCCGGACATGCAGTAGGCTGGCCGTTTCCTGAAGGGGGTGCACAAAGTTTGACCGACGCACTGGTTTCACATTTGAATGTTCTTGAAGGTGAGATTATCGTCGATTGCCCTGTTACTTCACTTGATGATTTACCCCAGTCCAAGCTGATCTTGTGCGATATCACTCCACGTCAATTGCTGCATATTGCCGGTGACAAACTGCCGGCGTTTTACAAACATCAGATGTCGCGTTTTACTTATGGACCTGGTTCATTCAAAGTCGATTGGGCTCTCGATGCACCGGTGCCATGGAAAAATTCAGAAGTAACCAGGGCTGGAACCGTGCATATAGGAGGCACATTGGAGGAAATCTCCCGGTCGGAAGCACAAGTGGTGGCAGGGGAACATCCTGAATATCCATATGTGTTGCTAGCGCAAACAAGTCTCTTCGATCAAACGAGAGCACCGAATGGCAAACATACGCTCTGGGGATATTGTCACGTCCCCAATGGTTCCACATTCGATATGACCGACCGGATCGAGGACCAGATCGAGCGTATGGCACCGGGTTTTCGCAATATCGTTTTGAAGCGCAGCGTGCTTACTCCAAAAGACATGCAAGAGAAAAATGCCAATCACATCGGCGGTGATATCAATGGCGGTGCTTTGAGCCTCGGCCAGTTGTTTTCCAGACCTGGCATTCGCCCGGTACCGTATTCAACACCAATTCCAGGACTGTATATTTGCTCTTCCTCTACTCCTCCTGGTGGAGGCGTACATGGTATGCCTGGATATTATGCGGCACAATGCGCTCTCAATAACTGGCGCTAAATCGCATATTTCTAAATTCAAGTCTAGAGCTTTCTGAACACTACGCGACGGTTCAGTTGTCTGCCCATCGCCGTCGAATTGTCTGCCACTGGTTTTGTATAACCAAATCCTGACGGTTTCAAACGGCCGGCAGCTACGCCAATATTAACGAGATAGCTTTTCACCGCGTTGGCGCGGCGGCCAGACAATTTGATGTTGTAGGCCATGCCTCCCATACTGTCGGTATGACCTTCAACACCCAGTCTCAGCTGCTTGTGCTGCTCCAGGTACACGGCTAATTTGTTGAGAATTGGTTTTGAAACCGGACGAATTACCGACTTGTCGAAATCGAACAAAATTGCTCTGGTTGTGGCTTCGCCTGTATCTTCGAGCGACTTGATGATGCGCCGTGCTTCTGAATCAGGATCGACATTGTCGTCCTTCAACAGACCGTCAAGTTTTGGATGCCTGAGTTGAACAAGATTCCAGAGAAATGGACCCTGCCCTCTCACCATCAATGGGAAATTGGCGTTATCCAAAATCCAATATTGCCAGTGGTTGTCGGTTTCTGCGTGAATGGTTCGAACCGAAACCAGATGATCGTTTATAAAAATATCTGCCGGTTCTATATTGATGGGCCGAATTGTGTGGGCAAGCGGAAAAACTTCTCGATTGTATTTGAGTGGGCTGTCTGGTCCGTCCAGCTCAAAGTCGCTTATCTCCCCGCGTTTCAACGAATTATAAACTGCATCTGAAACGCGCAAGATATTAGTGTATCCAACCAGAGTGCAATTCTGGTGCTCCGGATAGAAAAGACTGACTCTTCGTGATGTGTTGACGTCGTGAATTTCAGTAGCGCGCGTGCCTTCACCTTTGGAAGGAGGCGTCATGTGCCATCTGAAGCTATACCCTGTGGCATTGTTGAATTCGACATCAGCAACAAAACTGTAATCGCCGATTTGCTGCCAGCGAGTATCGACGCCCTGCACGATTGGAAATACGATGCGCAGGTCCTTAAACATAGTCAGCTTGCCGGTCAGGTCTCTTTGCTTCTTTACCGGTGTAACAGGCGGTTTTACTGGCGGCGCTGGAATTACAGAAGGTGTGGTCGCGGCAGCCTCAGGCAATGAAGCTGGCGAAGGAGAAACGGACTGAGGGGCTTGTGCAGGAGCAACAGGTGGCACAACAGCCGGTGCGGGCTCAGGCGCGATTGACGGCGCCAGCGCCGGCGACGGCGTCATGGGCTGAGCAGCCAGTGGTTGAGCGGCCACATGCAAAGACGAAATCAGTAAAACCAAAATTACAAAAAGGGTTAGCCGGGTCGCCTTCAAATCCAACTCCTTGCTTTATCTATCAATTGATTGATCTATGGCTGATTATTTCAGATGGGGGCGGCTTCGGGCTCATAGCTTAGTTATGTATAGTCCATGGCTTTGGATTGCTTTACAACATCCCGGGAAAAACATTCCGGTAAGTGGCGGAAACAGGCAGATTTTGGGCGCTTGTGTCGACTTTGCAATTTAATCTTGGCAAGCGCAACGATAAGCAGGCACTTGTGTATCAAAAGTAGACCGAGAGGTGATTTGAGGAGGAGAAGGTCATGAACACTAAAGAAAGCAAAGCACTGGCAATGGCAGCAGTCGCCGTAATTTTGCTGGGGCAGCCGGCATTTGCAAGGGGCGGCGGATTCGGTGGTGGTTTTGGCGGCGGTTCGCATGGGTTCGGCGGATTTGGCGTGCATGGATTTGGCGGTGGATACACGCCATCAATGCACGGCGGCGGCGAAAGTTCGATGAGTGGAAACCGACCTCTGGCTGGCGCAGACCAAGACCACCCGAACACAGGCGACAAACCAGTCAGCAATCAACCTGCCAATGACAGCAATCACCAATATACGAACAACAACAGCAACAACTTCAATCACTACAACGACAATAACGTGACCAATAACTTCGACGGCAACCGCGGTTGGGTAGCCAATCATCCTTACGAGGCTTTTGGTGCAGCTGACTATGCGTCGCACCACAATTATCCTTACGCTGGATACAACTATGCAGCATATCCATATGGATACTATGGCGGCGCTGGCGTATTTCCAGAATTCCCGCTCGTAATCGATAACAACACAACTACCCAGCAGCCACAGGCTGCGACTCAATCAAACAATCCACCAGCTCAAGCTGCACCACTTGCGGTGGCAGGACAAACAAGTACTCACGGTGTTAACAACAGTGCCGCAGCGAGTGCAATGCCGCAATAATCTATGCCGACAAGCTGCAAATCAGTTCAATTGAAAAAATTGACTACCAGGTGTTCTGGTCGGACAGATACGAACTCTTCAAGGCCTGATAGGCGATGTATCCGTAGACGAGAAACAAAAGAATGAAGCCGACGCAGTAAAACTTGAAGCTGAACTTCAGCAACGGCCTGATAATAAAGTCAATTAAAAGTATGCCTGTACCGGCGCCCATGGACCTGGAGCCCCAACTAAGAGAGTATTTTTGACGAATAACCAACCGCAAATCATAGCTGAGCACCGCATATGAAGTCACAGAATAAAAGATAAAATCTTTCGCTTGACATCATTTAATGTTCGAACAAATTCCTGTAAAGCTATATTCTGCAATCAGTTTCGGACTTTTCCGACTGCCAAATTACGCACCATATCAGGTGACAACCTGGCGACCTTGCAACCTTTTTTCTATGTTTTCAGGCAGTATTGAGATACTAACACCCGGCACTATCACTTGTTTTTCGGTTTTCGCGCAACTGGACTTACGCCGGGCGGAACTTTTGAGCTTGACGCGCAGTCCAGATTTAATAAAGCTGCAAACCATTACCAGGCAAGAATTTCAGCAATTTTGTTCGAGCCCTTTGAAGTGCTTCTAGACTCCTGAAAACTCGAACTGAACATCTATATATGTTCCATGCTCCATCGATAACTGGAGATGGATCTATCAAATTCGAAGCCTCAGAATGTTTATCGAATAAAGACTGAGAATCAAAGTTCTTTTTTCCAATCCCAGGGCTGAATACTCTGCTTTATGGGGTCTACCTTGAGCCCCAGTAAAGCCGCCTTCGGCAGCAAAGACTGCAGTTTTTTTACGTCTTTTGCAGTCCAGTGATCGCCATCCAAGGTAATCACCCTGAGCTTACTGAATGACGCCAGAACCGGAATGGATGCAGACGTAACTGAAGTTCCGGCAATGTCCAATTTAAACAGATTCGTCAAATTCTTTAGCGACGCAATTGCCTGGTCGGTAACTTTTGGATTTTCTTGAAGGTTCAACATTACAAGTGACCTTGTATTTGCGAGCATTTTTACATCGTGGTCCGCCAAATCTAATTTGGAGAAATTGACCGTTGTTAGCACTTTGCTCTTGCTCAGTTCAGGAATCAGGGTCTTGCCTGCGGGCATTCCACCAATGCCCACACCAGCGATTTTGTCGGGAAATGTTTTCAATTGCTTGAAACCATCTGCGGTGACTCTGGTTCCGGTAACATCTACATTTATCAAATAAGGTAAATCTTGAACGCAGCGCAAGCCCACATCGCTCAAGGTAGTGCCATAGGCAATCAAGTGTATAAGTGCCTTCCAGTTGGAGCAATACACAATCGAAGCGTCAAAGGTAATATCCGGATTGTATAAAACTGCTTCTTCTTCTTGTTGAGTAACATTATCCAAATGAAGAGCATTCACATCATATTCGCCAAAACCGCGCAATAACTGAGGATGCCTGATCAAGTCTTTATTCGTCACACGCAAGTGAAACTGTTTGTCAAAGGCAATGGTGTGCTCACCTTTGGCTTGTTTCGGTTTGGATTGTTGGTTCAATTTATCTACAGTGGTGAAAGTACCGATGCTGAAAGTTTTTGGAAAACGATACAGGCGCGTTGCACTGGGTCCACGTCCTTCCACCTTCACAATTGGTATATAGCCGAGCAATTCAGCTTCATCCGAAGCGGAATTCTCATCAATCGGTCGCTCAATGTATTTCACTACCTCTTCAGGTTTTGGAGAAAAGATAAGGCCAAGCACAATACCGATGGCAAGGCAAACCAGTCCGACTGCCGCAATCAACTTTTGAGAAATTGGCTTTGTTTTTGCTGCCGGCAGTTTTGCAAAATGCGGCTGCGTCTTTGCTATCGTGACATTTTCAGTTGAGCCTGCTCTGCCTTGTTGTAACACTGCCAGATCCTGCGCCAGATCGAGCAAGTTTTGATATCGCAAATCAGGATTTTTTTCCATCGTCCTGGCGACAATGGCTTCCAATGCTTCCGGAAACTCTCTTCCCAGAGAAGCTTCCTTCAGGCTTTGCGGTTGCTCCGATTGATGTTTCATCATTAGACTGAGAGCGCTTTCACCGTGAAATGGCGGTGCACCTGTCAGTGCCTCGTACATCACACAACCGATCGAGTAAATGTCGGTGCGGTGATCTATTTTGGTGCCCAGGCATTGTTCGGGGCTCATATACAGGGGCGTGCCAAATATTTCGCCAGTGCGAGTAAGATTGACAGAATGACCGCCTTCGTTGTCGGTAAGTTTGGCGATGCCGAAATCGACAACCTTTGGAACATATGCCTCGTTTGTTCCGGCGGATTTGTCCAGCATGATATTGCCCGGCTTTATGTCGCGGTGGACAATACCTTCACTGTGCGCATAGCCGAGCGCGAAGCAAACTGGAATGAAAATTTGCAAAATTTCTTCGATCGGAAGAGTTCCTACTCTCTTTGAATAGTCGGAGAGATTTTCTCCTTCAATCAAGTCCATTACAAAAAATGGCTGATGCGTGCCCAGGATGCCGAAATCATAGGCTCTAACAAGATTAGGGTGATTGAGTTTACTGGCCGCCTGAGCTTCCTTTTGAAAGCGCCTGATGGCCACGTCAGGAAAGTTCTGACCGGTCAAAGTCTTGAGCGCGAAAAACTGGCGAAAAAAAATTTGCTCGACTTTATAGACCGATCCCATGCCTCCGTGCCCGAGCAGCTCTATTATTTTGTACTTTTCTGCGACCAGATCGCCTATTTCAAGCCGTGGCGACTTGCCGTCGGCAGCTCCGGAAGCTGTGACAAAAGTGGGATTGTTGTCGTTAACCTTAACCTGGTCGGCAGGTGTTTGATTTCCAGAGTCCATAAAAACTTCGCGTCGTCAGGCATAACCTAAGCAGTTTTGCCGTAGTAAAGGCACCCAGGTATTTCATATATGTACCATCCCAGCTGGTTGTTAAGCTTTCAAGCCGGTCTGTAAGCACATAGTCTATGCCCGTATAAAGAGTTAATCGTCCTGACAAGAGGCGTTATTTGGGATTGCCAAATCCAGCGCTCTTTAGCCTTTGACTTTGTTTGGTGAGCCAATTCTCTACAATTTCCGCCGTGCGGACGTCATATTGTCCCTTTTCAAAAATGAGGTGTTCGGCTTCATCAAGCAGGACGTAATTTTTGTACGGAGTCTTAAGAGCGTTGAACAGACGCAGAGTTCCGTCCGCTTTGGAAAGCTTGTCTCGCCCGCCTTGCAACATTAAGACCGGAACACTTTCAATGCGCTTTGCCATCTCATCGCTTTGATTCATGAATGCGGCAAATTGGGTCATTTGCTTGGGCGTCATTTCCAGCTTGGCGCGGGGATCTTTTGCCCAGTTGTCGCGAAGATTTTTATTGCTTGTAGCTCTTTCTATTACCTTGTCGCCGACGTTGAACTTGGAATTGGGTCGCACCATTCGTAATGCCACTTCCATTGCCGTCTTCTTTCCACCATAGTATTGTGAGCCAGGCACCGAGGCAATCAGCCCTGACACATATTCAGGAAAAAGAGCAGTCGCCTGCAGCGCGATCGCGCCACCCATGGACTCCCCAAGCAGGAAAACCGGCACGCCCGGATTCATTGTCTTAACCCAGTAAATCGCGCTGCGCAAATCCATCATCGTCTGATAGAAATCGAGCTTTTTGTCCTCTCCCGGTTCGCCTTTCCAGCTACCAAATCCACGCACGTCAATGGCATAAGTGGAGATGCCGCGGCCGGCCATACGTTTTGCAAAACCGGCAAAAGACTCTTTATACAAGCCGAATCCATGAATAGACAAAATTGCGGCAATCGGTTGTTTGCCTGAAGCCGGCCACGATGTGAAGGAAGTCTCGAAAGAAGAATCTTGAGGAGTTGGTGGGATTGGACGCTCCTGCGGTTTATCCATAACTTGAGGAGTTGGCACAAACTCCGGGGTTTTTCCGGTTGTATCGGCCGGGGGCTGAATTTTTATTGATGTTTTTCCGGGAGATTCCATGCGGGACTCTGACTGAGATGGGGTTATCGTCTTGATCTGGAAGTCAGAATTATCGAGCGCAAACGGCTGGCTAGCTGGCTTGGCAAACCCGGAAAGGGAAGAAGTCGATAAAACCCAGACTGAAAGCGCCGCGACACAGGGCACCTTCAATTGCCGATTTTCAGTTTTTCTAAATTCGTTTCCCTTCGTTCCCATTGTGAGGACCACTCCGTTCTTCAACATAAAAAGAACATGCGAAGCTTGATACAAAGAGTATATCAAGACCGGCTTTACCAGGCACTTTATGTGAATTTCTACAGCTCTTCGCGCCAATTCCAGTTGGTGAGACGGTTGTTAGAATCAAGCTTCTTCGTCTCCAGAGTTAGATTAGGCAGGTCGGAAACAAGCCTTTGAATGTCTCGAGCGGTCCATTTATCTTTGCTGATTGTTAATACTCTCAAATTGGGCATTTGTTTCAACGTCTGAGCTGCCTGAGGCGTAACCCCTGTAGCTGCAATGCTCAGAGCAATCAAGTTCTTGAACGGCTTTAGACCTTCATTGGTGATTTTCGGATTCGAGTCGACGGTCAAGAATTGCAATTGTTCTATCCTTGCCAATCGCTTCATATCACTGTCATCCAGGTCATCTTCAGCAAGATTGAGTACTTTCAGGCGTTTACATAAGACCATTCTGTCGATCAGATGCTTGGCTCCGGCAACATTTTTGAGGCCAAGATAAGTCATCTCCGGAAAGTTTTTGAGAGATTGAACGCCTGAATTTGTCACCTTCGTGTCCGAAACATCAAAAGATTCCAGACTGGGAAGGTCCTTGATGAAATTGATACCTTTGTCGGTCGTTTTGGTCCCGAAAAGAAAGACTTCTTTTAGCCCCGTCAAATCAGTGCAGCAAGACAAGCTGGCGTCATAAACAAAGCCTAGGTCTTCGACTTTGACGGCTGCGTCTTCCACAATGTGCAAGTGTTGTAAATCTCCAGCGCGAAAGCCTCTCAATAAGTGAGGATAACTATAGAGCCGGCTGGCTGGAACTCTAAGGTATGTATCAGCTTCAAAAGGAACGCTAATCGATCCCTGAGCGACTCTAGAATTATCAATCTTGACCATGGGATGAGTGTATTTGAACACGCCGATATCAAAGGCATCTGGAAATTTGTAGACTTGCATGGGCTGAGCGCCGCCGGCATCAACTCTCATATAACGTGCATGCCCTACACTCAATGCCTCGTCATAATTCTTCATTGCCGAGTCTGAGGCTTGCGCCGATTGAGTCGATTCCTGGACTGCCGGCTTTTGCTTGGCAAGAAGATTCAATCCCAGACAGACACCGCCAGCAAAAGAACCAACGCAAAGAGCGGCGACCAGAAAACCAGCCTTCGACTTCTTCTCTCTGACTTGAGGGGCAACGAAAATCGGAATATCCTTTACGGTTCGGCTGTGAGCTCTGCTCGAAGTCTTCTTGGGCGATACCTCCGCCAGTTCTTGTTTTAGCGTGGCAAGATCGCGCGCCAGATCAAGAAAGTTTTGGTAACGCGTATCGGGGTCTTTGATCAAGGATTTTGCAATTATCGCTTCCAGTTGGTCAGGGAATTCCCTTCCCATTGACGCTTCTTTCATTGTTGCCGGCATGGCTGTCTGATGTTTCATCATCAAATTGAGAGCAGTGTCGCCATGAAATGGCGGCGCGCCCGTCAAGGCCTCGTACATGACGCAACCTAGAGAAGAGACATCGCTGCGGTGATCGACTTTTACACCCATGCACTGCTCCGGGCTCATGTATAGTGGTGTGCCGAATACCTCTCCGGTGCGCGTGAGCGTCAGTGAATGACCATCTTCGCCCTCGATCATTTTGGCAATGCCGAAATCCACAACCTTGGGAGTGTAGCCTGTGGGATCATTGAGAGATTTGGCCAGCATAATATTGCCGGGCTTGATATCGCGGTGAATGACGCCCTCGCCGTGCGCATAGCCGAGAGCAAAGCAAACAGGAATGAAGATATTCAGAACCTCTTCTACAGAAAGAATTCCGACTTTTCTTGAATACTCGGACAAATTTTGTCCTTCCACCAGATCCATAACGTAGAAAGGTTGGTGGTTTTCCAGCACGCCGAAATCATGTGCTTTGACCAGATTTGGGTGTGAGAGTTTGCTAGCGGCCTGAGCTTCTTTGTGAAAACGGCGCAGGGCGACATCAGTAAACGCCTGCCCGTGCAGAGTCTTCAGTGCAAACATTTGACGCAGAAAGATCTGCTCCACGCGGTACACCGCGCCCATGCCGCCATGCCCGAGCACAGAAATAACCTTGTAACGTTCGCTTATCACCTGACCGACATTGAGCAGTTCGCTATTGGAGCCGCTTGCACCTGACTCGGTGATCAGAGTCTTCGGCAACTCAACTTTCGGAAGGCCAAACCTGGGAGTGTGAGAACCGGGAGTATCCATGGTGTCAATTCTAGGGATCGGATCCAAGAAGCAGATTTTAAGGGTGTTTAAAAACTATAGCTGTTTCCACACCTGCTTGAGTTTGACTCAAGCGGTAAGAAAGTTAGACAAAAGTCTCTAAATGCTTCGCTGTTTAGGATTTCGCGACTGTCATACGATCTGGAAAGAAATATATCTATTTGACAGCAGCGTCATATAAGTAGGGCGCAGCATTTATCCCCAAATCGATATATGGTGCGGATAAAAACCCGCCCTTTGAAAAATTGATATTGGTACCGTATCTAGTTAATTCAAAAGTGCCATCACTAATGGTGCACATTTTGTTTTCAAATTCGCTACAATTGTATGCATGGAATTGAATCACGCCACCGAAATCGCCACCACTCTAATGAGTATTCACGGTCTTTCTGATTGGCTGTTTCGCTTGAATAAGAGCAAGCGTTGTCTGGGAGTGTGCAAAGCAACTCAACGGACTATCGAACTTTCTACTGCTTATGTTTTTCAAAATTCGGAAGAACATGTACGCGATACGATTTTGCATGAGATCGCTCATGCGCTGGTGGGAATTGAGCACGGGCACGATTCTGTCTGGAAAGAAATGTGTCTTAATTTGGGCTGTCAGCCGAAGGCTTGCGACAATACGGCAGTCTTGCCGGAAGGTGCATGGCAGGCTCGTTGCCCTTCTTGCCTGACCGCCTTCACTCGTCACAGACGCCCGGAGCAAGTGACTGGAATGTACTGCAGAAAATGCGGACCGGAGCGCGGCAGATTGTTGTTCAGAAACCTGCGCAAGGATGATTTCAGGCAGGTGGATCCAATACGCCAATCCAATCTCAAGCAGCCCCGCCAACTTACTCTTCCACTGGGTGCGGCGTTTTAGTTCTAGTATTCGATTCTAGAACGTTCTGCGTTCCATAAAACACATTTGCGAATTGATGCCTGCTTCGTGAACCGGTGCGCGCATGTAAGTGCCATCCGGCAGCATGATGCGGGCTTTAACGGTATCGCACAAGTAAGCATTTAAGACTTCATCGCGCAAGTAGCGGGAATTTTTCTTATCGTCAATGGGCACAAGAACTTCGACGCGCCTGTCCAGATTTCTCGGCATCAGGTCGGCACTGCCGAAATAAATCTCTTCGTCTCCGCCATTGCGGAAGTAGTAGATGCGGCTGTGCTCTAGGAATCGTCCCACGATACTGACCACTCTGATATTGTCGCTGACACCCTGAATGCCGGGCTTGAGGCAGCAAATACCGCGAACGATCAAATCAATTTGCACACCGGCTTGCGATGCTTCATACAAAAGTTTGATTATGCGCTCATCGACAAGCGCATTGGTTTTGAAAATCAGATGTCCTGGTTTGCCTGCACGGTGGTTTTCAATCTCGCGCCTGATCATGCTTTCAAATCGATCGCGTAAATTGATCGGTGCAACGATCAGTTTGCGATAATCTTTCTTGCGCGAATAACCTGTCAAATAATTGAACAGATCGGCAACATCCGCACCCAACTCTTCATCTGCCGTGAGCAAGCCAAAATCAGTGTAGAGGTGTGCTGTGACCGGGTTATAGTTGCCGGTTCCGAAGTGAACGTAGCGCTTGATCCGATCGCCCTCTTTGCGAATAATCAACGCCACTTTAGCGTGCACTTTCAGTCCCAGGAGTCCATATACGACATGAACGCCCTGGCGCTCCATAGCCTTCGCCCACTCAATGTTGCTTTTTTCGTCAAAACGCGCTTTCAATTCCACCAAAACGGCTACCTGTTTTCCGCGCTCGGGTGCCCGAATCAGAGCATCGACTATGGGTGAATTATTGCCGACACGATACAGTGTCATCTTCATTGCCTGTACGTTGGGATCACGCACAGACTGCGTCAAGAAATTCACGACAGGCTGAAACGAATCATATGGATGATGAACCAGCACGTCACGTCGCTTCAAAACGCTAAAGAGGTCTTCATCCTGCGAATCAGGATTGAGTGCCTGAGGAATTGCCGGCAAGAACGATTGATACTTCAAATCCGGTCTGTCGAGCACACAAATGTACTTGAGCATGCTCAGAGGCAGGCGCCCTTCCACCCAGTAGATGTCGACCGGCTCGATCTCCAGATTGTCGACCAGTATTTCCAGAACGCGATTGGGAATGCCCGGATTAACTTCCAGCCGCACAACATCGCCAAACCTTCTCTGGCGAATACCCTCTTCGGTTGTTTCCAAAAGATCGCCGGCTTCCCATTCCTGGATTTCCATTTCCGCATCTCGGGTGACGTGAAATGGATGCGACTCAACCACTTCCATGCCCGGGAAAAGGAAATCCAGATGAGCGCTGATCAACTCATCAAGCCAGATGAATGTCTGAGTTTTGCTGGTCTGGAAATTACGCCTGGAGAGAGGAGAGGATGGGTCATCAACTCGAATCAGTTGGGGCAAGCTATCCGGCACCTTAACTCGTGCAAATCGCTCCTCGCCGAGGTTGTCTTTGATCAAAACAGCCAGGTTAAGACTGAGGTTGGAAATGTGGGGAAACGGATGTCCCGGGTCATAGCCCAGAGGCGTCAGAATCGGAAAGATATTCTGGTGGAAGTACTCACGAATCTTTGATTTCTGGCTTTCATTCAATTCGTTGTACTGCAGAATGCTCACTCCAGCGTCTAGCAGTGCAGGTGTGAGCTCATTTTTGTAATAGCGATGAGCCCTTTGCAGGAGAGCTGCTACTTCAAATCTAATGGTTTTGAGCTGGTCGCTCGGCGTCAGACCGTCAATGCCGACGGCAGTATTTCCGGCCTCGACCTGTCTTTTCAACCCGGCCACCCTGACCATGAAAAACTCATCCAGGTTGGAGCCCACGATGGAAAGAAATTTGACCCGCTCCAAAAGGGGATTGACCGGATCCTTACCCTCTTCCAGCACTCGAGCCTGAAAGGAAAGCAGGCTCAATTCCCGGTTGACGTATAGCTTTGGATCGTCAAGCGAAGGAAGTGGATTGGCATAGTCCAGTTCGGCAAACTGGCCGGTCGTGAGCGATGTGGACGGCGTCGACTCGACATCGTTCTTGTTTTGCAGATTTTCGGTCGTCATTCTTAAATTGTAGTGGATCCGAGGCTCTTACCGGTTATTTCGTCTTGACTATTCTTTGCTAAACGACCTCTCAGGCTTCCAGATGTACCCGTCCGCTTTACAAAGTGTTGCGCCAGAGGTGTTCTGGTCGCGGTCGTTTTTTGAGTTTGTACCGCGAAAGCTCGCAACCAACTAGAAATTGGCAGGACGAATGCGCTCCAATCGCCCGTCTTCAGTCGCTGAAACTGGTCAGTCTTTTGCTTGGAATTTCTACCGATATCGGTTGAAATTTGAAACTTCACTGGCTTGAGATTTGGTACTGAAAACCGCCGTTTCGCTGCTGCCCGTCACAGGCAGAAACAAGCATACGTGCCCTTTTTCGGCTGTTTTCAATGAGCAAGGCATTAGGCAAATCGGTTGATTCTAGCTTGGCAATGGCTGCCTCAAGAGACCTTCCACCTTCCAGATGTCGGGCGATCAGGCGGGGCCGAATGGTGTCGATTGACGTGTCCAAAAACCATGAATCGTCCAACAGTTGGGCAATTTGGCGCCAGCGATCCTGTTCTAATAGAAGATAATTTCCTTCAGTAACAATCACTTTGACATCGGCGCCAATTTCAATAGCGTCGTCAATAGAGGCGTCGATTGAACGGTCGAATGCGGGCGCTTTCAAAGCCCGAGGCGGCGATTGTCTGATTTTCGTAAGCAGCTCGGTAAAAGCACGGGCGTCGAAGGTGTCCGGTATCCCTTTCAAAGCCCTCAGACCCAACTTGTCGAGCTCCTCATTAGACAGGTGATAGCCGTCCATTGGCAATATTTGGGCTTTTTGCCGAGCCGGCAGGGCGGAATTGAGCGCCGCAACCAGTCGCTGGGCCAGGGTAGACTTTCCAGCACCCGGATAACCGACAATTCCGACAATAAAACGATTATCGGCAGGTAGGCATGATAATGCCGTAATGACGTGCTGTGTAAGTTCTTCCAAATCAATTCTCCTGTGGCCGATTGCAGACTAGAGGGTGAAAAGTGGTATACACAAATTATGGCGGCATCCCGGAACGCGTGTGATTTTAAAAGACTACTCAAAACAGTTGTTTTTTGTGTTTGCGGGATTGGTATTTTGATCAGCTAGAGGTAGACCGGTGGAAGCCCCAGCGGAAAATTCTGGGCAAGAGGTTCTCGGATCCATAGGATGGTTGGTTGATCGGACCAACCAGCAGGTGCTGGGCACAGTCTGGCTGGCTGATAATGCAAAGGCAATCACTTGCGCTCATCTAACGGTTCCGTACTCGAATTTCCCGGAAGTTCTGCAAGTAAAGTTTCCCGCCACTGGAATCACCTGTGGTGTCAAAGAAATCGAGTTTCATCCTGATTTCGACCGCTGGATGGCCAAGCGTTTTGCCGGACAGTCTCAGTTGGTCCCTGCCTTCGAATTGATTTCCCAAGCCCAAAATGTCTCCGCACTGAAGCTTTCCGGGCAGCTCAAGCAACTGGATCGCGAAACCATGCTACGCGTGAATGCGGCCCTGGTATTGCCGCCTCCGCAAGGTGAGACGATGGTTTCCGGTACAGCCGGAAGAATTGAATTGACGTCTGTTTTGCAGACTCTGGTCAACGCGCGCAATTTTGGCACTCTCATGTTGCTCGACGATCGTAATCACATCATTGCCCGCCTGTTTCTAGAAGACGGCAAATTGACGCATGCCCAATTCCGCAACTCGAAAAATGAAGAGGCAATATATAGGCTGATTACTTCCGAGATCGAGCGTTTTCCATTTCACTTCATGCCGCAGACTCAAACTGAAGCGCAATGGTGCTCATTCCCGCCTATTGAAAAAAGCACCACTTTTCTTTTGATGGAAGCCTATCGCCGCATGGAGGAGTTCAATCAAATGGTTGAACAGGCCGGCGGTCTGAATATGGTGGCAGTCAGACGAAGCGAAAATATCAATTTCGACTTATTGCCTGAAGATTGGCGACCTCTTTCAGCTTATGTCTGGAATTGTGTCAACCCTGAGATGTCGCTTGGATGTTTGACCAGATCGTTAAGCCTCGATGCGTACAGCATTATAGGTGCATTGCAAACTCTGTGCGGCAGCGGTCAAATTGGTTTGGAAAAACGCGAGCCGTCCACAGTCGGTGAGAGCCTGCCACTGGAGATGGCGGTCGATACTCATTTGGCGGGCGGCGACGATGTTTATGCACTGGGTATTGATCCGCGCACCAATCTGCCGGTTATTATGCGGGGGTTTATCGTAGAGGAATTTTGGCAGGGTCTGGACCAGCATCAAGTCTCTTCCATTTCACTTCCGCTTGAATTAGCAGGAGCGCCGCTCGTCAAAGACGGCGCCGTGGTCGGCATTCACTGCGGGCCACTTGTGCAGGAATTCGGACATTATGGTGAAGGATTCGAGCCGCAGCTGATGGTTGCCGTGCAGGCGGCACAGACTTGCCTCGGTCTCAATACGCCTCAGACAATAGCACATTCCGGTTCTTATCCTCCTGTCAAAGAAGCAGCCGCAGCAGCTAATGTATCTCAAAGCGCGGCCGAGCAAACTGGTGAATGGAACAGACTGACGGCAACTTCGGAAAACCTCTCACCGCTAATAGCCAGAGAGCGTTTGGAAACGCGCGAGATGAACGCGCCTATGCAGGCGTTCACCTCACTGTTTGGCTCCATCAAAGGCGCCGTAGATGGATTCAAGAAGGTGCCACCTCCGCCTCCGGGACAATTTCTTCAGGCGCAGCTGATGAGGCAGACGATCTCCTCCAGCAAGTTCAGTAAGGTCTCAGAAAATACTGAATTTCAAAACGGCGACTTGGTGCGGTTTGAAGTGAAATGTTTTGAAGACTGCCATATCTATGTGCTTGTAAAATCAGCGTCCAGCACCATTGCACCGCGTTTGATTTACCCTTACAGTTTTGACGATGATCTTATCTTGAATAAAGCAGACGTGCTTACAATACCGGAAAAAGCAGCAGTCAGAGCTCATGCCGGCTCCGGCAAACAGTCAATCTCCGGGGTCATGATCCCTGGCGTGCCAGGGCGTGAGGAAGTATACATGCTGGCCTCCCGCAACTCGCTGTTTGAAGCATTCAATACCGAAAGTGCCGACCAAATCGTCGCCGATAATCTCTTGGTCATGCTTCAGGACGTCGCCCATGGACATGCCATTACTCGCCCTGCTGGAGCCATTTTTCACGGAATGAGCAGCGAGACTCAAGTATTCGATCCGATGGAAAAAATTAACGTGCTTGTCTTGAGACTATCGCATCAAAGGTAAGACGTCAAAATCGCGTTTTTGAGCGCCCCTTCGGCAATTCTCAGAGTTTTCTTGCTGATTGGCTTTTCAATTTTGGCACCAGACCTGGCAGTATTTGCTGGTTTCACGCTTTTGGAACTGACTTTTTGTCTGGAGCGTTTCTTGCCCCGGCGTTTTTTATTTGTTTGACCGTTAGTATCGGTGCGCCAGTTCTCTCTGTTTTTCAAGGTGTCTCGAACAATCTCTTTCAATTCATTCAATTCAAACGAAAAAGTCAGTGTTTCCCAGAGCACTCGCCGTCTGGCCGTCCACAAACCGGCCGACAATTTACGTGACGAAAGGATGCTCATCGCCTCCTCTTTCCAGAGCAGCTGGCAGATGGCATAAGGATCGACTTCCGGGTTCAAACGTGGAGCCCAGATCTCGTCGACATACGCAACACCATTGCGCATGCCTGCTACCATCAGTCCCCAGAAGGAAGGCACAATTTTCATGGCTTCTTCGACGTGATGCTCGTCGGCAACCAGTGTCAATTTGTCGAATACTTTGTTGTAGGCGGATTGCTGCGACTCCAGGCGAATAAGATTATCTTCTGCGCTCTTAATCTCATAGCCGTGCAAGTAGCCGTTTATGACGGCCACATCTATGCGAAATTTACCCTCGAAAATTCCCAGTTCGTCAATAACTCTGGTGGATGGATCCAGAGCGCAAATGCGCTTCATCTCAACCTCATGCAAGATTTTTCTGATATCTGCGTCGTGCATGATCGTTTTTCTAGTGCCACCAAATAAGGTGTATTTTAGCAAAGAAAAAACAAGTCTAGGAGGCAAAGCGACAAGTGATATTTGACCTCCCACTCGGACCAGGCGCCCGGGTCAATCTCTTTACAAGCATGACACCAGGGAAAAGACCGCCTGCGCGGGTATAGCAGACATGGAGACCAAAACTTCCTGCCGTCCTTAAAACAGTGTGATGAGAGAGGAGCAGACGACAGACAAAATATCGCCAGTCGAAACTGACCGGATAAATGGAGCCGACGACGGCGAACCCACCATCGGCACCAAATCTCCTGGCGCACTCGAGTTAGCAGCCGGCCAAACTGTAGCCGACCGCTATACCGTCCTTGAAGAAATTGGACGCGGAGGTATGGGCGTTGTCTATAAAGTCAATCAATTTGCGCTTTCTCGGTTATTGGCGCTGAAGACAATCGATGCGACTGATATAGACGATGCGACCTGGAGGCGCTTTCAGCAGGAAGCCAAAGCTACAAGTCTTCTCGACCATCCAAATTTGATAACGGTGCACGACTTCGGCTTACTTGAAGAGCGCCATCCTTTTTTCGTGATGGACCTGGTGGAAGGTACGACTCTCACCAAACGAATTGAGACCGGTGGTCCCTTGAGCGTCGAAGAAGCGCTGCCGCTCATGATCCAGGTATGCTTCGGACTGGCATACGCTCACGACCTGGGTATCGTCCATCGAGACATCAAACCTTCCAACATAATGTTGTGCAAGACCGAAATTGGCACAGCCAATTCGACAGTCAAAATAGTCGACTTCGGAATTGCCAAACTTCACCTGAATGAGGCCGCAGAAACACAGGGTTTGACCAGAACCGGCGAGATTTTTGGCAGCCCACTTTATATGAGTCCGGAGCAATGCCTGGGTTTGCCGGTGGATCATCGCAGTGACATTTATGCCGTCGGCTGTGTCTTCTTCGAGGCTCTGACTGGAATTCCTCCATTTCAAGGCAACTCGGCCCTGTCCACAATGATGAAGCATCAAACAGAAAAGCCGCCCACTCTCAAAGAAGTTACCTTGGGCAAAGAGTTTCCGGAAGAAATTGAGAAGCTGATCGCCAGGCTTTTGAACAAAAATCCCGACCAGCGCTACCAGTCACTAAAGGCAGTGGCAAGAGATCTGAGTTTGCTTCAGCAGGGAGTGGAAGCGCAGTCATATACAGGCGTAATGCAGGGCGGGGAGACTGGATCAAAAATAAGAACAGTCGCCTTTTCGACCGCCATCCTGGCCTCAATTGCCACGTCGATATTAACCGGGACTGCCATCTGGGTTGTAAAAGACTACATCAATAAAGACTCACTTCGCGGGCAGTTGCATACAAGAGGTGTAACTCCCTCACCAATGCCAACAATATCCATTGAAAATGAAGACGAAAGAGAGATTACGTCTCTTGAAACGAAAGATGGCGTGCTTTGCCGAAAGTTTGTTTTCCCAAAAGGATTTGGTGAATATGCGATTCCAGGGTTACCTTATTCCAAACGACCGGCCATAGGAACTGTTTACATTCCGGTCGGCAAACCTGTCAAAATCATTGTCAAAGACTACGGCATAGTGAGCAGTCCAAAGTTTTTCCTGCGTTTCAAGTCGGATGACTTAACCGAACTCGATATATCCAATAACCTTGGTGTTACGGACACGACCTTCGAGCACCTTTGGCATCTCAAGTCCCTAAGCTATTTGTATGCCACCGGTCTCGACATTTCCAATGCCGTACTTGCCCAATTCGACAAAATGCCGCAGCTCAAGAGATTGTATATCGGCGCGACGGCAATCAGACAAAATGGGCTGGTTCGACTGAAGTATCTAAAGGAGTACACAGAGCTGGGATTGAATGAACTCGGTCCGATGGACAAATTGCTCAAGAAATTAAGAGGTTCTGAGAATTTGCTGGCTCTTATTCTTGACGAAGACGAATTGACGGATGAAGATCTCAAAGAGATAGGAACCTTGACCAATTTGATTTCCTTGAATATCAATAAATGCCCAAAGGTTACCAATGCAGGTTTGAAACACCTTTTACAGCTCAAAAATCTGAGAACGCTTGAGATAGCTGGAACAAGCATAAATCCTGAAGCAATACCCGACTTGAAGAAGCTTCCCAATTTGGATGTGCTCTATGTCTATCCTGAAAATTGGCCTGAAAAGGCGAAGGCACGCCTGAGGGCAGAAATGCCCAACTTGAGATTGAAGGTCGACACGATCGACTGGCAAAAAACCACAGGCAAAAGAAAGGAAGTCGAATTGCCTATGGATGATGTCAGAAAACATTTCCAGGACAATCCAATCGGTTCGCCCTGAATTACTTCACTAAGTGACAGTTCTAACCTCACCGCATATGGTGCAATGAGAACTAAGCGTCGTCCGGCAGATCGCTGACAGGCGCATTGGCATCTTCCGGCGCTGCCTTAGTTTCGCCCAGACCTGCCGGTTTTTCAAATTTGTAGCCGACGCGATGCAGGGTTTTGATCAAAGACTCTTGCCCGTCGATATCAATCTTGCTTCTCAGTTTTGTAATATGCACGCGCACCGTATCCGGTGAAGCCTCGGAATAATTCGACCACACTTTATCGAGAATACTATCAGCGCTAAAAACTTTGCCAGGATTGCGCATGAAGAATTCCAAAAGCGCATACTCGCGAGGCATCAACTGCAATTCTTTATCCGCCTTGGTGACCACATGACTGACTGAATCGAGCTCGAGGTCGCCAATTTTGATGACATTTGTTTTGATTTCGCGCGACCGCCGCATTAATGCTCTCAACCTGGCCGATAACTCACGCATATGAAACGGCTTGGTCACATAATCATCGGCACCGGAATCCAGACCTTCTTCTTTATTTGATATCTCTTTCTTGCCGGTAAGCATTAGGACAACACCGGCCCCGCCACTGGCTCGATACTCTTTGCAAACCTCGAGTCCTGTCAGTCCGGGTACCTGCCAGTCGAGGATCAGCACATCGTATTGCGTGGCTTTCAGCCTTTCCAGAGCGGCAGGCCCGCTTGTCACGTGGTCGACCGCATAGCTCTCGCCGGTAAGCCAATCATCAATGACCCTTGCCAACCGGACATCATCTTCAACAATTAGTACTTTAGGCATCTTGAAAAGCGAAAATTCGACACGAGAATGTAAGAGTCTGTTGGTGGCACCGCTATTTCCCATTTTACAGTGCAAAGGGACTTGGAAATGTCCGCCTATGTTAGTTTTTCCCATCAGCCGTTGGATCGCATGTTACCAATAGACATCTACGGTCTCAGGATCTAAAGTAGTCGAAGGGGTCTAATCTCCCGGTGAAAGGAAGCATCCCGGACAAATGATGCGGCTGAACTTAAAACAAAAAGGGCTGATCATCGTATCGGTGCCTCTCATATTCGAAGCCGCATTTATCCTCGCGCTGTTCTTGATGCTGGAAAATGCAGAAGAGAACGTAAACAAAGAGACCAAATCCAGGCTGGTCCTACAGGAAGTGAACAACATTTCCAAAAACATTTTCGATTCCGCCAGCCACCTGGTCACGTGGAACTTCACTCACAAAAGAGCGGAACTTCAAAAGTTTGATAATACGATGCTGGGCATCGCTGACAGCATCGACAACCTGAAAGCGATGAGCGCTGATAACCCGATTCGGCGTGAACACGCAGCAAAACTCGAGTTTCACGGCAAAGCGACAATGAGAAACTTGATTAGCCACCGAGAAAAAATGGTCGGCGATTCAACGCGGGTTTATACACCGAATTTTCAAGAATTCAGGCGAGACTTTAATGCTGAATTCGATCCATTTCTAAAGGAAGCGCAAACGCTGGCCAGAGAAGAAGAAAGCGTGCAAAAACTCGTACCTCAAGCCATAGAGGCGAGAAAGACCTCATTGCGCATTTTGCTTTTGACAGGTTTCGCGATGAACATTGCCTTGGCAATCGTTGGGATAATGATTTTCAACCGTGATATTTCGTCTCGATTAATGGTGATGATCGAAAATTCTCAAAGAATGGCCATAGGCAAAGAATTGCTGGGCAGAATCAGCGGACAGGACGAAGTGGCTCTTTTGGACAAGGTTTTTCACGATATGTCCGAATCACTCAGGCTGGCCGAGGCGACCAAGCGTGAATTTGTGCAAATGATCAGCCACGATTTGCGCACACCCTTAACGGCAATATTGGGCACATTCGAATTATTGGCCAGCGGAGCATACGGCAAACTCACGGCGCGCGGACAGACAAGAGTCATTGATGCAGAAAGAGAATCCGAGCGGCTGATCAGTATGATCAACGAACTTCTGGATATCGACAAACTTGAATCCGGCAACATGCAACTGCTTCGCGATGACTGCCAACTACAGCCAATTTTTCGCCGAGCCACCGAAGCAGTTCAAGTGATCGCCGAAACCGGGCAGGTGAAGATCGAAACTACTCAGAACAATCCGATTGTCAATGTTGATGAGGACAGGATAGTTCAGATTCTCATAAACTTGCTAGGCAATGCCGTAAAATATTCGCCCGAAGGCGGACTGATCAAAATAGATGCCGTGGATGAAGGAGATTTCGTGCGTATCGACGTGATCGATCAAGGACCTGGAATTCCGAAAAAAGATAAGAAGCTCATTTTTGAACGCTTCAAACAAATCGAAGGTGAAGAGTACAAGCGCTCCGGATCAAGCGGTTTGGGGCTGGCGATCTGCAAATCACTGGTCGAAAGTCACGGCGGTGTGATTGGTGTAGACAGCGAAGCAGGCAAAGGAAGTCGCTTCTGGTTCACAATCAAAAAGGCAAAAGAAACCAGCAATTCTATAGAAGAAAAAACATTCGAAGCGCCTGCCGGGCCGCTTGAATCCCTGACTATTGGGGACGATTAGACTCTATTCTGCAAGCGGATATCCGATCTTTTTAAGTTCGTCCTTGATCTGTGAAAGCTTTCTGTGGGAATCAAGTCGCTTCAGCAAATCTTCTGTCATCGGCTCTTGCGCGAAGACTTTCTCGATGTCGGCGACTGCGACTTTACGTTTTTTATTCTTCCGAAGCCAGCCTGCATAGGCCTGTGCGTCTATGCTCAAGGGAGAAAGAAGATCGTCCGACCCATCATGGGATTTCCAGCGATTGGGAGCACGATTGGGCCAATTTATAGGACCAATATGCCAGGCTGTGTCATCAGCTTTTCTCCAGATTACAAATGTGGCATTTTCAGAATTGAAGTTTGGCTCATTCAAGAACTTCCTCAATTCTTTCGGGAAACCCTTCAACAAACCGGGGTAGAGTTTGATCCCCTCTTGATCCTCAAGGTCGAAGGGCGTGACGACCGGATTCATAACCGACTCGTCGTCGTGACCTTTGATCACACAGCCGCCAGGAGAAAACCAGACCACAAGCGAATCATTCCCTTCCCATTCAAGCTGTAGTACCTTTTCCCCGTCGCGATCTCGCCAGTGCTCGATAAACTTTACGTCCGCATCCCTGTCGGTGTGAAAATTATCTTGATAAATGCAATCGAGCGCTGCCAGTGAGCGAGATACATCGATCAGTGTGTCTATATCGGGAAGACGATCCAGCTTTTGAGTATTTGGTGGTTCTTTGACCAGCCGTCCAAAAGCAAGGCGGCCGTCTTCGCCCTCAGTATCGTCCAGAAACGAGCATGCCGCTGTAACTGACACAGTAAGCAGGGCAACCATTTTTAGGATAAGAGGCTTTTTCATCAATGCGTATCAAGATCCGAAAGACCCGGGCAATTGAATCATCTCACAATTTGGAATTTCCGTGTCTGGGTACTCTAATGCCCACTGGTGTTATGTCTTGAAATTTTGAACACTTTTTTAAAACTGCCGCCTAGGATGGATGCATCGAAGCCGAAAGGCGCCTGAACATTTTCCCACCGGCCCTTCATTCTCTTGATTCTATCCTCCCTCCTGGTGCAAGAAGCCAGCAGGCATGGCGCTACAGCCGTTTCTACTTATCCTCAGATTGGAGCTTCACAAATGCATAGACCTGAGAATTTCATCTCGTCAGAACTTTCGCAAACACAAACTCGCTCGGCAAGCCTTGACGGCTACAGAATGCCGGATTATCCAAATTGCTCTGCCAGAGATGAAAGCACTATGGCTGCCTATGATCGAGGCAACAGCTTTGTCCTTTATGACAGCGAAAAAGAAACCGGCAAGGTCGGCGCTCCCAATGACGGCATATTCGAGCCGGGGGGTGACAGGAGCGAAGAACCAATTGATGACGATGAACAAGAGCGTGGGAAAGACGATGTGCGCTGGGTGAAAGAAGTGGCCTTGGCGAGGATCTCGCCGTAGGTGTTGAGCAGGTTGGAGGTCGTGGTGCCGGCGCCGAGGTTGACCCACTCGCCGATGAAGGAGTCGCCCACGAAGCCGTCGTGGGCTTTGTTGGAGTAGGCCTGGAAGATGGTGCCCGAGACCTCGCCGGCGACCTTGCACGATGGACCGATGACGGTGCCTTGGCGGATCGTCGCGTGGTCGAGCAC
>JBGAVL010000220.1:0-10813 GCA_044228145.1 Obscuribacteraceae bacterium (SeqCode)
CAAGGAGTATGTTCTCCATTCAGGCGACAAAGTAAAAATTGCTCAGTACGAACTTTTGGTCAGTCCTCCTTTCAACGCGTCCAGAGAAATGGATGAAGACAGAGACGAGCAGGACAAGACGCAATTCCGCATCCACTTGATTAACGCCACCATTCTGGTCGGCGACATTGTCGATTTCAGCGGACTCATGGAAACCTACGCGTCCGAACCGGATCTCGTCATGCGCGCTCAAAAAATGGTGTTCGACGCGCTCAACGAAGAAATTCATCGTCAATATGGCCAGCTGGAAAAAATTGCCGGCGACGCCATAATGGCTTACTGGAGCGGCGACGATTCCAAAGAAGGCGCCGCTTTGCAGGCTTATCAAGCGTGCCTGACTGCATTGCAAATGCGCAACATCACAATGCGCCTGTCTAAAGACACGAATTTCTGGCCATTTAAGAAACATCCCCTCACCGTCGACATCGCTCTGGCGACAGGACCGGTAGCGGCAGGAACTCTGGGCTCATCAGGCGCGGGACAGGCAATTACAGGCGACACAGCCAATATTGTTTTCCGCCTGGAAAAACTAATCACAAGCGATCATGCAGGTGAGATTTGGGTGGATGGTGTAACCCACGATCTGGCTCGCGAACGTTTTCAATTCAAATATGTCAATCAATTTTCAGTCAAAGGCAGACAAAAGCCGGTGGAAGTCTACCAGCTAGTTAGCGCGGTTTAGGTACGTCGTGCCCGCCATTGAAAGTCTCGAAAAAGCTGTGGGAAGGCTGCTTGTCGGCCGTCTGCCCGGAAAGACTCTGGACAAGGACTTTGCCGAGCTTCTCAAAAACGGCACCGCGGGCGGTATCTGCATATTTAAAGACAATGTGGAAAGTTTGCGGCAATTGTCCGAACTGGTCGACAAAATCTCCAGCGCCTCCGTCTTCAATCCGATTATCTGCGTCGACCAGGAAGGCGGCGCAGTGCAGCGCTTCGACGATGTGCTCTCTCCTTTGCCGTCCCTTATGGCTCTGGCTGCAACCGGCAGCGAAAAACATGCTGAAACAGCAGCCGTAGTCAATGGAAAACAACTACATTTGCTGGGCGTCAATTGTGTGCTCTCACCGGTTGTCGATGTGGCGAGCAATCCTCTCAATCCAATTATCGGCACGCGCGCATTCTCGAGCGATCCTGAGACTGTAACGCGCTTTGCCGGAGCAATGCTGGAGACTTTCTTACAGGAAGGCGTCGTGCCTGTCGTAAAACACTTTCCCGGGCATGGAGACACAGGACAGGACTCCCACTCTGAACTTGCGGTCATCGATCGCTCGCGACAATCGGTCGAAGAATTGGAATTGAAACCGTTCAAGAACTGCGCACAACTTGCACCGGCAGTCCTGGCCGGTCACGTCTGGCTCGCCGCCTTTGAAGAAAAACCGCTGCCGGCGACCTTGTCTTCCAAATTACTGGAAGATGTCCTCAGAAAAGATTTCGGCTTCAACGGGCTCATATTTACAGACGACATGATGATGAAGGCGATCACCAATCGCTACGGACTGTCTGAGTCAGCGCTTTTGGCAATCGAAGCAGGTTGCGACGTCGTCTTGCTTTGCTCATCTGCTCAGGATTTGAAAGAGTCCCATCAATATATAGTTGATGCAGTGAAGAGCGGTCGCCTCAAAGAAGAAAGAATTCGCGAAGCCAATCACCGCATCGAACAACACTTCCCTCATTCGCAAAAGCTGGAGAGCGATCGTGAAGCGCGCTTGACTCAACTTGAGAGCTGGATCGACGATGACAACGCGCGCATTTCCGCCATTTATCAAGATTCGATTTGTTTGCTCAAAGGCGAAATGCCTGTAGTAGACGAACAACCACTCAACGTTGTTTACCCGAAACACATTCGCTATCCATTTCCACTGGCGAAGTTTCTCAAAGAGCAGTTGGAGATGAATGACTTGAACCCTTCAATCAACGAGATCGGCTACACAGTTGATCCGGATCAATCCGAGATCTCGCAACTGATTTCAGCTTTGAAGGGAAAACAGGTGGCACTCGTCACATTTCGCGCCGGCTTGAACAAAGGACAGCTGGAACTGGCGAAGCGATTGGAACAAGAGGCGTCTAGCTTTTTCGGAATTGCCGCCGACAGTCCATATGATTGCCTGGCTGTTTCTGACTCAGCATCTTATTTATGTACTTTTGATCCGTCAGTCAAAGCAATAGAAGAGCTAGCAATCATGCTTGCGCATGGTTATACAGCAAAAGGCAAATGCCCTGTCGCTCTGGAACAAAACCAGATCAGGGCGTAAGAATTGTTTTGAACAAGAAAGACACGGCATGGGCTGCGACCAGCAGAGTAATACTGCCGAGAACAGCGAAAAAGACAATGGCGCCGATTATACGCTTTGTCCAGACTTTCTTTTTCTCTTCCATAGTGAGTGGAGGATTTATCTTGTCTGCCTTGTGCGTAATTGGAAACTCCTCTACTGCAGGAGTTGGCAATTGAGCATTATTCAATTGGGTTGAGTCGGCAGAAGGAACAACCGCCTGATCGGGCGGCGTAGCAAGTGTTTTCTCTTCTGGATTTTCGCTCATACGTCTATTGTACTCTAGGAGCGCCGCCATCCTGGAGCGTCGCCCCTACATCAAACTTCGAAGCCAGTCTGCTTTTGCCTGCATGAGCTTTGCGTATTCGGGCTGATTAATAGTGTTCAGCTCGCCGACGTAATACTCTAAGATGCGCACGCGCTCAGGCGTAGCCGCCTCCGGATCAGGCATATTCCAGGCTCGGTCTATGGCCTCCTGCAGCTGTTTTTTCATCTCAGATTTTTCCAGATGCACTCTTTGCCCATGCACTGGCAGCAGCCACTCAAAATCCAGAACCAGAAGTTTTTCCATAGACATTGTCTGTTCTTCATATGAATACCAGGTCCAGAGAGGATTCCAAATATCCACACAACCCAGTTTGCGGTCGTAAAAAAGAGAATCGCCGGAGAACAAATATTTTTTCTTGTACAACATCATCATGTGCCCTTCAGTATGACCGGGCGTCGGTATGAGTGTAAAGTCAGGCTGATAGTCGTATGTCTCGGTATCACTCAAGACCACCTCAGCATGCGGCTGTGCTTCAACTTCATGGCGGTGAATTATTCTTTTGGCCTTGAAGTGTTGAGCAAATTTTTCAGACTCGCCTGCATCATCGCGGTGAGAAATGAAAATATTGCTGACTCCACCCATTCCTTCCAATCTTTTGACCAGGTGGGATTGAAATTTGGGAGTATTGAAAAGCCAATTGCCCGCCTTGTGCTTAACGAAATAGCTGTTGCCGCCTGATGTTTTTGGCGAATTGAATCCGCAGAAGTAAACTTCATCGTCAATTTGCATGGGGAAATCTTGCATCACATCTGCAAGTGGCGCTCGATTGGTAGTACCGATCGATCCGTAGGGACAGCAGAGCACCGCCTGTAATACCTGGCGCATTTCATGATCTCCGTGCGGCTGTTTTCCTACAACGGCATAATCCTGCCAGTACGTGAAGTTGTCCGGTGCCAGCTGGCGGCAAATGTCCATATTCTGGCAGGTAGAATCGACGAAAAAGTCGCCGGCAACATTTCCATCGAGTTTTTTGTTTACATCTGCCATTACCCTGTCTCCAAAAGCAAGTCAAAAGATCAATTCAGATCTCATCCATTCGCCGCCCTGCGCAGGCGGTCCAAAATGCCCATCCACTCCGCCAGTTCGGGCGGTTCTTCCACGATAATGTAATCGGCTCCGGACAAGTCCAATTCTCTCATGGTGGCGTAAAGCTGCCGCGCGCATTCAGCAGGATTTTCCGAAAGTTGCTTCCAGGAAATTACCGCCGAACAATTGATCGGATCGGAAAATGCCATTACCGAAACCCGCATCATCAGATTCTCGGCGGTAGCAATTGCGCGCGGAAGATTCTGGTGGGAAAACAATTTCAAGCCGGTTTGCGGTGCGTAGTGACTGGAAAGGGAGCCTGGTGCTCGCGGTGCAACTGAATTTCCGGCGTCTTTCTTTTTCGATTTTTTCGCTTTCTTGAGAACGCTTTCAATCTCATCAAGCGTAATCATTCCAGGGCGCAATATGCGCGGCATCTCTCCGGAAAGATCGACGATGGTCGACTCGATGCCGACAGAACATTGTCCGCCGTCCAAAACTTTAGCGACCAGATCGCCGAGTTCGCTCTTCACGTGCTCGGCTGTGGTCGGGCTGATTTTGCCGTGCCGGTTTGCTGACGGTGCGGCAACTCCGGAATTGAATTCTTTAAGAAGTGAAAGAGCGACCGGGTGAGAAGGAATTCTCAGGCCGACGGTATCTTGACCGCCGCTGACAGCGGGCAGTACTTTGTCCGACTTTTTCAAAATCAAAGTCATCGGTCCGGGCCAGAATTTTTGAGCCAGCGCCAGAGCTTGATCGGGCACTGTCAGAGCCCAATCCTCAAGCTGGTCAATCGATGCCAGATGAACAATTACAGGATGGTCGCCGGGGCGACCCTTGACCCTGTACAGGCGAGCAAGCGCATCCGGATTGGCGGCGTCGCAGCCCAGTCCGTATACTGTTTCAGTAGGAAAAGCGACCAACTGACCCGCCTTCAACAAAGTGGAGGCGGACTTAATTTCCTCGGCGTCGATGGTGACGCTAGCAGGGGACAGGTCTTGCATAAGGCAGCTATTATACCTTTATAGGCGGCGCCGATGGATTCAGGTATCTCAATCTGCGCCTCAAGCAGTTTTCAAGCCGTTTATCAGCTGTAACGATCGGGAAAGTACCGATAATAGAGAAAAGTTTCCGGTGTCATGGACCTGGTCCATAAGCGTTCCAAACTATCGAAAACAGAGGATATACACGTGGCAGGGACATTTCAGCAAACAGAGCAGCCGTCTCAGACAGCCTGGCTGAGTCACCAGGACGGCATCAGTGTAAAGTCCTCCTTGAACGACATAAAAGTCTTTGCCTATGGGGCTTATGACAAACTCGACCAGGACGGCGACGGGTTCGTAACAAAAGCAGAGCTTTCAAACAGCTTCACCGATCCGTCAGTGGGCTGGCGAGAAAAGTCTTTTCTGCTCTTTTTGATTCGCAGAATCGAAGATATTGCCGCCGCTTACGATGAAGAATGGGCGGACGAAAAGTGCGGCATTTCCAGGGTGGACTTACAGGAATATTTCGATCAGATTGAAGTGCGCGACGACGGCACGTGCGAAGCCCGTCCACGCCCTGAAGCCTGGCAGAAAGTGCCTGTCCCGTCAGGTGGAATCAATCTCACCCAGACTTTCCAAGACATTCATGATTTCGCGCTCAAAACCTTTGACTCGCTCGATCAAGATGGAGATGGATTTCTCAGCAAACAGGAATTGCAAAATGCGGCAACGGATGAATTGACAGGATGGCGTGAGAAATCATTCCTGATTTTCTTGATGCGCAATCTCGAGCCGATATCCAATGCTTTCGACGAAGAGTGGGCACCTGAGAATGCCGGCATTTCACGTATGGATTTGCAGGAATATTTCCGGCTCTTGCGAATCTGATCGAGCTTAGGTCGTCGGCAGTTTTTTCAACATCAACAATTCGTATTCGTTGAAGCCGGCCTTGCCATATAGCGCCCGCCCGCCTTGGTTGGCGGCCAGAACATTGGCTGACAAATACATGGCATTATGCGCAATGGCGTATTCTTCGGCTCGTTTTACAAGAGCTTCACCAATGCCATATTTACGGTATTCCTTGAGAATGACGATGTCGGAAAGGTATGCCAGCTCAATCGGCTCATTCAAGTCGGCATCAAGCTGTTCGCTCAATAAAACGCTCAAAAATCCGACTGCTTTCCCTTCTACTTCTGCGACGAAAATCTCAGCAGTGTTTTCTTTCTTGCGTTGCAGCAAAGCTTGAATATAGCGATCGGCTATTTCTTCTCCGGGCAGGCGGTGGCTGACCAATTCTCTTTCGAACTCTTGCAATTCGACAAAACAATTTTTCAAGGCCGGCAGATCATCTGCAACGAATTGGCGAATGGTGTGTGTAAGTGTCGTTGATTTAGACATGGCTTTAAAACTAACTCTCCCTGATCTACTAAAAGTTGCAAACAGTAAAAACGAAAAACATCACTTCGCAGGCACCACCGATGAACAGAGAGTGCCGCGCAATGCCCATGGATTAGCGGACTGAATATCGACGTCGACAAGTTTTCCTTTCAGAGACTTGTCGCCTTCAAAGTTGACGATTTTATTGGTGCGGGTTCTTCCGCTCAAGCGCGTTTGGTCGCGCTGGCTTTCGCCCTCTACGAGAACTTCTTCTCTCCTTCCTACATAACGTCTGTTGATGCGGTGAGAGACTTCACCGACAACTGAATTGAGAAAACGCAGGCGTTCGTACTTCTCATGCTCCGGCAATTGATCCGCCCAGGCAGCCGAATGGGTGTGCGGTCTGGGAGAATAGGCAGCCGTATTGCAAGAATCGAATTGAATTTCTTCGACAAGATTCACAGTATCCATGAATTCTTGTTCTGTCTCGCCCGGAAAACCAACAATCAAATCGCTGGTGATAGAAGCATCCGGCATTTTATTGCGAATTTTTTCAATCAAACGTTTGTAAAAATCGACTTGATAACCGCGGGCCATGCGGCGCAAAGTGCGATCGTTGCCCGCCTGAATGGGAATATGGAAATACTCGCAGGCACTTTCCACTTCATGCACTGCGTCAATAATGCCGTCCTGAAGATCGCGTGGATGCCCGGTCAGAAAGCGGATTCTCTTCAGTTGTTTGAACTTTTCCAGACGCCTGATCAGATCGCCCAAATGGATTTTAGGATCGAGATCGTGTCCGTAGGCGGTGACATTCTGTCCGAGCAGGGTCACTTCCAAATAGCCGGACTCAGTCAATTCTTCAATCTCTTTTTCAATTACTTCAGCGGTGCGACTCTTTTCCCGTCCACGCACATAAGGCACGATGCAATAGGTGCAGTTGTAATCACAGCCATAGATTACCGACACCCAGGCAGAAAAATCGCTTTGCCTGATCACCGGCAATTCCGGCAGGTCTTCCGGCAATGCTTGAACAATTTCAACGACCTTGGTCTTCTCTTCTCGTGCTTTCAAAACCAGATCGGGCAGACGATGCAGATTGTGTGTGCCGAATACCACGTCGATGTATGGCATGCGCGTAATGATCGAAGCGCCCTTTTCCTGCGCCACGCAACCACCAACGGCTATCATCAATTCAGGACGCTTTCTTTTCTGCTTTCCCCAGGCGCCCAGATAACTGAATACTTTGTCTTCTGCACCTTCTCTGATTGCGCAGGTGTTCAAAATCAAAAGATCAGCTTGCTTGGAATCGAGCGTCTGCTCGTAGCCGATTTCACTTAAAAGACCGAGCATATTTTCGGAATCGGCTTTATTCATCTGGCAGCCGAAAGTTTCGACGAATACACGCCGAGCGGATTTTTCATCCATAGTGGAGCTGTCAGCCATGAAAGCCTTGTCCATATCCATGCAAACCCAAGTTGCATGCGGATTGAACATTATATGGCAGGCAGCCTAAATACACCATTTTACGGCTTGCTGCTTGCCTCTCGGCTGCAACATGACGCAATGAATCGGACTGAGCTTCAAATTTGCGTCAAAACAGCTGAGATCGTGGATTGATAAGCAAATTCGCTTTCTTTGACACGTGAATAGAAGCGCGAGAATGACGAACGCACCCATTCCATGCGCTCTTCATGCGTGTCAGGCGGTAGAATCTCACGTGCATCGGTCTTGAACATGAGGGTGGGTTGTCCGTCTCTGTCGGACGCCGGCGTAAACAGAATTAGACCTGTGTCTACCATAATCATCACCTTAGTCAGGGGATTGAAATAAATCAGCACGCCAAAATCCGCCAGAGGCGACTGGGCCTGGGCCAATGGGATTTCCGGCACCAATAGTGAAAGTTGTCTAATTCTATCTTATAAATTCGGCCGCGATCGCTTGTCATCCCTCATTTTTAAGTGACGGGTATCGACTTAAATCTCGATTTTCGCATAGCTGCTTTTGACGTAATCGTCCACAAGACTGATGAAATCGTCGGCCAGATTCGGACCGGAAAGAGTGGTCTTATGCTCACCATCGACATAGACTGGCGCGCGCGGCTCTTCTCCTGTGCCAGGCAATGAAATTCCGATATCGGCGTGGCGCGACTCACCGGGACCATTGACGATGCATCCCATTACTGCCACTTTCAGGTCTTTGGCTTGCGGATACAATTCCTGCCATTGCTTGCGCCTGTCCGTCAGATGTTCTTCAATCTGCTTTGCCAGTTCTTGAAAAACAGTGCTTGTCGTTCTACCGCAACCAGGGCATGCAGTCACCTGCGGCTTGAACGAGCGAATCTTCAAGGACTGCAAGATCTGCTGGCAGACATGCACTTCCTTCGTCCGGTCTGCGCCAGGCTCCGGAGTCAAACTGACTCTTATCGTGTCGCCTATGCCTTCGAAAAGCAAAACAGACAATGCGGCACTCGACGCGACGATGCCCTTCATTCCCATGCCCGCTTCCGTCAATCCAAGATGCAGCGCATGATCGCTGCGCGACGCCAACCGGCGATAAACCTCAATTAGATCCGGTACTTCAGAAACTTTGGCGCTCAAAATAATATGGTCTTTGGCCAGTCCGTATTCAACTGCTTTTTTGGCAGACTGAACTGCGCTTTCGACAATTGCTTCGATGAGAACTTCGTGCGCTTCTTGCGGTTCTTTCAGCGCCGCATTGTCATCCATCATGCGTTTGAGCAAATCTTGATCGAGCGAGCCCCAATTGACGCCGATGCGCACAGGCTTGTTCCATTTGATCGCACAATCGATCATCGATTTGAAATTTTCGTCGTGCCTTTCGCCCCGTCCGACATTGCCAGGATTGACGCGATACTTAGCAAGCAAGCGCGCACAATCCTGAAACTCAGAAAGCAAAATATGTCCGTTGTAATGGAAGTCGCCGACCAGCGGAACTTCCACGCCCATTTTTTCAAGCTTGGAAACAATGACAGGAACTTGTTTGGCTGCCTCACGCGTGTTGACGGTGATGCGAACTATTTCAGAGCCCGCTTCATAAAGATCCCTGACTTGATTGGCAGTCGCTTCAGGATCTTCAGTCGGTGTATTCGTCATCGACTGCACCAGAACTTCGGCGTCACCGCCTATGAACTGGTTTCCCACTTTAACCTTGATGGTTTTTCTCTTTTCTTTGCGATTCATGAGTCCGTGTCTGTGAAAGTCGCAGATTCACGATATCACAACCTCTATTTTTGCACCTGAGGCCCTCTAAACTCCAATGCAAAAATCCACTCAAATTCAGGGTTTTCTGTATTTTGCCTTGCTTTACTTTCCGGCAGGCCGGACAGTGTTAGATTGATTTCCAAAGTTCAGGATGATGCTCTCTGACGCTGTATACGGTGTTTTTTCTCAGCCCCGGACCGACAATCAAGTGGTCAATCAAAGTCACTCCCAAGAGCTTTCCGGCGTTGAAAAGCTGCCCTGTAGTCTCTAGATCCTCCCTGCTTGGAACAACTTTCGAACCTGATGGATGATTGTGGCAAACGATAATTGCATAACTGTTAGCCAGAAGAGCAGCTTTAAAAACCTCACGCGGATGGACAAGAGAAGCCGACAAAGATCCATGCGAAACTTCATGCAGTCCGAGTACTTCGTGCCTGGCATTTAAATGCAGGCTTACAAAATGCTCTTCGGCAGCATAGCGAAGCGGATTGAGAAATCGTGCCGCATCTTCAGGAGCTTGAATAGGAATCATTTTTCTGGCTCTGGAAGGCTCGCCGACCAGACAAAGTTTGAGCTGAGGCAGAGTGTACTTCACTCTATTTTTGTAACTTTTATTTTTATCCCCGACATCTGTTTTAGAAACGCTCTCTTGAACCTTTTGAATGTGTTGCATAAACACCCCCAAGAATTTGTTGTCCGGCACTTAAGCGCACGAAGACGTCAATCACAAGGGTGGCAAGTGATTGTCCAGGCAGGCGCCCATAAGTCGCCTGCCATATTTTCGTGCCTGCATTTGAATACGTATTCGGCGGTGAAAAAGTTCAATCCGGGACTAAACTTTTTGATCTTTCCAAACGCCGGTATTAAAGCGCCAGATAGCAAGCAGTCCGACAATGAAAACTGAGATTGAAACGCCCGCCCAGGTGCCGGAAGGACCCCAGTTTAAGGTGACGCTCAAAAACCAGGCCAGAGGCAGCCTGAAAAGCGTCAGGATAAGCGTGCTGGCGATCATGGGCCAGCGAGTATAGCCGGCGCCCTGCATGGCTCCGAAAAGAATCAACCAGAGCGCCACGAAAGGCTGGCACAAACCTACCCAGCGAAAATAATCGCTGGTATATCCGATTACTTTCGGGTCAGAGCTCATCACGCAGGCAATTTCTCGAGCAAAGACAAAGAGCGCGATCGCCACAAGAAGATTGAACCCTGCGCCCAGACCTGCTACTTGCCAGCCCGCTCTGACGGCGCGTTCCGGTTGTTTTGCGCCGAGATTCTGACCGACAATCGTGCCTACCGCCATAGAAAGCGCATAGATGGGCATGCCGCCGATCATTTCTTCAACACGCAGACCCACTCCCCATGCCGCTTGAGCAGATGTCGGATCGTGTGTGTGCGCAAGAATGATCAGTAAGAGGAAATTGCCGCCCACCCAGGAAAGATCCTGTATGCATGCGGGAATACCGATGCGCAATAGCCTCAGCAGCCATTCTTTCGACTTTGCTTTATCGAGCGTGCCCTTCAAAGACAAGCATTCTTTCAGCTCTGATTGGGAAAGAACGAATATGGAGA
>JBGAVL010000221.1:0-10770 GCA_044228145.1 Obscuribacteraceae bacterium (SeqCode)
CTTCACACAACACCGTGTTGATGCCTCTTTTAACGAGTTGGCGCAGTCCTTCTTCCAGATTGAGTACGATTGATTCTCTGTTTTTTTCTTTATCTTCTTCTCTTCTCAGCGGTATTCCTGCTGCCGACTCGTGGTTTTTCGCACTTGGCTTTGATACCAAATATGGTACTCCGATCAATTCGACAAGAGGAAGATCGGCGAGTTTGCGATCTGACAGATCGTCTCTGGTAATCACCAGCGTTTTTGCTGTGGTCGCGTGCGTGTAAATTTTGGCTTCGAAGGAAACGCGCAAGTCTTTGTCTATAAGAACTTTTACAGGGTCGCGGCTGTTCTCTATATCGCGTACATTTAGTGTTGGATTATCGATCAGTGCGGTGTTCGTGCCCACCAAAACTGCGTCAAATTGGTTTCGTAATTCGTGCACATAGTGTCTGGCCTCGGCGCCTGTGATCCATCTGCTGCCACCGTGGCGGTCGGCGATTTTGGCATCGAGGGTGGTGGCAAGTTTTAAACACACCCAGGGTAAACCGGTCTTGATTCTTTTGATAAAACCACGATTCAGAAAAGCGCATTCATTTTCGAGAACACCGGCAACGACTTCGATGCCTGCTTCTTGCAAGGCCTTGACTCCGCCTCCGCCAACCACCGGATTTGGATCTTCCATGCCGGCAATTACTTTTTTCACACCGCTGGCGATCACTTTGTCGGTGCAGGGTGGCGTTTTTCCATGGTGGCAGCAGGGCTCCAAATTAACATACAGAGTGCCGCCTCTGGCTCTGTCACCGGCTTCGTTCAAAGCATTTACTTCAGCATGTGGCTCGCCGCGTTTTTGATGGAAGCCTCTCCCTGCGACATTTCCTGATTTATCGAGAACGACCGAGCCGACCATCGGATTGGGGGAGGTGCGCCCGTGCGCGCGTTCTGCCAATTCAAGGCACTCACGCATGTACCGTGCATCGGTGTCGCGATTGTTGTTGTTTTTATCCGGCATGTTTCACTGCTTCTGTGAAAACTTCAGGAGAAGAAGACCTCGGCTACACCGTACAGGTCCATATCAAGAGACTTTATCTTGCCGATGCCCTGGCTGATCGGCACATCGACCACATGATTGCCTTGCAAGGCCACCATTTGTCCAAATTTTTTCTCATGGACCAGATCCGTCGCCTTTACACCAAATCTGGTGGCGAGCACCCGATCAAAAGCGGTCGGCGATCCGCCGCGTTGAATGTGACCAAGCACCGTTGCTCGTGTTTCATAGCCTGTTTCTTCTTCTATCAATTTGGCCAACCTTTCGCCGATGCCGGTCCTTTTGTTGCCGTTGACAGTTGTTGGCGGGTGTGATTCATCACCTTCCAGGCGCGCGCCTTCTGCGACTACGACTATAGAGTAGTCTCGCCCTCTGGCATGGCGCTTCTTGATTGATTCGGCAATTTCTTTCAGTTTGATAGGCTTTTCCGGGACCAGCACAAAGTCCGCACCGCCGGCAATACCGCCGTAGCAAGCTATCCAACCCGCATTTCCGCCCATTACTTCGCACACTAAAACTCGGTTGTGCGATTCTGCGGTTGTATGCAGCCTGTCGATTGCTTCCATTACGACATTGACTGCAGTGTCGAAGCCAAAGGTGAAGTCGGTGGAATTGAGATCGTTGTCGATTGTTTTGGGAATGCAGACAACGTTCAATTTATGCTTGGAGTACATCTCTTCGGCAATGCTGAGGGTTTCTTCTCCTCCTATTGCAATCAGAGCATCAAGGCGATGTTTCTCCATTTGCTCGGCAATTTTTTCCGGGCCCCGTTCGGTTTTGAACGGATTGGCGCGCGAGGTTCGCAAAATGGTCCCGCCACGGTGGATGAGCCCGCCTGTGCCCTGCAGGGTCAGAGGCATGACCATGCCTTCCATCGGACCGCGCCAGCCTTCCAGGAATCCGACCACTTCCGAGCCGTGTTCTATGACCGAGCGCCTGACGATGGCTCTAACCACGGCATTCAAGCCGGGGCAATCTCCTCCACCTGTAAGGATCCCTATCCGCATACAATCACGTCCACATCGGTGAAACGCCAAGACCAGCTCATCAAATGAGCCGATTTCAAGCGAAACAAACTAAATAAGTATACCGGCATTGTCAGTTGCACTCTCATTTGATCGAATTTGGATACCCATTAAGCCGGGCGAAAAACACAGAGAACGTCACTGACAAAGGAAAAAGCCGGGTTAAGCTCTGTGAAACACCTGATTTGACCCTGATTATTGCCAGCATTTTTAAGCTTTTTAGAATTCCGTGACGATAATCGCCGGAAGGTTCTACATTTATATGAAGCCACAGCCGGTTTGTGGGGCTGGATGCGCTCTTGTAAACAAGAGATGCGCCGCAGCAGCCATCCGGCAGGTGGTTCAAAGGATAAAACGGATCAAACGGATCAAACGGATCAAAGGGATCGACAAAGGCAGCACAGAGTGCTCCCGTAAGGAGGTAATGGTCTTGAATTTATATGAGTGGGAAGCCAAGAAGATTTTCCAGGAGCACGGCATTCCGGTCCCGCCGTCTCATCGCATAACCAAGCCGGAAGAATTGAGAAAGGTTCACCTCGGCTATCCGCTTACTCTCAAAGTGCAAGTGCAGTCCGGTGGTCGCGGCAAAGCTGGCGGCATTCAGTTTGCTCAAGACTTGAAAGATGGTGAAACCAAAGCGAAAGACTTGCTCAAAATGGTAATCGGCGGCTCCAAGACTGAAAGCCTCCTGATCGAGCCAAAACTGAAAATTGCCCGCGAGATCTACCTGTCCGTAACCCTCGACAGAAGCCGCGGTTGCGCAATCTTTATTGCGTCGGCTGAAGGTGGCATCGAAATCGAATCGTCGAAGAATGTCGTCACGATGCCGATTCCTTATCCCTATCACGACTATGTCGGCCGCGACCTGGCCAAACAAATCGGCTTGACGGGCAACTTGCTCAACAAATTCGCTGATCTCGCCAACAAGCTCTACAGGCTCTTCGAATCCAAAGATTTGGAATTGGCGGAAGTCAACCCGCTCATCGTCACCGACGGCGACGAAGTTCTCGCCCTGGACGGCAAAATCACCATCTGCGACGATGCTCTGGGCCGTCACAAGTGCTTTGCCGGCTGGACCGAAACTCACATGCTCGATCTTTCCGAAAGAGAAAAGCGCTCCAAACGTGCCGGGTTGAACCTGGTCGAACTGGAAGGCAATATCGGCATCCTCTGCAACGGCGCCGGACTGACGATGGCTACCATGGACCTGGTCAAGGCCTTTGGCGGCGAACCAGGAAACTTCCTGGATGCAGGAGGCGGATCCGACACTGAAAAAACATTGGAAGCGCTGGAAATCGTGCACGACAATCCGAAGTGCGACGTGATTCTGGTCAACATCCTGGGTGGCATCACCGCTTGTGACGAAGTGGCACAAGCCCTGGTTGCCTTCATGAAACGGCACCCTGAGCGCAAACTGATTGTTCGCCTGCGCGGCAACAACCAGGATATCGCAGAAAAAATGCTTGCCGAATCCGGCCTCAAGCTTTACCCAGAACTCGAATCTGCGGTGAAAGAAGCGGTCGCACAATCGAAAGTTCCAGCCGGCGCCGCACGCTAACTTAAGGAGATACACAAAGTGATTCTGATTAACAAAGACACCAAAGTCATCGTCCAGGGCGCTACAGGCAAGATGGGCTCAGCCCATACCAAGCGCATGATCGCCTATGGCACCAAAGTTGTAGGCGGCGTTACGCCCGGCAAAGGCGGCACCAAAATCGAAGGCATCCCGGTGTTCGACACCGTCAAGGAAGCCTTCCAAGCGACCGGCGCCACCACCTCCGTTATCTTCGTTCCACCCTACCTGGCGCTCGATGCCGGTTCGGAAGCACTGGATGCCGGCGCAGAACTGATCGTTCTCATCACCGAAGGCATCCCTCCGCAAGATGCAGCCAAGCTCGTCGCACAGGTGAAAGCCAAAGGCGCCAAGCTGATCGGACCAAACTGCCCCGGCGTAATCACGCCAGGCGAGTGCTTGATAGGCATTCTCCCAGGCACGATTTTCAAATCCGGACCAGTCGGAATGGTCAGCCGCTCCGGAACGCTCACCTATGAAATCGCGCTTGCCCTGACGGAAAGCGGACTCGGTCAGTCGACCTGTGTCGGCGTCGGCGGAGACCCGATCAAGGGAATGGGCTACGAAGAAGCGCTCTCGCTCTTCAAAGAAGACCCGAAGACCGAAGTAATCGTGCTCATCGGTGAGATCGGCGGAACCGCCGAAGAAGAGGCAGCAGCTTACATAAAAGCGAACGTGAAGAAGCCTGTCGTCGCCTACATCGCCGGTCAGACTGCACCGCCCGGCAAACGTATGGGACACGCCGGTGCCATCATTTCCGGTGGAAAAGGCACAGCTCAATCCAAGATCGAAGCCTTCGAGAAGGCCGGCATTAAAGTAGCGAAGACACCTTCCGAGGTGGCCAAGTTCGTCGCTGAAGCCAGCAAACAAGTGGCCCGCGCTTAAGCGCCAATAGACAGGCAGACTGCAAAACATTGCGTCTGCAAATAGAAGGCGTTCTCTCCAAAGAGAACGCCTTTTTTACAGCGCCACGTCAGACGACAATTACAAATTCGCCATATGCAGCTAAAGAGTTGTCGCCAGTGAGAAGAATAGCCGGTTCCAATCGACTTTGAGAAACTAGCATGCGGTCGAAGGGGTCTCGGTGCAACAGAGGCAGGTCGGCCAGTCCGATGCAATGCTCGGCTGTGACCGGCAGCCAATCGAACTGACATTCTTCCACGTGTTGTTTTAGATCCGGCAGTGAAATCGAAATTTTGCCGAGGGCCTTCTTGATACTTATCTCCCAGAAAGAGACAGAGCTAACGATGACTCGGTTTTGGGGATCCAGGATCATTTTGGCCGTATCGCGTGGAAGGCGTTTGTCGTTTGCCATTGCCCACAGCAATACATTGGTATCAAGGAGAAGCTGCATGCTACTGTCCCTCGAACTCTTCAATAATTTTGTCCGGCAGGGGTGCATCGAAATCCGCAGCGATTCGGATCTTCCCTTTCATGAGACCGAGCTTGCGGCTTGATGCCGCCGGGTTGAACGGCACCAATTTAGCAATCGGTTTGCCTGCTTTGCTGATAATTACTTCCTGTCCGTCGAGCACTTTTTCCAACAGTTTGGAAAGATTTGTTTTCGCCTGGTGGATATTGACCTGTTCCATCTTGCTCACCAACTAAACTAGACTAAGCTAAACTAAGTTAAGTATAGCAGAGCCGCGAATAAGTCTACCGACGGCGAGACCCAGTCAAGGTTGTGACGATCTGCAGGTCATTATTTCGGTGTTCGCTTGAAAAAAATATCCGTGTGAGGCGATTTTGAGCTGTTGCCTCGCCCTGTTTGAAGATGTTTTGAGCCGATACCAAATGCTCGCACTTTTATATCGATAAGGAAGAGGGAACATATTAGGTAGTATTAGAAGCCGGAGAGAAGATATAAGCCCGAAGAACGTCGGTTTTTTGTCTAGAATTAGAGATAGACGCCAAATGAACCAAGACTTCAGGCGTAAGAAAGCTGAAACAGCAGATTTCTAGAGCACAGATCCTACTGGAGCCCGAACATGGAAAACGGAGACCGCACCCCACTTACCGAAGTAGCCCGTCCGAAAAGAGCGCTGGTTTTGCCGGGAGGTGGAGGAAGGGGTGCATATCAGGTGGGCGTCGTGAAGGCGCTCTACGAGAAAGGTCTCACCTTCGACATGGCTTTCGGTACATCGATAGGAGGCATTAACGCCGCTGTTGTCGCTCAGGGTGGAATCGAAAGATTGGAAGAACTCTGGTGCCAGATTCGCGCCCAGGACATTTTCAAACTGCCTTCTCCCCATCAGATGGGCCGCATGCTTCTCGGCCATAAGCTCGGCTTGCTGGACAATTCGCCGCTGGAAGAATTGCTGCGCCGTGAGGTCAACTTGCCCAAGCTGCGCTCAAGCAACATGCAAATAGGCTGGTGCGCGACTGACCTTTGCAGTTTGGAAACCAAGCTTTTCATGATGGACGACATCATGTCGACTAACGAATTGATCGACGTGATGATGGCCACATCTGCGATTCCAATGGCTTTTCCTCCCCGTCATATCAACGGTCATGGACTCTGGGTGGATGGCGGGTTGGTGCGCAATACACCAATGGAAACCGCTATTCAGATGGGCGCCGATGAAGTCTATATGGTGCTCTTGCACCCTGAAAAAATCAACGTCTGTCCGACCAATATGTTTGAAGTAATCGTGCGCTGTTTGGATATTGTCCTTGATGCATCGGCACGAAAAGAAATTCAGACCGCAGAGCTCTACAATCGCCTGATCAAAGAAGGCAATATCGAATCGAAGGGAAGAAAGAACGTCGATATCAGAGTCTTTCAGCCGAAACGGGCAGTCAACACCACGCTTCTGGAAATCGATCCGATGCGCTCTCGCAAGCTCATCACTCAAGGCTACGAGGAAGCGATGGAATTGATGGTTGACTACAAGCCAGGCGAGAAAGACGCGGTAACAGCCCGCGCCGCTTCATAGAGCAAGGGTTAGAATAATTATCCGAAAAGCAGATCTAATATCCGAATCCATTCTTCCGTAAATGGATCATCGGCTCCTCGTCGTTCAGTTGCTCGCCATCAATCGCTTCGGAAATGAGCAGCTGGTGATCGCCGGCTTCGGCATAGGATATGACTTTGCAGGTCATGTATGATACGCACTTTGCGAGAATTGGATGCTCAGTTCCATCCTTCAGCTCAATGCCTTCATATCGATCCATGCCTTCTTGATACGGCTTGGCGAAATTCTTGTATGCATCCATGTTTGCCTTAGACAGAACGTTTACCGCAAACGTATCGCCAGGTTTCAATACATCCAGGAGCGGCCGTTTATTGTTCACTGCCACTACAACTACCGGTGGATTGAACCCTGCTTGCATGACGAACGTGGAAAGCATGCCGTCTTTCTTACCGTCGTTTGTGAAAGTGACGAGAAACACACCCGACGCAATGCGACCAAGCGCCTTACCCAAACTCTCTTTCTGTGTTGTTTCCGTCGTCACGGGCATATCTCCTTATCTGTCATTTTGCGAACGCCAATTATACAGTTTGGCGCCAGGTTGTGAGCTAATGGGAAGTTTTGGTGTTTCAAAGCGAAACAGAGTACTTGCGGCAAATTGCCCTTCTACTAAGTGAAAACCGTCTGTTTTTGACAGATTTCCTGCAACCTAAGTTGAGAAGGTCTCTTCTGGGAATGCATGAGGTTGCTGTATTGGGGCTGCTTGGGGGCAAAGCTAGCGGGTGGCATTGTGACGGCTCCAAAAGTGCTCAATATGTGATTGAGCATGATGAAAGAGCCCGAACATGTAAGTTCTTGATGGTCACTTTTAAAGATCAAAAGGTAACTTCAGCTGAAATCGTTCCCGGAGATACATATGGTGGCATAAAGCGCAATCTGACAACGCGCGAGGAGTTTCTCGTGTTTCTCCAAGGTAAACGCTTTTAACAGAAATTGTTCTGCCGCTTCCCGTTTTCGGCAATCACTTTTGAGCTGCGCGGAATGCTTTTGCCTGTGCTTCTACGGCTGATGCTTCGCTTTCTCGTTTCAGCTTGCGCAATACTCTTGCATAATCTTCCATGCTTGAGCAGACAGCGGGATCTCGCTTGCTCAATTCTTGTAGTCTAATTTGCATGCAACGTTTGTAATAGGGTTCTGCTTCTGAAAAGCTGCCCAGAGACTCATTTATAGCGCCAAGATTATTCAGGTCCTTTGCCACTCTGGGATCGTTCAAGCCAAATGCTTTCTCGTTCAAGTCAAGCATTTGTTGGTAATAAGACTCAGCTTCTGTGTATCGACTTCGCTCTCTATAGAAACCTGCCAAATTGTTTAAGGCGCTGATGGTTTCTGAATAATTTGGTTGTTTAGCTGCCTGTGTGATTTTCAAGGCACGTTGATACAGCGGCTCCGCGTCAAGATATTTTCCTTCATACTCATAAAACGTTGCCAGATTCGTACAACTCTTCGCTAGGGCGGAATCCGCTGGTCCTTCTAATTTTTCCATGATCGTCAAGCAACGTTTGTAGAGAGTCTCTGCTTCTGCATTTTTTTCCTGCATCCTATAGCAATCGGCGAGATCGCTTAATGTGGGAACCAGTGAAGGATCATTAGGGCCAAAGTTCTTCTCTAACTGTTTCAAGTAGAGTTTTAGGTATGGTACGGCTTTCCAGCTAGTGCTGTAGCCCATTTCAAAATAGAACTGGGAAAGCTTCTTCAGACTTTTGGCGAGCAGTAGATCCGCAGATTCGTGTTTTTCTGCTAGACGTAATGCTGCTTTAAAGTGCTTTTCTGCTCCGGCGTAATCTTTGCGTTTGTAAGCCACCATTCCCTGGTGAATCTCATTGTCTACAGCATTAGCCTGCGCTAGAGACGCACAGTGACATGCTAGAAGAATGGTGAGCGTCAATGAAATTTGACGAAGTCGCATTACTTATTACGCACCGGATGGATTTTGGCTACTGCTTTCGCCGGTCATCTGTTCTTTCAAACCAGCAGTAACAAGCGTGCCATCACTTGGCTCCATATCAATTGGTTGCTCTGTGGAGGGCACTTTGGCAGCAGGTTTCTTTGCCACAGGCTTGCCCATCGTTTGTTTGATCGGCTGTTTTCTTCCGTGGCGCATGTGCCAGAGCATGATTGTTTTTGCCAGTTTGTCCGAGTCGTGGTGACCGATGGTTTTTTGGCTCAGCAAAGATCGTTTTACCACAACCACACCGAGTTCGCGCACGCGGTCGCTGTCCAATGCCACCGGCTTTATGTCGGGCGGGATCTTGCCTTCAAGCTGTGGCGTTTGGTCGTTTACCAATACTGCTTCCATCAACCTATAGCCGAGATTACCTGCGGTTCCTGAATGCGCAAGTATCGCTTCGATGTGATCGCCTACGCTGTATCCGGTCGTCTCTCCCAACTGAGTGAGAACATTGGTGACGTAAATCTTGTCGGCGTTGGAGTCTCTGATTGCTTGCGGAATGCCGTCTACAAGCAGGTTTGGAATAATCGAGGTATAGAGGCTGCCGGGACCGAGAATAATCAGATCGGCGTCGTGAATCGCTTCAATTGCTTCAGGGGTTGCCTTGGGTTTTTCCGGAATCAACGAAAGAGTTTTGATTCTTGCGCCGGCCTCTGTTATGTTGGATTCGCCTTTCACTACTGTTCCATCCGACATCTCTGCGACAAGCGTGCAGTTGACCAGCGTGGAAGGCAATACTTGACCGCAACTATTTAAAACACGACTGGCGACTCTGGTCGCCTCCAGCATGTCACCGTTGGTGATGGCACATACAGCGGTCAAAAACAGGTTGCCGAAAGAGTGACCCTCGAGTCCTTCGCCGGAATCAAAACGATAACGGAAAAGCTCAGTGACAAGCCCTTCTTCATCGGCAAGCGCGGTAATGCAGTTTCTCAAATCGCCGGGAGGAATAACACCAAATCCTTCTCTCAGTCTTCCTGACGAACCGCCGTCATCGCCGACAGTGACAATAGCGGTGATGTTATTGGTAAACAATTTGATGCCGCGCAAAAGGTTCGAAAGTCCTGTTCCGCCGCCGATGACGACTACGCGTGGACCTTTAGCCAGGTGCCGTTTGCGGTATAAAACATCAGGGATGGACTCGCGATCGTTTGGCAAGTAGGCACCGACGACGTTGAGTGTCATCTTATATATGGCGATGCAAACGATGAGCGCGCCGCCGACGATAACAAGGATTCCGCTGGCTTTGTGGGGAACGAGCTCTGCCGCTTGTTCCAAAGTCTCGCGAATCAGCATCGTCGTGACATGAACGGGGTGATAGCCGAGGAATAAGAAAATGCCGACCACGATTACGGTGATGCCGGCAAGAATGATAACTATCCAGCGCTTCAGTCCGGGCAACATCATGCGCGCGATTTTTGAATTCATCGAGCCTTTCATCGTGAGCCCTCCCGGGTGTTTCCGGAATGACTGTGTCTGCCACCATTGGCGGTGATATCGGCGACTTCATCAAGCTCACGATGAACAACTCGCACATGTGCTTCCGGCAAACCACGCGCTAAAGACATGGCCAGATTTTCAGCAATAGTGGCCGAGCGATGTTGCCCGCCTGTGCATCCAAAGGCGATTGTGAAGTGACGCACTTTGGCGTCTGTAAATTGCGGGATTATCTTCAAGCATAAATCGAGAATGGAGGGCAGAAAATCTTTAGCTGCTTCTTGTTCTAAAACGTAATCCTGTACTGCTTTGTCAAGCCCGGTCAAGGGGCGCAGATGCTCCACCCAATAAGGATTCTTGAGAAAGCGCACGTCGAATACGGCGTTAGCGCTGGGCGCATCGCCGCGTTTGTAGCCGAAAGACATGACGGTAACTTCCAGGCGGTCAGTTTCGGCGCCATTGGTGTCGTTATGCTTCACTTCTTCCGTTTCCGGCGATTTCCCTCTCATGGCTCACCGCTTATCTCAAACACCTGAAGTATAGGGCGACTGTTGAGTCCTTTGCAAATCGCCCGTATTTGCCTCCATTTCGGGGGGGGCACAAGAGTCTGACTTTAGGCTGGATTGAAATTCATACATGTTTTTCAGCCGCTCGGCCCATTGAGCCGTATGGCTGGAAGAAAGTTCTTTATTGAGACCGTATGCCGAGCAAGTTTCCATTTGCCAGCCGCTCGCCAAGGACAGTCTGGCGATTGCGTGCCCGCAATACATGCAGCAGATTTTGTGCCC
>JBGAVL010000222.1:0-10746 GCA_044228145.1 Obscuribacteraceae bacterium (SeqCode)
GTGGATTCTGAAGGCATTGATTAATACCTAATGGTCCGCTGAACATTCCAATCTCAGGGCAAGCGGTTTCAAGAAACCTCTCTTTAGTTGTAAGCAAACTAAAAGAGTTCAGCAGAGTGAAAGAGTTGAAGCTGGTCGACTTATCAGCTCGACCTTAAATTGACGCGCGCTCCTGAGATCCAGCAATTTCCCTATATCTTTCCAGCCCAGGCGCACTCAAAATGGGTGCGTTCACTAATCGAGCTTAGTAATGAAAGCAATACTAGATGAAAGCGTCCTGGTGAGATTCCTGTGCGCATTCTTGCTGCCCGCGCTGGTCCTGTTTAACTCTCAACCTGCATACTGCGAACATCTATCCGCAGAGCAGATCATTGAGCGTTGCCAGGCCAAGCTGGATGCCGAAGAAGCTGTCCTTCTCGATCTTCATGAAGATGACCAATTCGTCGTAATAGCAGCGCGCAATCATAAACTTGAGGGCGAACTCGTCAAACGCCAACACATCATAGGCAAGCCTGGAGAAGGCCTAGTTTACCTTTACTACAAACCAGGAACCATCGCGGCAGTGCTCAAATTGCCATATGCCGTTGACGGTTTTTCGCAAGAAGAGTCTATGACACTAAAACGCTACTATGCCGCAAAAGGCAAGATAGCAATTGTGTTTACATCTGATCGCTCACAAAAAATCTTTCATCCCAAAACCTCAAGAAAAGCTCATCAGAAGTAATTGGGAATGGAGGTGTTTGATACCTGCATGCGAAGACAGCCGTCGAAATTTAATCTTGGCTGCGTATTTTCGCCGATGACAATTTCCGCTCTTTGAAGAAAGATTATTCCAGAGAATACCCTTTGCTGACCATACACATTAAAGACCCCGATCTGAGGGAGGGCTTTGAACCGTGACGCACGATAGATTCGAGCGAAATTACGTCGAACAAGAAGGTTATGATGTTGCCCGCCTTCTGGACAGCGGCAGAAGCGAAGCTGCAGCCGAACGGCTCCGGCAAGACCTGCAATCATTCAGTGCAAAGGAATTTCAGGACATCGTTAAGATCGCAGCCAGATACGAGGATCCTGACTCAGGCGCCAATCTAGTCAGTGAACGCAGGCGCGGATTCGGCAACGAAGAAAGCAATGTACTCAAGATTGTCTCCGGAAACAACTATGGGCAATTTCCATACGACCGCGACAATTATCGTCACCGCTATCGCGAAATCGAAATTGCTGAAATCGGAAGCTCGATCACTCCCAGCCGCGGGGCTCGGTTGAACGAACAACTGCCCGCGCATGTGATCGCCTCGCTTATGGATAGAGGCGATTTAGAAACTGCAGCGGCGGGGCTGAGAGCAGAGGCATCCTATCGCTCTGGTAGAGATTTCCAGCGACTCCTGAGGGAGATCCAATATTACGACAGACCTGGGCTGGGCGCCGACATTACATTAAGTCGCCGCGACAATTATTCCTGGCGGCAGGACGATCGAGACAGGTATCAGATCAGCATGACAATCAATGATCGCCGTCATCCCTATTTCGGCTATGAAGAGCCTGTCGCAAATGTCACTTACTGGGCTAGACCCGTACAGAACTGGATGCCCAGACCAAGACCCTGGTAAGTGGAAAATGTCACGATAGCAGCTGACTTTTAAGACTGGTCTGAATGGGGCTGCTCTAAAACACCCACGTCATTCTGCTCTAACATCTGCAGCAGTCGTTATGGCAGTTTCACGCCTTTCTTTGACTGCCTCCCAACGCACAGTTCGGGGACCAAAGTCGGGAATCGATGCGCTGCCGACAAGGATGCCGTCCTTGATATTGGCTTGAATTACACCATGACCAGACTTCAATTTTCGAAACTTTGTCAGAGCAGAAGATGAAAAATCAACATTTATCGTGATATCGCCTGACTGGTCATTGTAGTAACCGCTAACGGGAAACTTTCCGAAAATACCTTTGTAAATACCTGCTATCCTGCCATCCTGGCAATAGTCTATATAAAGCTTGGGATGCCGCCCGAATCGACTGACGTGTCCATTCCACTTGCCCAGCAGGCAGTGCGGCTCAAAAGCAGTCACGCCTCCGACCAACAAGCGCGCGTTGCTCTTGTTTTCAGTATCCACGACTGGCGCCTGATCTAGCGATTCAAAACCAGGCTGTCCGTCCGATACCGCCGGCAATTGCGGCTGTGCCTCTTGAGCGCACGCAGCTATGGGCAATTGAGCGATACAAAGAGAAAAGACAAATAAATGGGCAGAAATTGATAGTGCAAAACTTCGGGGCATTGCGAATCCTCACCTCTGTCAGTCAAGATTCAATACCCAAACCGAATCAAGAAGTTTCGAAAGTCTAAAGATAAAAGCCCGGAGGCAGTCCCAAAAGTTTCGCAGGGTCCGAAGAGTTAACCTTGATTGAATCAGCCTGCAAAGGCATGCAGCGGCTTGAGTTCGAAAATTGCACTCAGGGTTCATTTTACGTGGTACAAAACCTTAATCACATCCCAAACTCCCGGGCAGCACGAATTTGTCCAGATGAAACCAATAACTCCCCTATTTTTTCTGCTACTTTCATTCACTCATCCAAATTCGGCGTCTAGCCAGGAAAGGCCGGAGCGCATCGACGAAGTGCAGGTCACTACTAGTAGTGGCACAGTCAGGCTGATTGCCAAGCCAAAAAGTATCTACATATCGACTTTGACAGACCGCAGACTCAAGCTCGAAACCATTATCGCCAACGAATCAACAAACGGCTCTCTGCCGGAGCATTTGAAATCCGAATTGATGACGGAACTGGCTCGCATCCGGAGAGAGGAAGAAGCAGCCTCAGCTCAAGCGAGTCAATCAGCCAATAGCAAAGTCACGGGTCTGGCCAGATCACTCGACGATGTCGGCTTCAAAATCAATAATGCGCTAAAGCGAGAAGTAGTGACTCCGCTTGTTCAGGGGACCCAATTTGCCGTCAACAGTGGAGACTGGATCGACATAGACGATGTAGCTATGCGGCGCTGGGATATGGAAGGACGGATTGCAATACTGGTCGCAGAAGGCAGAATGACTCAAGCAGACGCCGCTGAGACACGCAAAATGCTCGATGCAATAGGCGAAAAGGAAAGCGCAATGAGAGCCGACGGCGATCTTGATGTTAGAGAAAGCCGAATTCTCTATACCGACTTCGATCGCATCGCCAGTCAAATCGATCGGTTGTCGAAGCGCAAACCAATGAAGAAATAGGCGTGATTGGCATCAATAGATACGAGGAATAAACCTTTCGTACCGCCGGAGGCGAAATTCATGTCTCAGGATGAACAGCCGAAGCCCAAAGAGACGATACGAAGCTAAAACAAGAGTTCCGAAATGCTGTTCGAATTTGAATGTCCAAAGTGTCATGGATCGCTGTGCGAAATTCACGGTGAAGGATGCTCGGACCATCTTCTCAGCGATGCATACAAAGGTTGGAGAACCAGCACGACCTTTGCAATCAGCGAATTGCTGCTGGGGCAGAGAATGCCGCTCCAGATATTGATTTGCAAAAGCTGTCCAGAAGCGACTCAAGGACGATCGTACCTGCATTGCCCAGGATGCGATTCTTTTCAGTCCGCATCCATTTTTGATCCATTCGGGAATTGGCATGGACTGATTTGTCCGGACTGCGGAGGCTCGATTCCATGCAATGAGAACGAAATCGCAAAAGCCATTCGAGAAATCGGAGAGCGAATTCCAAATACAAAGAGAATTGGGAAGCGCGATAAGTATGTAGCAATAAAAAAACTATCGGCCAATAATAGGCGCCTCTTACTGGAAAATCCGGACAACGTTCCAAAACCAAATTATCTGCTGATGGGCGTTGCTTTCGGTGGAATTCTATTCCTCGTCAGCGCGGTATCCCTGGCAGCAATGACATTTTTTCTGCACGTGCCTGTAACTGCAGCGTTATACGCGCTCGGGCTAACCTTGATTGTCACTATCGCAGGCGGAGCATTCTTCGGGTACGGGATGAATAATGCGCTTGAGAAAAAGGGCGACCCGCAACTGCACCTTAATGTTCGCCAAATGATAGAGACAAACGATAATGCTCTATTGCAAGATCAATCGGAAGATTCCAAAAGAGAGTGAATCCAAATCGATATCGTCAACTGGTCTATCTTTAACTTGCGTGCACGCCATCCATGCTCTCGGAGTTAGAATCTCTCGGCAATAGAGCACGCACTATTGTCAGTATTGTTGTGTTATCCCGAGCGCCGCGCTGCAATACAATTTCCATCAGTTTTTGGCAGACTTCATGCGGACTGGTGCATTTACTTACCACTTCACCAATCTCTTCCTCACGCATCTCATCAGATAGTCCATCAGATGCAAGAACTACGCAGTCTCCAGGTTGAGCTTCCACCTTTGTGTAATCGATATCCACATCATCGTCATGACCAAGGCATCGCGTAATGAGATGTTTGTAGATATTTGTCCGACACTGCTCGCGCGTCAATTGACCGCGCATATGCATCTCCATCACCACGGAATGATCGATGGTCAGCATCTTCAATTCAGCACCTCTGACCAGCACTGCGCGTGAATCGCCTGCATGCCCAATGTGCAAATCGCCGCATTTGTCTACGACAACAATAACAATAGTTGTGCCCATGTTTTCCAAACTTACATCATCACGCGCCGCGCTCATAATGCGCCTGCCCGCTTCAGCAACCGATTCGCGCATCCACGATTCGATTTCATCGGCTTGCAACTCGCTGCCGCGGCACCACAACTGATCGACTGTTTCGACCGCTATACGGCTGGCAGTCGCGCCACCACCATAGCCACCAACTCCGTCGGCAACAACAAAAACTCGTCCGTCCTTACTGATAAAAAAGTTGTCCTGATTGTCGCGGCGAACATGCCCGCGCTCAGTCAACCCGGCACTATGCCAGGCAAAATCTACCATTTTCGCTACCTCTCAATGTTCCGGCACTGAAGAAATCTGTCAGCGACCAATTTCATTCTATGCCGACACAGTCCGTTTTTGAATTCCCGTATTCGGGTAATGCAAACAGTTCGAGAAGTGTTTTGCGGCTATCGTGTTTGCCAATCAACTGTTCATGGCGATCAAGAATTGTTTCTATTAACGTATCTGTTCAATCGGTCTCTCAAATGCCTTTCGAAATCTTGTCGGGGTAGGTTGAGCAACTTAGTGAAATCTACTCCACTGTGCAGCATTCGGTCCAAATGCCGAACCATCTGCTCCGCCTCCCGTACGTGTCCCGCGTTTTGAAGTTGAAGGTACAGGTCACGGGTTGCTGTCCGATCGGACGGCTTCCCATTGATAAAAGTTTCAAATGCCTCCCGACCACCAGGCCTCATGACCGCTTCAGTCACTCTTTCGGCAATTGTCCGCACATCCATTCCATCGTCAGTCTTAGTATTAGCTCCCGCCTCCGGAGGCGTAGACACGGAGTCACTGCTGCTCGCCCCCACCACGCAAAATCCAGATATCATTTCTGTCACAGCTGGATTATGAATTGCGGCATTATTACTGCGTTCAGCCTGCGTCAATGCAAATGAAGTTCCGAAGTGTTCTTGATCGCCGTCCTGAAAAACATCCGCGACTGTTATCCCGGCATTCTCGGACATTTTGCAAGTAGAAGCTTCAAAAGGAGTTTCCATATGAGAATATCTCCAGGCAATGTGTGTGGGGGGGGCCTTGCGAGCGCCTTATAAGAACATCTGAGGCGTGCGAATTACGTGAGTGTTTTGAGAATGCGCCAAAATCAAGGCTACGCCGGCTGAATGGAATCTCTTTGCCGATCAGGCTGCTAATATATTCATTGCCGCTGAGAGTGAATTGACATCCATATAACTAAGCGCATATGAGGCTGAAATGACAGAGGCATCCACGAGAATATATGGAATCATTGCCCGCGAAGCCCCTGTCGCAGTGCTCTTTCGGCGTGGTCCCTCTCAGTTTGTTCAACTGCTTAAGTGGAATCTGAGTGACGATACTTTCGAGCACGGGCAATGGCTCAACGGAAGAATTTACGAGAGGCGCGCCGACTTGTCGCCATCGGGCAAGCTTGTAATTTACTTTGCAGCGAAATACAAAGGACCAATGACTAGTTGGACTGCTATCTCCAAACCGCCCTATTTGACGGCGATTGCACTGTGGGAAGGCATGGGTGCGTGGGGTGGCGGCGGACTCTTCGATGATGAAACGCACGTGCAATTGAATCACTCAATTACTAGAATGCGTTTAAGTGACACCTTTAAGCTACCGGAAGGAGTGAAGGTTGTTCCGTGTGGAGAAAATTCAGGCAGCGGCGAAGACAGCCCCATCATGGACATGCGCATGGAGCGCGACGGCTGGAGGCAAACGCAATCGGGAGAGGAGTGTTTTGAATGCGATCTCTTCGGACCACACGACAATCTTCAAGAACTCGAAGCACTTCAAGAACAATTCGGATATCTCGAGGGCGGCAAAATATGGGCCGAAAAGTTTTTCAAAGAAGAAGCCCAAGCAAAGACTAAAAAGGCGGAAGAGAGAAAGAACAAGAAATACGATATGTTCATGACTTTAGACCCGCCCGACATTCACGTAAAGCTGCATGGTGAACACGTTCTAGAGATGACCACTTTTGGTTTTCACGAAACGAACGGGCCCTCTTGGGTGCAAGAATACAGAGTGCTGACAAAAGACGGCAAAGAAATTTTCAATCTCGGAAAAACAGATTGGGCCGATTGGGATCACAATGGCGATCTATTGTTTTCTCAAAATGGCTGCGTATTTAGATCTAAGCGTGACAATTTAAGCAAACCAAAACAGGTCATCGATTTGACTGGCTCGAAATTTTCGCCAGTCTCGGCACCGGACGAGTTCCGCTCCTGGTAGTTCCTTAAAACCTGCACGCTGTTTGCACAATTTGCCGATATTCTCATCAACCAGCCGAATGCGGCAGCTGGATTGATCCGGTTTGTGCAGTTGCACACTAGCTACTAACCTAAATGAGGTTTACGTCATGCCAACAGAAGGTGAAATCAGAGAGGCACCACCATCATCAAGACCAACAGAAAGAAGTGTCAGCGAAAGTGCAGCGATCCGCATCTTGAGCGAGATAACACCCCCTATTACCAGGAATGTCACAGATTTTAACGGGGAGCTATGCAGAATCCAGCCACTGCCAGGACAGGTGCCGATACAAACCGGCTTAACCCCGAAAGACGGTTGCGGTCTATCGTCACCAGGTGCGGTGCTAGAATTTAATACCGCTGCTCTATATGCTGATGCTATGCGCCATACGGTGCGTATAGATCTTGAACGCTCGACTCCCGAAGATCGCAATCGCATTGGGCAGGGCAGTGGAGTAATTATTGGAAGGACAGACGACAAATGTGTTGTTCTAACTAACAATCATGTTGTGGAAACAGATGAATACGAAAAAAGCCGTCGGACCAGTCCTGGCGGTCCGTCTCCAACAACTTCTGCCGGTGCAAGCCGTTTTGAATCACTTTCCGTCGTTCTAGCTGATGGAAGCAGATTCCCAGCTACGGTTCTTCACGCTGAGCCGAGCAGGGACACAGCTATCGTCGCATTACCGACAGGTAGCAGAACGGCCGAATTGTGTGCGCCGGCAAGGTTCGGCAAACCAGCAGAAGCCGGAACTTCCGGCACCTACTTTGGCTATCCGAGTAGCACAGTGTCGCTCTATGGCTCGCCAGTTGAGATTGTGGCAAGCACATCACCGACCAGAAGCATGGTGCGCCACGGAATGGATCCAAGCATGACTCTTACTATGACCAGAGGCACAACAATCGGGGGTAATTCCGGTGGACCACTGATTGCCGATGACGGACGGGTCACCGGTATCTTGTATGGGGGACCGGGTCCAATCGACTATGCAATTCCGATTTCACCCGAGTATGTAGAACGAATGATGGCGCGTGTCCGTACAGGCTCAGACCCAAGATAGCAAATCATTCACGGGCAAGAAGGCCGTCGGCATTGAGGTGCCGACGGTTTTTTCTTGATGACAAAGTTCAATCAAGTCTCTAGCGCCTGCACGCTCTTTGCACAAACTTTGGTCACTATGTGCTCAACGTTTCTAAAGGAGTGCCTGCCAATGACAGAAGGGACTGCGAGTACTGAAAGATTTCACCGCGAACCAATCGAACGAACTCCTGCAGCCGGTGAAGCCTCCATCTTTTCGAGTTCTATTTGGAACGACAACTCTACTAAGGATATTCTTCGTGCGATCACACTCAATGAGCGCTCCAGCACAGGTTTGAGCATTACCACCGGAGATACCTTTATCATCGAGCCGCCTCCGGGTTTTCTCGCATCAATTCCTGCTGTTAGAATCGTGCCGAAAGCTTCTGATACATCACCGCCAATCACTGCCATCGGCGACAAGCCGCGCACCATCGGAGCCGAAGCTACGACTCCAGCACCTGCATCTGATAGACGCGACGTCGACAAAATTACCAGTGAACTAAGACCCCCGAGCGTGTCAGGCGGCGAACCCATTTTCCGACCGAGAGAAACTCTCACTACAACTGTGCCGGAAGGCATTCGCCGCGAATCCACCGGAGCATCCGGTGAAGTCCGCAGCATGCTCGTTGATCGAAAGGGCGACTTCGTTGATTTGACTCTTCGCACAGCCGCAGGAGAACGCAAATTGGTCCCGGGAGACTGGGCCGCTCTCAAACCGGGAGGTAGTGTAAACCTGGGCGGTGATTGGACCGCGACGCGTGGAGATTTCGGCGGACGGCTTTCCGGCGATACGATCAGGCTGGGACATCCGGATGGCACCTCCTATTACATCAGCCCAGAAGGTCGCCTACTTCACGCGCAGGGCCCCAATGAGACTATCAGAATGTCGATGGGACCGCTCGGCGATATGGGCACTCGCTACACCACAGCCGATCGTCGCCACATGGGAGAAAATAGCATCGATGTTGATGACTTGGGTCTTGTACGAGGGTTGGCATTCAGAGGCGCTGACGGCGTAAGACGCTCACTTCCTTTAGCACTCCTGGATGAGGTGCCGGCCGATGGTCTTGTTCATCGTCCGGTTGGAGATTGGCAAGTCTCACGCACCGGTAGCGGTGCCGATTCGGTATTGTCGATAGTGGCGCCGGACGGCAGAACTACATATAAGCTGGATGCGATGGGACGTATTATTTCAGGAGTCAGCGCTCTCGACAGAGCAGACCGAACGGCAGTAGTTTCGCGTGACCTGCTCGCCGGCGCCAGTCGCCACGACTCCGTCATGGCAGATGGAAGCGTTGCCAGTGCAGTCGTAAGTCCCGATGGATTGCTTGCTCGAATAACATTACGTGGAAGAACAACCACAACCTCCACTTCCATCACGCGCACTGAATGGAACCAGGCATTGCTCACTTCAGGGGGCAATATCGGCAACGGATGGTCGGTCGCGCTCATTGACAGTAAATACACTGGCAATCAGACTCTTCCTCACGGCAGCGTCATGATTTCTCACACTGACGGAACATCTTATTTCGTCGGTCCAACAGGCAAATTCATAAGCGCTCACGCCAGTTGGGCTTCCCGTCGACGTCGCTAGGCCGCTATATTTTCGGATTACGAAACGGGTAGACTCTTACCAAAGATAAATCAGGACTCTTCGCTTGAAATCATATATCCGGAGCCATGGACTGTCTTGATGATCTCTTTGCCTCCAACGTCCAGTTTGCGGCGCAGATTTCTCATAACAGAACGCACAGTGTCTTCGGACATCGCCGACTCAACAGGCCAAACATAGTCGAGCAAAGCGCGAGCGCTGTAGATCTTGTTTTGATGACGCAAGAGGTATTCCAGAAGTGCATACTCTCTTGTGCTCAGATCTACAGTTTGATTGTTTCCAACTACAGCCGTGCGCGTACCAACGTCGAGGGTTACACCGGGCGATTGCAGTTTTTCAATGAGGCTGTCGGCCGGGCGTCGCAGCAACGCACCGACGCGAGCAGACAGTTCTCGCAAATCATAAGGCTTCGACAGGTAATCGTCGGCTCCGGAATTCAAGCCTTCCGCTTTGCTGGGTACGTCGCCGCGACCAGTCAACATCAGCACGACCGCTTTGCCCCCTTTGCGCCTGTACTCGATACAGACATCCAATCCCGATACGCCGGGAAGGAGCCAGTCCAAAACGATCAGCTCGTAACTATAGGACGCAAACAACAAGAGCGCGTCCTCGCCTGTGTGCACCACATCGACGGCGTGCCCTTTCGACTCCAACCATTTCGCCAGAGTGCTTGCTTCTTCCAAGTGATCTTCTACGACCAGTACTTTTGCCATTCAGCTTCATGCTCGTGTTTCACCCGTTGCTAGTTTACCCGACATTTTGTCGACCTAACGCGTTCAAACTTAGACAATTTTGCACGCTATCTGCACAAAGTCAGGCTAAAGTTTGCCGCATCGACCTTCGAGGTCAGACCCTGCTGCAAGCTCCGGCTGGCGAAGCTGGCACTGAAATTCAAACAGAACTCAAAAAGGAAAACAAATGTTCAACCAAAATGAAGTTCAATCCGCCGCATCAGCAATTACTAACGCATATCGGCTAGTCAGTTGCGCGAGCAGTTCACAACCATCCTCAAACAACTCAGATAGCTATATTCTCGAGTGCGAGGCGATACTGCTTAGATTTCGCTGCCATTATAGAGATGGTCATTTGAGCATCTCCGGTTCTCCTCAGAACCTGGAAGTATCGTCGCCTGTTCCTTCAGCCCTTGCAGTCGTGCCAACGCCGACAATGCGATC
>JBGAVL010000223.1:0-10641 GCA_044228145.1 Obscuribacteraceae bacterium (SeqCode)
TTCTTTAGCTGTGGCAGTCAGCGTCTCGAGCTCTGTACGCTCGAATTCCATCAACCGCTCGATAAACTCTTCTTTTTTGTTGGAAAGGTCGTCTACATGCCCGTCCAGCGAATTGCCGGACTGCTCGAAAAACTTCTTCAGACGCCCAGCCAGTGCTTTTTCCAGACCTTCGCTGTGTTCTCGTACTTGCGCAAGGCAGGTCTCGACTGTCCCTTCCAGCTCTTTGCTGGCTTTATCCAGCGCTTCGATCATCAAATTCGCAGCAGAGCCAAAGTTTTCGGACTTGCCGGACTCTTCGCTAGACATGCGTGCTCCTTCCCGAGAGGATTTCCATGGGTCTATCCGCCCAAACGCCTAGAAGGTTATGCCCCCTTTGAAAAACGACTAAGCATTCTAATAAAGAAAGCTATGGCTGATAATTTCAGCCTTCTAGGGGCAGGCACCTAACTCATAAATATAACCGCTTGGCCAATGCGCCGGGGCTCGTTGCGGTGGTGCTGACGTATTTTGTTTCTTTCTGTACACGCTGAACGAACGCTCCCTCTTTTTAGATGGCTGTCACCACTGACGTTCGAATTCATGCGCTTGACCACTTCTGGTCACACCAAAAGTCCGCAAGTCAGTGGCTATTGAGGAGCCAGCTCGAGAGGCGGTGCAGCAAAACCCATGGAGAGTGCTATTTCCCGGCTTTTTCCATGTCGCGAGCCGCTTTGCGCTCGATGCGGCTGACGGCAGCCATCGAGGCCTCCATCACGGTCTCGGACAATGTCGGGTGCGGGTGGATGGCCACGACCAGGTCTTCAAGAACGGCGCCCATTTCAATGGCGACGACCGCCTCGGCGATCAGCTCGCCGGCGCGCGGGCCGACCATGCCTACGCCCAAGACTGCTGTCGTTTCAGGATCGTAGATGACTTTGGTCTGTCCGATTGGCTCAGCCAGGGTCATAGTGCGACCGGATGCCGACCAGGGGAATTTGGCCGCACCCACTTCCTTGCCCTGTGCCTTGGCTTCGGTTTCGGTGATGCCTGCCCAGGCGATTTCTGGTTCGGTGAAAACGACGGCAGGGATAGCTCGATTGTCAAAGGAAGAGGGGCGACCAGCCAGAACTTCGGCTGCGACCATACCCTGGCGCATGGCTCTGTGAGCCAGCATCGGCTGCCCGCTCACGTCGCCTATGGCGAGAATCCGCTTATCGGACGTGCGGCATTGCTCATCTACAGTCACGAATCCCTGAGCGTCGATGGTCACTTGAGTGCTTTCCAATCCGATATTGTCGGAATTGGGGCGGCGGCCCACTGCGATCAAAACCTTCTCAAATGTCATTTTTTCCGGAACATCTTTGCCTTTGAGCGTAACTTCTACGCCGTTTTTGACTTCTTCCAGGCTGACAACCATGGTGGAGAGCCAGATGTTTTTGAATTTGCCGGTCAGGTGGGTGGCCAGCGGCTTGACCAGGTCGCGGTCGACGCCAGGCAGGAGCCCGTCGGTCATTTCAACAACCGTCACTTCGCTGCCAAGTGCGTCGTAGACAGTGCCCATTTCCAACCCTATATAACCTCCTCCTACTACAAGAAGAGATTTCGGAACAGATTCCATGTTGAGCGCGCCTGTCGAATCGACGATGCGCGGGCTCGCCATGTCCTTCTCGTTTTTGAACAGTTTGGGGATCACGCTCGGTCTGGAGCCGGTGGCGAGAATGCAATGTTTGAACTTGATGCGCATGGCGCTTTCGCCCGGGCAATCAACGCGCAGGCTCTTGGAGTCGTTGAACTTCGCCGTCCCATGCACAATGTCGACGCCTGCCGATTTGCACATGCCGACTATGCCTTGAGCCAGCTTGTCGGTAACCGAGCTTTTCCAGGTGCGCAATTCTTCCACGTTCAATTTCGGTTCGGCGAAGTGTAGGCCGAATTTGCTGGCGCCTTTTGCAGTATTGATCACTTCTGCTGCGTGCAGCAATGCTTTGGATGGAATGCAACCCATATGCAGGCAGACGCCGCCCGGCTTGGGCATAGCGTCGACAAGCAATGTCTTGATTCCCAATTCGGCTGCCCGCAAGGCTGCCGTGTAGCCACCTGGTCCCGCGCCCAAGACGACGAGGTCGACCTCTTGCACCATCTCGCCTACAACCATGGTCTACGCCTCCAGAAGCAGTGTGAATGGGTCTTCGAGTCTTTCGATTATGTGGCGTACGAAGTAAGCCGCTTCGGCACCATCGGCGATGCGATGGTCGAAGGACAATGCCAGTGGCATGATCGTGCCGATTTCGATTTTGCCCTGACGAACCACCGGTTTGTCGGCTGCTCTAGCCATTCCGAGAATGGCGCATTCAGGGTAATTGATCATCGGAGACATGCTGGTGCCGCCGATGGCACCAATATTAGTGATAGTGAAAGTCCCGCCTTGCAAGCGATCGAGTTCGATCTTGCCGGTGCGAGTTTTTTCGGCGATGTCTTTCAATTCGCGAGCCAGTTCGATGATAGATTTTTGGTCGACATTCTTGATGACCGGGACGATCAAACCGCGCTCTGTCGCTACTACAATACCAATATTGTAGTAGCGCTTGAAGACGATCTCGCCGCTCTTTTCGTCAAGGCTGGCATTAAATTGCGGATATTTCTTCAATCCGCTTACCACTGCCTTAAGTGTCAAGACGGTCAGAGTGAGACGACCGCCTTGCTCGTTTACTTTGGGATCGTGTTTGACTCTCAGTGGTTCAAACGAGGTAACATCGGCTTCGTCGAAGTGCGTCACATGCGGGATACGCGACCATGAAATGGTCATGTTTTCGGCAATCTTGCGTCTGATCGATTTGAGAGGCACTCTCTCGACTGCACCGTATTTGGTGAAGTCCGGAAGATCTGCTTGTGGAACATTTGCACCGCCTGCGAATTCCAAAGGCTTTCTTTCGGAATCAGAACCGCCGTACTTATCCTTCAGAGATGCCGGCTGCGTGCCGGGTTTGGTTGATGTGGCGCCGTTTGTGCCGGACCCGGATGTTGCATGTGAGGAAGAGTTTGCCGCTGAGGTTTGTGGACCGCTTTGGAAATGACCTTCTAACTTTCCAGCAGCAAAACTGCGGACATCTTCGTTCAAAACTCTGCCGGCCGGTCCTGAGCCTCTCACCAGTTTAAGTTCGATGCCCAGTTCGCGAGCCAGTCTTCGTACAGCCGGCGCGGCCGGAACTATGCCGTTATTGATCACGTCGCCCCCGGCTCGGGCTTGCGGTGCTACCGCCGAAGCAGCCGTAGCTGACAGAGCGCCTACCGCTTGCTTCTGTTCTTTCTTTTCTTCCGTCTTTGCCGGTGCTTTAGCGCTGCCGTCGGTTGTGAAGGACATCATTACCATGCCGACCTTCACTGACTGTCCGGCTTTGACATTGATTTTTTCGACGACGCCTGCCACCGGGCATGGTATCTCTACCACAGCCTTGTCGGTCTCTACTTCCAAGATGGGCTGGTCTTCTTTGACTGTTTCGCCTTCCTTCACTCTGACGGCGATAATCTCCGCTTCGTGAATTCCTTCTCCAAGGTCCGGTAGTTTGAACTCAACTGACATTTATATTGTCCTTTTCTGTGTTGAATGCTTCGCTTAAAGTTGGCCGTTTCTTCTGGATCTGTAGGGGCGACGCCACGCGTCGCCCGCTAATTGTTGCTCTTTAGAAACCGAGCGTGGCTCTGGCTGCGTTCAGCACCTTGTCGGCATCCGGCAGGTAAGCTTGTTCTTTCGAGAAGTACGGAATCGGCACGTCGTAGCCCGTGACACGAACGACAGGTGCTTCGAGGTACATCAGAACCTTTTCGTTGATTCTGGCGATTACCTCTGCTGCCAGGCCGCATGTGCGCGGGCCTTCATGCACCACGACCGCGCGTCCGGTCTTTTGCACCGAGTTGACGATCGTTTCTGTATCGAGCGGGCAGATTGAAAGCAGGTCCACGATTTCCGCTTTGACGCCGTCTTCTTCTTCCAGAGTTTCAGCCGCTTCAAGCACAGCTCTCATGCTGGCGCCGTAAGAGATAAGCGTGATGTCCTTGCCGGTCTTCACTACCTGCGCTTTGCCGAGCGGCAGCGTCTCCATCGCTTCCGGAACATCTTCGCGAAAGAGTCGATAGCAAGCCTTCGGTTCGTAATAGATCACCGGATCGGGATCTTGAATGGCGCTGTGCAGCAGTGCTCGTGCGTTTCTCGGACCGGAAGGAATGACTACCTTCAAGCCCGGGGTGTGAGCGTAGATTGCTTCGCGGCTCTCTGAGTGGTGCTCCAATGCCCGGATGCCACCACCGTAAGGTGCGCGCATCACCATCGGCACTGTCAGTCTGCCGCGGGTGCGGTTTCTGAAGCGCGCTGCGTGACTTTCCAATTGGTGATAGTTGTAATAGTCGAAGCCCGAGAATTGAATTTCGCAGACTGGTCGCATTCCGTAGATGGCCATGCCGATTGCTGTGCCTATGATGCCGGATTCGGCAAGCGGAGTGTCGATGACTCGGTCGCCGCCGAACTTCGCATAAAGTCCCTCGGTGATGCGGAAAACGCCTTCGTCAGGACCGACGTCTTCGCCCATCACGATTACTTTTGGGTCTTTGGTCATGGCTTCCAAGAGTGCGAGGTTAATCGCCTTTGCCATATTCATCTCAACCAGTTAAATCTCTCCTAATCGAAAACTGGGAGCGCCGGCATCCTGCCGGCATATACTGGGAGCGCCGGCGGCTCGCCGGCATTCGAAGTTAGCTACTTGCGAGAACTCGCCGGCGCCTCGACGCTTTTCTTCTGTGGATTTGACCAGTCTTTGCCTTTGGTTTTGAAATAGTCGCGCAGCTCGTCTTTCTGCTCTTGCAGATAAGGCGGCACGTCTACATACAAGTTGTCGAACATATTGAGCGGATTGAGCAGCTCGTCCGATTTGAACATTTGCTCAGCATTTGCCACTGCTGCTTTTATTTGCGTATCGATCTCTTCTTCCAACTCGGCAAGTTGCTTTTCACTCATCACGCCTTTTTGCTGGAGATATTTCGCAAAGCGCGGCAATGAGTCGCGCAGCATCCACTCTTTGGTCTCTTCTTCGTTGCGATACCGCTTCGGATCGTCGGCTGTGGTGTGCGGTGTGACGCGGTATGTAAGCGCTTCGATGAGCGACGGACCTTCGCCGCGTCTTGCTCTTTCGACAGCTTCTTTGGCGGCTTGATAAACAGCAAGCACGTCGTTGCCGTCCACGCGTATGCCGGGCATCCCGTAGGCAACGGCGCGCTGGGCGATGGTTTCGTTCTTCATTTGCTTGGAGAGCGGAACCGAAATTGCATATTGATTGTTCAAGCACATGAATACGACCGGTGCATTGAAGACAGCTGCGAAGTTGAGCGCTTCGTGACAGTCGCCTTCAGACGAGGCGCCGTCTCCGAAGTAAGTCATTACAACTTTCTTCTCTTTGCTCTTTGCGGCTCTTTCTTCGATATTAATTGCCATGCCGATACCGGCTGCATGCAGCAATTGGCTGGCAATGGGGACGCATACCGGCAGGTCGTTGACCCCTTCCGGCGGGCTGGCGCCTTCTTCAAAGCCGTTCCAATAGAGAAGAATGTGCTCGAGCGGCCATCCGCGCCAGAGCAAACCGGCCAGTTCGCGGTATGCAGGCACATGCCAGTCGTCTTTGTTGATATTGAAAATGGAGCCCATCGAAATGGCTTCATGCCCTGAGGACTGCGGGAAGGTTCCGCAACGCCCCTGGCGCTGCATGAGGAGCATCCGCTCATCGGTGCGCCGGGCGAGCAGCATGTACCGGTACATTTCAATCAGACCTTTCGGTTCGATCTTTGGCTCAAGCGCCTTGTCGAGTTCGCCATGCTCGTTGAGGATGGACAGATACTCAATTTTGGGCAGTTCGATTGGTGTTCTGGGCATGGTCTTTCCCACCGCGTCCTTATGCTGTAGCCTGGGTCATACTTATATTACGTTCAACCTTGAAGTCGTTTAATGACGGCATCTCTAGCCTCAAAGCTGCTAGAATTCCGCCTGCTTGACGATCTTCACTTAGACTTATAGCCTAAGGCCTAGAAGTATGTCATATAGAGGACTGCCGCCGCAATAAAATGGCGGGTGAAGAAAAGGCTAAGAACGCTGTTTCTGAGCGGAAACTTGAACGAAAGATAAAGGTGTGATTGTGACTTCGACCGACGGTACAAAGACCAGACAATCTAAGCCAGACTGGCTCAAAGTCAAGCTTCCCACGGGAGCCGGATATAAGAACGTCAAAAGTCTGATCGACGAACACGACCTGCACACTGTCTGTGAATCGGCTGCCTGCCCTAATCGCGGGGAATGCTGGTCGCAGTCTACAGCCACTTTCATGATTCTCGGAAACATTTGCACGCGCAGCTGTGGCTTTTGCAACGTCATTACCGGCAAACCGACCGAACTGGATCTCGACGAGCCCCGCCGTGTCGCGCAAGCTGTAAGCAAGCTCAATCTCAAATATGCCGTCATCACCTCGGTCAACCGCGACGAGTTGAAAGATGGCGGCGCTGCCGTATGGGCGGAAACAATCCGCGAAGTTAGAGCGGCCAGCCCTCAGACACAAATTGAAGTTCTCATTCCCGACTTCTGCGGAAATTGGGATGCATTGCAAACCGTGCTCGATGCTCGACCGGACGTTCTCAATCACAATATAGAAACCGTGCCGCGCCTCTACCTGCAAGTGCGCCCGCAAGGAAAGTTTGAGCGTACATTGGAACTATTGAGACGGGCGAAAGATTTTGGCATGACGACCAAGTCCGGATTGATGATGGGCCTGGGCGAAACCGACGATGAAGTAATCGAAGTTTTGAAAGAATGGCGCAAAGTTGAAGTCGACCTTGTGACGCTCGGTCAATACATGCAACCGACACCGAATCACTTGCCGGTAGATCGCTGGGTGCATCCCGATGTTTTCCAGCGCATGTACGAAGTCGGCATGGAAATGGGTTTTACAAATGTCTTCTCCGGCCCGCTTGTTCGCAGCAGCTATCACGCCGAAGGACAAGCCGCTAAGCTGGCTCGCTAATGTAGGGGCGACGCCATGCGTCGCCCGGTTTTTCGTAGTGACGCATCGCATGCGCCCGTTTTTGTAGGGGCGATGCCATGCATCGCCCGGTCGAAAAGTTGTTCATGGCGCGATGAAAGGGCTCGTCTACTTGCTACTCTCTTTAACAAGCAATTCGACCTCTGTTTCGAGGTCCATTGGAACCTGCCCAGATTCTGAATGTGAGCGAAGCCCTGGTTTTCCACTCAATCTCTTAACTGCATCTACAACTAAACTGTCGAATTTTGGATTTAGAGAACTGCGTTTGAGCCTGACGTTCGAGATGGTCCCATTCGTTGAGAGGCTCAATTGAACGTGGCACTTGCGCGTGACGGACGCTTCTGTGATGCCGGCTAGTTCAGCTTCTGGTGCGACTAGATAGGGCAAGTAAAAATCCAGGAAAAATTTCAACGTCCATAACTGGCGAATATTTCCTGGTCTGTTTAAATACAACGAAAATTCTTCCGTGTCATCTGTCTTCTCGAATGTTTTCTGCTTGATCCTGAATGCATATGCAATGTCATTGATAAAGCGAACTTCGAGGTAAATTGAAGGTTTTCGCTTATTGCCTTCAGCTACCGTCGTCCCGTCAAAAATTTGAAAAATTCTCGTTTGTGCTGGTCTCAGGGTACCAACTGGTGGGGGAGAGCATTCTGCTAGAAGTTTGCAAACTTCATCGCGCCGAAGCCCAATGACCGGACGCTGTTGCAAAAACGACTTGAGCATTCGGTCGCGCAAATAGTATTTGTTCAACAGATCGGGCGGGATTGCCTTTTGTGATGCACCTTGCTCAATTTCTGATTGCAGCTGTGAAATCTCAATTGCACTGACTTTCTTTTCCGGGGTTTTCTCGCCGTTCAAAACACTGAAATTCTTTGTTTGCCATTCTTCTAGTTCATGAGTGTACGCACACGGCGGCGACAGCAATGCACCAAGAAGTAGGAATGAAAGAGCAAAAATGCGCATATTTCGATTCTAACGTGCCCTGGTTTAACATGTCGAAGGATGAGCAGATGATGCTTCGGCGATGGAAGAACAGTTCAAAAACGCCGAAGTCGTTTTGTGGCGTTTGCATGGGTGAAAGCCGAAAACTCTGAAAATATGGGCAAATGATTTGGAAAATCGACAGAAGATCCGTTAATTTCTGACATTTTAACCGCCAATGATTGACCAATCTCTGAAGCCCCCACTAATCGTCAACCCAATGTCATAGCCAGTCTGTAAGATTCCTGGACTTACTGGAGTTAGCGATGGACAATTTGGAACTTGCCCCCTCAATTGAAGAGCGTGCATCAGCACAACTTCAGCTTCCCAATGTTATTGAAGAGCTATTGAATGATAAGCAGGCAGTTGCGAAGAACGCGTCGACTCAGTTTTCTGCGTGGGACACAGACAAGACAGGAGATCTGACGGAAATTGAGTTGGACAATGTTTATCAGTCGAGGACTGCGAGTCTCACAGATCGTGCAACGGCAGGCATCTTTTTGCAGAATTTTCAGGAAGCAAGCAAACTTGCTTCTCTGGACTCTTTCGAAGAATCAAAACCCGGAGCCGCATCCTTACAGGGATATCTACATCTTCGCTCGGTATTTGACGAAGATTCAGAAAAAACAGGTGTTACCCCAAAGGATATTTCCATACTTTCTTTGCTTACATCTGAAAGCGAGCGTCAATCTTTCATCACGGATGCGGAAAACAGTGAAAATTTGGGCGTTGCACTTGACGGATTGAATACTCTTGGTTTTGGAAGTGCTGCAGCCATAGGTCTCACGCGTCTTTTAACGTCGCCCAAAGCAAGCATTATCAGTGGGATAGGTTTCATCGTTGGTTCTCTAGGCTTGAGTTTTACTTTGCCCAGTTTCATCGAAAAACTGAACGGAAACCAAACGGACCCGGCGATAGCCGAATACTGGCGCAGGCAAGCAATGCTCAACAGCTGGCAAGCGCCGAAGCAATAAGTAACTCTCTAATCACTTGCTCCACTTTTGAAATTGGTTCGGTTTTTCCAACTTTGGTGGATCAATTCCGTATAGAGGGTTGACGTTTTGGTAGGGGGCGCCGGATTGCGTAAATCCTTCCGTGTTGACGAATTCGTCTCCACCCCAAGCCGGTGGCAGTTTCTTCATTTCATGAGGTAATGTGTCGACTCCCCTCAATCTATCCTTTTTGCCATGCATGAAGTCATCGACAGATTTCTTGTTGAATTCGCCTTCGTGGCGGCGATATATTTTGGGTGTGTATTCAAAAATCGGACCCGTTCTATTTGTTCCTTCATCACCATAAATATGCCAGGCGTGGCCGCCAGCTTCCTTTACAAAAGTTCCTCTCTGAATTCGATGAATTGGAGAAAACTCGTAATAGGGAGGGATGTTCCAATTACCTTCCTTCGACTGAATCCTGACGTCGCGCAAACTGTCGAAGCCTTTCAATTTGTCGCATGTGCCTTGAAGAAATTCTTTCACTGAATTTCCTTCGCATGGTTGTTTGCCGTCAATACGACTCGGTGAATCGCTGACTCTGGTAAAAGGAAGACGCTCAGAATAGTTTTCTCGTTCAGTCCGAGAGTTCTCCGCCGGTTTTGCCAAAGTGCACGCCGGCAGACCCAGCATCAGTACGGCGGCAGCAACAGCAGACGTTTTTAGCATCGAGTTTCCCCGGTGGTTTGAGAGCAGTCCTACATTACGACCAATACTATTTCGAGTATATGGGGTAAAGCCGGGGAGTTCGTTGGAACAGTTAAATTTGGTCGACAGCGGTCAAGCCACCAAAGGAAGCCGAACCGTAAACGTAGTCCCTTTACTCTCTTCGGCTTCACAGGAAATAGAGCCCTTATGAGCTTCAACTATTTGCTGGCACAGGTACAGCCCCAGCCCGGTTCCGGAATTGCTGACTCTGTTTTTTTTGCTGCGCCAGAAGCGTTGGAAAATATAATGCTGTTCTTCTTTCGAAATTCCAGGACCGGTGTCGGAAACCTGGAACAGAGCTTCTTTCATGTCTCGTTTTTCCAAACGAACCATTATCGACCCTCCGTCCGGGACGAACTTGACAGCGTTTCCGATGAGATTATCGAGGACCCTTGTAATGGAGCAGTGGTCTGCTCGAATAAGTACCCTGTCGGTTGCAAGTTCTAGGTTGAGATTGATGCCTCTGTCTTTAATGAGCGGTTGAATTCCTCTCAAGTGTTTTGCAATTACTTCTCTCATGTCGATTACTTCAAGACTTAATTCAGACCTGTCTTTTTCATTGCGATACACATCCAGGAAATTGCAAATTATCTCAAGGAGCGCATCATTGCTGCCTTTGATTGCTGAAAGAATTTCTATTTGCTGATCGGTCAGGCTACCGAGTTTTTGGTGCACCAGCAAATCCAAAATTCGATTTGATCCAATGATCGGATTTTTCAAGTCGTGAGTTAGTGTGGCCATGAAATCCTCGCGCTCCTCGTACGTGCGCAAGCGCTCTGATTCCGCTAGTTTCATTTTCAGGCGGGCTCGAGATCTTGAGATGGCACGACGCAGAATCGAAGGCGTAACTTCCTCTTTCATTGACGTCCTCTCCGCCCTGAAGGGCGGGAGATTCCTGGGCTCAA
>JBGAVL010000224.1:0-10616 GCA_044228145.1 Obscuribacteraceae bacterium (SeqCode)
TCTTTGGCCATCGACCGGCACCAGTACTTTTGGACAGTCCAATCCCAGGCGACTGCCGCGTCCGGCTGCAGGTATGACTGCGCAAATTCTAGACATTTTTTAAAAGCCACATGTCGTGCAGGTCTTTGAGAGTTCCAACATATTCGGGCAAGTGAGAGAGTTCTGCGTTGTTGACAGCCATCACGCTCAAGCCGGCAGCTCTGGCAGATTGTATACCAGGCAAGGCGTCTTCGATCGCGATAGCGCAAATGGGCTGGATGGCGTTATCCTCGAGGCATTTTAGATAAAGGTCTGGCGCCGGTTTGGATCGCTCGGTCTCGTCACCGGTTACTATTCCTTCGAAAAAATCCCGCAAACCGAGCCTGGTCAATGCCGCATCAGCCGACCGTCGGCTGGCGCCTGTCACCACCCATGAGCGGTATTGGCTGCGGCTGAGGGCGGTCAAAAGCTCTTTCGCAAAAGGAAAAGCAAGCACCTCGCCATTTTCAACCATTTGCCTGTAGAGGCTTTGTTTCTTTTCTGTCATCGAACTGAGGATATCGACATCGTTGATGCCCAGATCCTCAAAGGTTTCTCTTGTGCTTTTGCCTTTGTGGAGTTCGTAGTGGAACGAATCAACCAGGTGGGGCTGATCGGTCTCCAGCGTGCGGACAAACGCACGTTCGTGGCATGGGCTCGAATCTATCAGTGTCCCATCGAGATCAAAGAGAAAGCAAGTCACTCCATGCAAAAGCGAGTGACGGTCACATTCTTCCTTCAATATATTACCCCAAGCAGGTTGCGCAGCCCGCGCCATATGCGCCAGCCCGGTCTGGTGAAGCCGCGGAAGGTCCGGTATTTTACGGGTATTTCGGCGATTTCCACTCTGTTTTTCAGCATCAAGCGAGTCACCGTGGATGGTGGCACGTATCCGCGCTTTCGCAATGCCTCGATGAACTTTTCGTCGAACTTGCTGCGCCTGTATATGCGGAATCCGGTGAAAGGGTCGGAGAAAATATGACGGCAAACCAGGCTGAACAGCGCCGAGAAAATGAAGGCGCCGCACCAGCCCAGCGAGCGCAGCAGCCAGTGTTCGTAAGCGGAATCCAGTGAAGAATTGAACTGATGCCGGCTCTGTGTGCGCGAGCCGTACAGCGCGCCGAAAGAGCCGAGCTTCAATACTTGCACGCCGATCAAGATGTCCGCCAGCCTGTACTGCCCGTCTCCTGTCAGTGTGACCAGATATTCTGAGTCGCTGTGAGCAAGCCAATTGAGCAAAGAATCGACTTCGGTAAATGAGCCTTTGTAATCGGATCGTGCAATTGACGCATAGGGCGGCAGTTTTGCATCTTTCTCGGGTAAACGATTGACACGCAATTGAACACGCTCGAACTGCTCGGTCCAGGGAAGATCGCCGAATTCCTGAAGAACCTGTTCTAGAGCCTGGCTGCGATTGCGCAAGTCGATGTAGATCTCGAGCGAACTGAGATCTGTGGATTTGGACCGGTCTTTCTCATACAAGTCCAGCACTTTACGAACAACGCTATAACCATTGTGCGTGCCCGGTTTTGTCGAACTCTCGAAAGCACCGCTGACGATTTTTGCTGACTTGTACAGCTCGCCTGATGCGGCTCCCGGCTGTATGCCGGCCGTTCTGCCGGCGCCTTTGTTGTCGCAAATTATATGAGTGATCAGACCCTTTGTTCCTTCCGGATCGCCCATCAAATCGAGTGCTTTATCGACTAAATCGGAAACAGTGAGGCCCTGAATGTCTTGATCTTCATCCAGGTTGGCAATAAAGATCCTGGTCGCCGCATGACTTTCCTGTATGGCTTCCGCAACGCCTTTTGTGCGATAGCTGGGAAGCAGCGACGAAAATTGCGTACCAGGTCCGTAAATGATAATGTCTGAATTTCTGAGGGCCAGATCGGCATCGGGCGAGATAGTTACTTCGCTGTCGCGGGCAGCGAGATAGGCGAGCTTTTCCTCGAAATTCATGCCGGCTAGCTCTTTCTTGCTGGCTTCGTCCAGCGCTTTTTCGAGAAGAAATATTTTGGCGATTGCTGTTCGGCTTTGCGGACCGACTATTTCCGATTCGCGGGCGAGCAATTCCCCGTCAGTCTTGAGCGCCACCAGAGTGCGGTTTTCGCCGCGCGTCACGTTGATAAGCTCAGAGAAAGAGCCAAATTCCGTGGCCAGTTTGCTCACTGACGCGTTGAAATTGTCCGACTCCAGATAGGCGCCTGCAAACACCAGATTTCCCAGCGAGCAGTCTGAATAATTGAGCGATTGTTCGTGCTCGCGTTTGTATACCAGGAAGCGCTTGATGCGCTTGAGCACTGCTTTTCTTACGGTCGGCTGCAAGGCACCGAACATGGTATCCATGGGCGCCGGCAGCCAGCGCTCTCCGTCCGGATTATCGACGTATTCTTCGAAAGCGCGAATATCGACTTGCGAAAACTCTTTCGGAAAACGGTATTCGAGCAATTCTTGCAGGCTGTACTGTTCGTTGGAATGCAGGTCGAGCAGCCGCGAAAGATTTTTTCTGAAGTCGGAAGGCCCGAGCATGTTCGGAACAAGATCGCGCAATTCGCCGGTGGACAGCCCGTCGTCATAACCGTTGACTATGAGAGAGAGATGCACATGAGGGCTGTGGGTCAATTCTTGAATTAGAGATGCGCTGCCGCGCCCGCCGCAGAAGAGAGATACTCTGATAGTGCCGCTCGCGTTCTCGTCTTTGCCGTTGGGAAAATGCGTTTGCATCATCCCTGCAATGGCAGCGAGTAGAGAGCCGGGATTGCTTGCAGCCTTCATTGCCATGGTTTTTTCACCTGCAAGACTTTCTGGCGTATGAGAAATTGACGAAAGCCAAGATACATGACGAACAAGAGTCGATGCCATGCCGCGCGCATATTTTGGGACGAACTGCGCCCGGCCACTCGTTTTTTATGTTCTACTTCCACTTCGCGAAAGACCACTCCGCGCTCTATTAGTTTGGAGGAAACTTCGCCTGAATAATTGAGACCCTTCGCTTCCAGGGTCAAAGACCGCAGTGTTTCGCCATCTACAAGCTTGAGTGCGCAATTGAAATCGCGGTAGGCAGTCTCGTGAAAGAGGTTGCAAAGCCAGCCGCTCAAGGCAGAGCCAAACCGGGTGAATACGCTGTCATGCTTGTGAATGCGCACACCAATCACTGCTTTTGTTTCCGGGTGAGTTTCTATTTCGGCAATTAGTTTCATGACATTTTCGATGCCGTATTGACCGTCCGAATCGAGCAATAAAACCCACGGGTGGCGCGTGTTGCCGATAGCGTGAGAGAGCGCTGCCTTGCTGCCGTCGTTGCAGACAACTATCTCGAAGTCGCTCAGTTGCTCTACCTTGCTCAAATAGGCGCTCCAGTCGCGCACGATTGCGCCGATGGAAGCGCCCTCGTTGTACGCAGGAGCGGCAATCGAGAGTGAAGTGACTCTCGGCTGAGTCTTGGTCTTTTCAGGAGCCTGCATGTTGCACCGCCCCAGTTTTCACAGTTTCTGAAGCTTCGGCCAGGAGTTCTTTCATTCCTTCCTCGAAGGAAATTTCCGGACTCCAGCCCAATTCCGCCTTGATCCTGGAAATATCTGCCAGGGTCGCTGTAGAGTCGCCGGCTCGTCTGTCTTCGTGGATTTGATCGAGCGAGATCTTGTTGGCCAGCTCCTTCACGGTGACTGATGTGCCACTGCCGACATTGTATGTTCTACCGTGTAATTCGGATTCGAAAGCAAGAATATTTGCTCTGCAAACGTCGCGAACATGCACGAAGTCTCTGCTTTGCAGCCCGTCTCCGTGAATGGTGAGCGGCTTGCCCTCGCGTTTTTGCCTGAGAAATATGGACATGACCAGCGCGTAGGCACCTTCTCCGGAAAGGCGCGGGCCATAGACATTGAAATAGCGCATGACATTGGCGGGCAGATCGCAGGTTTTATCGAACAACCGGCAATACTCTTCAGCGACATACTTTGAAAGTCCGTAGAAGTTGAGGAATTCAGGCTGCATGTCTTCGGTATGAGGCGGTTTTTGATTGCCGTAGTAAGTGGAAGAGCCTGCATAGACAACCTTGCGCACGCCTGCTTCTCGAGCGGCGGTGAGGATGTTTTGGGTGCCGATAATGTTGTTGCTGGTGCAAATATCAATATTGTCAAGCGAGGCTGCCGATCGGCTCATTGCCGCCAGGTGAAACAGCCCGGTGCAGCCCTTCATGGACAGCCGGCAAGCTTCCAGATCGCGGATGTCGCCTTCAACGAATTCAACATCTCCGCTCAGCCAGTCACGTTTTCCCATGGTCAAACTATCGAGAACGCAAACTTCATAGCCACGTGCAATCAGTGCCTCGACTTGATGGCTGCCGATAAAACCGGCTCCGCCTGTGACCAGTACGCGTTGTGTCATGTCGCCTGACGGCGCTCCTTATTGTGGAGGTTCATAATCAAAGCTCTTGTAGACTTCGTTTGTAGGGGCGACGCCATGCGTCGCCCGTGCACCGCCTTAGTAAGCTCATATTATATGTGCCCAACCACACATCCCATTTAACCGTGCTCGCGGGCTTCATTAAGTCCCGAAAGACTGTGCAGAGCATGGTTTTTGGATTTGCGATGCTGGCAAAATGGAAACGCTAGATTGTGCTCACGCTCTTTTAGCGGGGTAGAATTGGTTAACCATGCAACCCGAAACAACCAACCAGCCGCCCGATGGAAAAACTGAATTTCGTCCATCCAAGATTCAGTTTGCATATTTTTCAATGATCTTGGCTTGGGCAGCCAATGTTCTATACTTTTTTGCGACTACAAATGTCGACCTGATTGTCCCAGGCAAAGAATCCCTGCAACTGGCCGACTTTGTCGGATACTATGAAGCGGCGAGATTGAGCGCTGCTGCTGCCAATCTCTATGATTTCAAAACTCAGCTTGCCTTTCTCAATCAGATAGTTGCACCGGCACACACAGATATCGCCTGGGCGATTCCTTATCCACCGACTTTCTATTTGCTGGCGGCGCCTTTGAGTCTGCTGTCGTTGACCGATGCGTACGTATTTTGGAAATTTGTTTCTGTGCCTGTCGGCTTGCTTGGCGCCTCGGTTTTGGTCTTTGCGCAAGAGCGTTTTAGTAAGATTGACAGGACGGCTGTTCTTGTGGCAATTGTTTCTAACACACCTGCTCTTCTGGCTATACGAGCCGGGCAGTTCTCATTTGTCGCCCTTGCTCTGGTGTCACTTTATTGCTGGTCGTTTCTCCAAAATAAAAACATTTTGGCCGGATTGTGTCTTGGTTTGTTGGGTGTGGTCAAACCACACTATGCGATTTTTCTTGCCATTCCTGTCTTGATAATGCGCCGCTGGAAGGTCCTTGCCAGTGCAGTTCCCCTTGTTGCTGCCGTGGTGGTGGCGACTGGAATGCGCTTCGGTTGGCATGTATTGCCAGACTACGTGCACTATTTGTCAGAGGTGTACACTTCGGCGAATTACACTGCCATCTCTGCCGGCGAGCAGGTCAATTTCCGCGCCCTGGTCATGTACGACTTGCTCCGCATGCAGACCAGCAATGTCGTCGTGGCGTTCGGTACTGTCAGCCTCTTAATCGGGCTTCTGATGTCTGCCTGGCTCTGGCTCAAGTCATTCAGCCGGCCGGAGCTCTTTGGCTGGGTGATGTCTGTCACGCTCGTTCTTTCGCTTTTTTTCGGCCCTCATGTTCATATCCATGATTGCTTGATACTGGCTGTAGCAGCGATTTTGACGATTCCATCGGTGAGCCCATCTGTGGTTTTTAAAGAGAAAGACATTTTCTATCGGGTCTGGTGCATGACCTTACTTCTCTATCCGCTGGTCAGTTTCATCAGTTTTAACCTGTCGATTTTCGGCAGTGTCATAAGAACTTATCCGGTGCTTGCCCAGAATCTAATTCTGGCAGTCTCCGGGACCGCGTATATCATCCGCTTGTGGAAACGCCCTGAAATTCAACATTCGCACTAAGATGTACGGTACTTTTGTTTCTTTATTTACTTTGATTTTTGCTGAAATTTTTCTTTTTGATAGTCAGCGCGTGTGTAGAATTCACCTTTATCTTCCCCATAGTAGACGCATTGACAGGTCGGACAGCTCTTCAGGAAGCTGCGTGCGTCGGCAGTGCTCAGTTTGATTTGTTTTGCCCAAATGGCTTGCAGTGGGAGTTGAGCCAATTTCAAGAATCCCTCTTGGGTAATATCTGTTCTTGAAATATGCAGTACTTTCAAATTCTTGTAGCGCAAGAGGTAAGGAACGGCATCGTTTTCCAATTGAGTGCCGCTGAGATCTAATTCTCTAATTGTTTTGAAAACCGGCAGCAGTTTCAACCCATCGGCAGTTATGGAATTTCCGGCAAGGCTCAATGCTTCCAGTGTTTGGAATTGGTTAAAGGCTTTCATGTCGTCATTTTGGAAGCTGAGCTGTCTTGCATTCAACTTAGTGAGCTTCGGCAACACTGCCAGTTGTGAAATAGCTTTTGACGTCATGCCGGTATTGCTGACGTCCAGCCATTGTAATTGCGGAAAACCCGTGATAATGGGTACGGCCGAATCGTCAATCGTATAATTTTTGGACAAAATCAGGCTCTTTATAGTTTTGACGTCGCTCAATTCTTTGAGCGCTTCCGCGTCAACGTGGGTGCCGTTGAGGTCGAGGAATTCCAACTTTTTCAGTCCTCTCAAATTGTGCAGAGCCTTTGCGTTGACGATATTGAAGCGCAGATTCAGTCCCCTTAAATTGGAGTTTGAGGCGATCAGTTCGTAGTCATCGTTGAGCAATTTGGTTCCGTGCAGTTCAAGGTACTCCAGACTGGGAGGTAGTTTGGCCAGCATTGATTTAGGAAATATGCAAAATGGCAGTGACAGCCTGACAAGGTTTTTGTTGGTGATTAGAGAGTCGACGTGTTTTTTGCTGAGCACTTTGTTGTAGAACTGTTGAACCGGGCCGGTGCCCGTCATCAAGCTCCCGACGCCTTCGCCTTGCTTGCGCATTCCAGTCTGATCTTTGTCGTTGACGAATTCGTCAGGAATCGCTATCGGCGATTCGGAAGTCAGTGGAGCGTTGCCCTCGGTAAGCTGTGCTGCGTTGGGCTGGGCAGATTTTTCTCTCTGCTGAAGCAGAAAGGTTGCGGCGGAAATAATGGTAATTGAAGATACTGCGATTAAAGCTATTGGTACAATCGGCCCTGATTTTTTTGTTTCAATTTTTTCTTGCGGTTGCTCATGCGATAGGCACAACGACAGCGCTCTCCGTAGTTCTTCGGCGGACGCGAATCTATCTTCTGGATTTTTCGCGAGTAATTTTCTTACCAGCTTTTCCAATTCTGGTGCAAACTCTCTGCCCAGAGCTGCTTCTTTGAGAGATGGTGGAGTGTGTTCCATGTGGAGGAAAAGAGTTTCTACTGTGGTTTTTCCGACAAAAGGTGGTGTTCCGGTCAGACTTTCGAAGAGAGCGCAGCCGAGGCTGTAGAGATCTGAGCGTTCTGTCAATCTTTCGCCGCGAGCTTGCTCGGGACTCATGTAGAGCGGACTTCCGATCATCTCACCCGTGCGAGTCAGAGCCTGCGTGCTGACTATGCTGAGATCAGTTTCAATTCTCTTTGCGATGCCGAAGTCGAGCAAGATTGCCTTGTTTTGACCTTCTTCGCTTAGAACCATGATATTGCTGGGTTTGATGTCTCTGTGCAGAACACCTTTGTCGTGCGCGTGTTGAAGTCCATTGAGAACCTGGCGGAATAGTTCTATAGCTTGGGCCGGGGGAATCACTCTCTCTGATATCAGTTTGGATAGCGGCAAACCATTCACATATTCCATGACCATGAATGGTTGATTGAGCCATATTCCAAAGTCCAGGATGCGACCTAGATTTGGGTGATTCAGTGTGGCCATAGTTTTTGCTTCGCGTTGAAAACGCACCGCCAGTTGTTCGCTCAAATGGTGAGAGGGGATTATTTTCAGTGCCAGGACTTTATCAAGCAGAACCTGCTTGACGCGGTACACCGTACCCATTCCACCTCTGCCGATTTCCTCCAAAACCTCGTACTTTTCAGCAAAGAGAGTTTGCGGAAGGCTATCTCCCTGGTGATATTCGAGTTTTGAACCATCGTTGGGGCAATAGGCAATGGCGCTGAATATGGTGTCACATTTCGGACACTTGCGCAGCGAGGTGTCTTGCAAATCCTTTTGCAGGTGCTGTGTGTGGTCCTGCTCCATTTTCGCCAGTTTCTCCTGAGCCTTTTATACCCAGGACAGGTTCGCTGATGGTCTGTCTACTCGCTTGCCTGACCGGCTTTTCTCATAGCCGCATTGTTGCGCTCGTCTTGCTCCCAATCGGGGCGCCCGTAGCCGGAGTCTTTGTGGCGCATAAAGACGATCTCCTCGCAGGTGTTGCACCTGGTCATGAAGTCATGCACGATCGTTTCATTCAGACCGGCTATTCGCCTGACTGAAAGAGTTTTTAAGGCAGGCAATGCAGATAGTTTCAGCACCCCTGCCGGTGTCAATTGTGTGCCTGATAGCTTCAGGTTCTGCAATGCAGGCATCTGCAAGATGGAGTCGACGGCGGAGTCGTCAATCGGATTGGATTCCATGTCCAAAGTCGTCAGACGTTTTAGTGGGATCAGACTTTTCAGCCCAGCCGACGTGATTTTGTTTTTGACAAGGCGTAAGCTAGTCAAATTGTGTATGAGTCTGAGCGAGGTGATGTCTTTGTCCTGCAACCGCAGTTTTCCCAATGACAAAACTGACAAGTTTGGAATGCGGTGCAGATAGCCGATGCCCTTTCCGGTCACACTTGTATTTTCGAGGGAGAGTTCTTTCAGGGAGACAATAGAAGATACTGCTTTGACTGCTTTGTCATCGACGTGCTCGCAGTTGTGCAGGTAGAGCGACTGCAACGGAAGAACTCGCAGGTCATACAGACTCTTGGCACTGCATCCGGTTTTGGCCAGATCGAGTGTCTTGAGAAAGCGCAAGGATGCCAAAAGACTTACACCTTTGTCACCAATGTGATTGACATTGAGAATGAGTTGTTCGAGACCAGTGTTTTTGACTACATACTTCATATCATCATCAGTCAATTTTGCACCGCTCAGGCGAAGTATCACCAGGTGACCCGACAAATTGCCGAGCATGCGGTGAGGAAATTTAGCTTGTGCCAGACCAAGCCGCTGCAGCCGTTTGTTTCGCTCAATAAGCTTCACCCGCTCCTCGTCGAGAGTTTCGAATCTCAACGCCAGTGCATCTTCGTTTCCATTCAGTGGTGTGTACTTGATGGATTTCTTTTTTGGTTTGGCTTCGTCTCCGAATTCTTCGGTGTCCTCTGCGGTTTCTTCGTATTCACCATCTTCACTAATGGTGCTCTTTCTCGGCTTGACTATGTATTCTTTGTCTCCTAATTCCATAATTGCTTTTTCGATCTTGATTTTATCTTCCTTGATCGGCTCAGCGCTGCTTCTGGCGTCCTTTTCACCCTGCATGGTCAGGAAAGCTATGATCGAAACAGTTCCCAAAACTAATACCGCGGCCAGTATCATATATGTCCGCGACAAGAGAAGAGCCGATCGCTCCGGCGGTTTTTCTGCGAACTGAGCGTCATCTAGTTTTAAAGCAAGCACTAGAGCTCGTTTTGTTTCCTCGGCGCTCTGATATCGCTCGGCAGGATCCTTTGCCAGCAGTTTGCGCACCACTCTTTCCAATCCGGCTGGAAACTCGCGGCCGAGAGACGCTTCTTTTAATGTGGGTGGCGCTTTTTCCATGTGCAAAATCAGGGTGTCTACCTGCGAGTTTCCAACAAAAGGTGCTGTCCCGGCTAGAGATTCAAACAATGCGCATCCCAGGCTGTAGAGATCTGATCGCTCCGTGACCGTTTCTCCCCGGCATTGCTCGGGGCTCATGTACAGCGGGCTGCCGATCATTTCGCCGGTGCGGGTAAGAGCTTGAATCTTGACGTTGTCGATCTCGGTATCGGCAGTGGTGTCAATTTTTTTGGCGATACCGAAGTCGAGAAGGATAGCTTTTCTGTCGTAAGAGTCTTTGATCTGCGGCATCGGCGTTGTCTGCATGATCAAAATATTGCTTGGTTTAATGTCGCGATGCAAAACGCCTTTTTTATGCGCATGGGCAAGGGCATCGAGAACCTGGCAGAATATGTCAATTATTTCCTCTAGACTGAGTTGACTTTGCGAAAGGAGCGTGTGGAGCGGTATTCCGTCAATGAACTCCATGACCATGAAGGGTTGATTCTGGTAGATTCCGAAATCGATAATGCGGCTGAGATTTGCATGATCGAGAGTGGCCATCAATTTTGCTTCTCGCTGAAACCTTGTAATCAACAAGTCATTCAGTGATTCGGCCGGTATGACTTTTAACGCGCAGATTTTGTCCAATAGAATTTGCCGGACACGATAAACCGTGCCCATGCCACCACTGCCGATTTCACCGAGAATTTCGTATTTGCCTGCGAAAATGGACGCACTAGTGCTCGTGACATCGGCGTCTTCGAGCTTAGTCCCGTCGGCTGTGCAGTATGCGATGTTGCGTGCGTAGAGAGCTTTGCAATTCGGACACTGCAAAAATGCTTCTTCGGCAATGCTCAATTTTGAATT
>JBGAVL010000225.1:0-10613 GCA_044228145.1 Obscuribacteraceae bacterium (SeqCode)
GTGGTGGATGGCCTGGGCGTGGTAGTTCTTCATCCGCGCCCAATACTCTTCCCCCAATGCATCCTGCAAGTAGCCGAGAATGGCGTCGGAACCTTCGATGAGGCCCAGGATCAGCGCGGCCACGGCCATGGCGATTTCGGGAATGATAATCGGCAAAAGCAAAAGTCCACGGTATGCTCCCTTTCCTTTGAAATGCAGACGCGTTAATCCTACCGCTGCCATCGTGCCCATAACGGATGACACGAGAACCGCCAGTATAGCCACTATCAGGCTGTTGGCCAGGGCCAGGGCGATATCGTCGTTGTGGCAGAGTTTTATGTACCAGTCAAAAGTAAACCCAGTAAACTTCACGGCCAGTCGTGACTGTTCAAAACTGAATGCGACTAAAACCAAAATCGGAATATACATGAAAGCGTATATTCCCAGGGCGTAGAGATGGAGCCAGATGGGTTTTGCCAGCATCCTAGATCAACTCCTTCAACTGTGCTTGCATTTGTTTTAACGGCATCATATCGCCGCGCTTCGATGCCACTTCAATTCCCTTCTCGAGGGTTTTCGCTGCTTCTGATTTTTGGTTGAGTCCGGCAAAGGCTCTGGCTAGATCTACGTAAGCCACAGTATGAGTGGGTTTCACTTCAATTGCTTTTTGCAGATAAGGCAATGCTTTTTTGAATTCTGCAAGCGTAACCAGGCAATTTCCCATGCCGCTGTTAGCCAACAGGTCCTCCGAGTCGATTTCCAAAACCTGGCGAAACATGTCCATGCGTCCTGTCGCTTCTTCTTTGAGGCGCTTGCTTTCTTCCGCTTGCTGCCTTTCTTTGGTGGCTTCTTTGGCGGCCATGCGCATGCGAATACTCATTGAAATTGCCTTTTCTTCTTCTGCCTGTTCGATCAATTCTTGCTGCATGTAGAAGACCGAAAGATTGGCGTGCGCCATGACGGAGTCCGCATTCAACTCCACCAGTGTTTTCATCAAGGATACTGCTTCGTCAAGCCTGTTTCTTCTTGAAAGAATGACTCCCAGTGCCTCATAAGCATCTTCCAAGGTGGGCTCCAGAAGGAGCGCTTCGCGCAGCAGGCTCTCGGCATGTGAAGTCTCATCGTCGTCTTTTTCTCTGGCAAAACAATCAAGCGCTTCTTCATACAATTGACGGGCGCGCTGGGCCGAACTGGGTGGAGAGATCAGAGGCAGAAGGGTGACTTCAACCTGATACGGTTTGCCGCCGATTGTGACAGCAAGCGTCTTTCCGACTACTCTATATTCGCGTTTTACATAGGCGATGGCCACGTATCTTTTCAATGCAGGTGAATAACAATTCGATTGAATCCAGGCGATTGGTTGCGAATCAAGCAGCACTTCCGATTTGAGCGGAAAGGGTGTTTGCGTCTCGCTTTCTTTCGATTCTGCAAAAACCAGCCCGACAAGCCCTCTTGAAGGGGCGCCGTGAGATTTGACGCGGGCCAGAACTTCTTGCCCGAGAAAACATCCTTTGGTGTAACTGACATGAGTATGATCGAGGCCGGTCTCAGGCATCAGATTTTCTTCCGTCAAATCTATTCCGTAGGAAACAATTCCTGCCTCGATGCGGTGAGCGTCAACTGCCTTTTCATCAAGCTCTACCATGTCCAAGGAGGCAGCGGCCTGGCGCAGTCTCTCTAAAAATGCGCTCGCTTTTTCATTTTTCAAAAAGAGAATATAGCCTTCCTCGCCGGTAACAGATCTAGAGAAAACTGTCACTTCGTTCTCGAAAAGAGTCAGATCAGAAATCTGCGAAGACAGATCTTTTGCTTCCTTGACGCCTGAGAGCATGAGCAGTCGCCTTGATCTTGGACCTTGAATGGCAAAGAGAATGCCGTCTTGTTTTTCAAAGTCGACTTTGTCGGCGAATTTAAATGTATCCAATTGACTGATCACGGTATCGCATTGATTGCGCGGCACCAAGAGCAAATATTTTTCGTTGTGCCTGTAGATGTCAAAGAGAGCAATTACGTGCGCCTTGCGGTCTAGAAGCGCGCTCATTTGACCGTTCTCAGGCTTCAGTCCTTTCACGTCGCTGGTCGTTTGCGCGTGTAAAAAGCGTTCGGCGTCTTTTCCTGTCACCTGGACGACTGCATAATCCGGCAGCGCAAAAATTGCACCAGTATTTCTCAGGCTGGCTTTGTCTTTGGTGAATACTGCGTTTGCGGTGACCGGATCTTTCATATTACTCACGGGCGTCTGGACCTTCTCGTCAAGAGCAATTTTCAAGCTGAGAGCGATAAGCATAAGGCAACGAGACTTGCTTTAGCAAAACCGCAAGCAAAAGTCCGGTCTTCTCTAAGGATCGAAGACCGGACCGAATAGTTTTTTAGTTTAGAGGCTGGCTCTAAACGCTGAATGAGGAGCCGCATCCGCAGCTGCCTTTGGCTTGCGGATTCTTGATCACAAAGCCGCGACCTTCCAGCCCGCTTTGATAGTCGAGAACCGTTCCTTTCAGGTAAATGGAACTCTTCGGGTCGACGAAGACTTTCACGCCGTGCATTTCGATGATGTTGTCTTTCTCGGCCGGATTGTCAAAGCTCATGCCGTAGGACATCCCAGAGCAGCCTCCGCCTCGGATCTCGAGTCTGAGACCAGAATTGCCAGGCTCTTTTTCCAGGAGGCTTTTGACTTCCTGCGCCGCTGCCTCGGTGATGGTCACAATGGCAGGAGCCGTCGCTGTTTGTTCTGTCATAGTCAGATTCCTCAAGAATTTATCTAATTATTGGAGTGTCCTTTTTTGTAAGAACTTCCATCTCTTTTCTGCAGCGGCAACGAACTCCGCCATTGTAAATTTATCACATGACAACGCAAAATTACCGTCAGGTAACGATATCTTAGGGTTATGGCAGATAAGTTATTGGAAATTGTCGAACATGATTTGCCCCAGCTCGCCAATGCATTGGAATGATTCTTTGACCACATCCATATCCAGGCTGTTGAAATTTTGCGGCACGGACAGTGAAATGCCGGCATCGGTTCGCACTACAAGCTCGCTGAACTTGGCGTAATGCTCTAGCTTGAGCACTTTTTCCAGGACACCGGGAAAGTGAACGAAACGCTCAGCCAGATCGCGGGTATTGTAGGCGACCAGGAAATTGGACTTGATGCGCGGTTCGTCTATAGGTTGGCCTTTAGACTCCAGCAAAAGCAGGCGTGCGAAAAACGAATAAATTCCGCGCGTCATGCGTGGATAGAAAGTCATATTGAGGGCGTTCGCCTCGACTGGTTTATAACCTTCGCCCAGGTCGCCTATTTCCAGAAAGAAAGTTGCGCCAAACGGCCATCCTGCTCTAAAAGCTTCAAGTGTGACCGGAAAGCCGAGCATAGTGCCCTTTATACAAACTTCGACGCGATCGGAATCATCGACGACGCGCCCCTCGATATGCTTGGCGATTGCCTCCAATTTCCACGCTTCAACGCCCATTTAACATTCCCAAAATTCTATTTCCAAGCATCCGTGCCGGTCTCAGAATTGCCGTCCGGAGATTGGTTTGAGCCCGGGCTTGGTTTTAGATCCTGACTGGCACCGGGTGGCTGCACGAACATTTCCACCTTTTTTTCTTCCTTAGCTTTGCGCCGAAATAGAGGGAAGCGCGGTCTTTCTTTTGGTGTTGCTCCGTCTGGAGCGACTTTTGCAGGAGTCTTTTCGGGTGGTGATTTCTTCTCAACTGCTGCGACGGCACCGTCACCAGAAGTGGTTTTCTTGGCTCCGGTTGTGGTTTCCCTTGTGGGCGGAACGATAGTCATTTCGACTTCTTTGGTGCCGATTTCACGTGTAAATTCCGTCTCTTGTTCTTTGAGCATCTTTTGTGCGTCTCTTTGGAAATCGGCATTGGGAGATAGTTCTACAGATTTCTTTAAGAACACGTTGGCTTGAGCTGTGTGTTTGGTTTTATGCAAAATCCCGCCGATTCTGTAATATGCATCAGCCATTTTCGGATTGGCGCCAATTGCTTTCATATACTCGGCAAGCGCCGCCTTATCGTCCTTTTCGCTCTCCAGAGCATTGCCCATGTTGTAGTAGGCAGAGGCAAAATTAGGATCGATCTCAATTGCTTTTGCCCATTTGTCTTTTGCTTCCGCCGGTTGACCTTTCGCGTAAAGAGCGTTGCCCAGACCGTTTAAGGTGGTCGGTCTGTCCGGCTTCAATGCCAGTGCTTTATTGAATGCTTCTGCAGCTTTTGCATAGCTCTTCTGGGCAAGGTAGACAGCACCCAGATTGCTGTAAGCTTCGGCCAGGCGTCCATCGGCTTCGATAGCTGCCTTATACTCCTGAACCGCCTGATTTAGCGAACCGTTTTGATGAAACTCGACGCCGCGATTGTAGTGTTTGACCGCTTCGTCTGCATATCCCTTCTTCTTAGGCTTTTCACCGGCATCGCCTTCTCCTTCGGCAGCAGACAAAACATAGAGCCCGGCAAATGTTCCCGCCTGAGCCGGTAAGCAAGTAGCTGAAAGCAGACCCGACAAGCAAGAGATAAGCAAAACTATTTCAGGTACTGGTTTACGATGAGCCGTCACAGCGATTTAAGTTCCAGTTAACGATTCAATTTGGTCTGTTTACGCCCGTACGAAGGCACTGGGTTCATATTATATCCTCAATGGCAAAAGCAAACCCGCTGCCTATGGAAGCTTGATAAGGTTTGAAAGAAACGCAAAAACTACGGCGTCAGACAAAGCCAGGATTCAATGCTGCAATCCGCCACTCCAGCCAATCTTGTGATTGAAAAATCACGTTGTCAAGGAGAATTCTCTTTTCTATCTGACAATGTTTTGACCAGGGCTCGCAAACCCAAATAATACGACTCGGCACCAAATCCGGTGATGACACCAATGGCAATATCAGACAAATATGTCTTGTGCCTGAATTCTTCGCGCGAATAGATGTTGGAAAGATGCACTTCTACAAAGGGCAGCGATACGCCGAGAATGGCGTCTCTCAACGCGATTGAAGTGTGTCCGAAAGCGGCAGGATTGATCAGCAACCCGTCTGTTTTTGCCTGCCCGGCCTTATGTATTTCTTCGATTAGAACCGCCTCGCTGTTGGATTGCAGAGCGGTGAGGCTGATGGAAAGCTCTTTGGCAATTGTTTCCAGGCCTTTGTCGATCTCGGCAAGCGTGGCTGAACCATAGACGGCTTTCTCGCGCGTGCCGAGCAGGTTTAGATTGGGGCCGTGAAGTACGAGAACTTTCAACTTGAACCTGGATCAGTCAGTCAAATCTTCGTCCATGCCGTCAAGCGAGCACAGAGAAGCGTTCAAGAATGGATCGTTGCGCTGCAAAATTTGCTCCGAGCGAATCAATCCGATGATTTGCGCCAAAAGATCGCGCGCCAGTAGCTGTTCGCCGCCGTGCTCCACAGCTTTCGGAACAGTAAACATAGTGGCGGCCAGAAGCATACGCGCTTCCACCGGACCGACATCTTGAGATTGCAAAATCTCAGATAAAAGCTGGGGCTCTACTTTGTTCTCGAAAACAATCGCCTTGCAATAAGTCAAAATCGACGGCTTCAAGCCTTTGCTGCGGTCGCCCGGAAGCGATGCGGCGGCTCGGATCAGATTGACTTTATTGGAAACATCGCCCAGTGATTCAGCGCTGTCCACCAGGTTGCGGACCTGGTTGGCTTTGGTATTGAATTGGCGCCTCAGTTCATTTTCGGCAACCTGGGCAACCGGCTTGGTGGCGTTGTCATAGCGTTTGTCGTAGAAATCCTGGACTTGCTGACGTTTTAGCTCGACGCCGTATGGCATGAGTTCGATAAAGATCGACTCCAGCCCTTCCAGCTGAGATTGCAAATACATCAATTCGTCCTGGGATACTGCGGGCAAAACTATACTCCTCAAAGGTCCTGCACTTGACAAAAACCAAGCCGCGCAGGAATAACACCCATAATATTAGATCCTATTGCCCTGACTGTGGCACGTATCAATCAATAAAGTCTTCTCTTTCTTGTCTCGTCTGACTTGATCACCTTTTGCAAAATTTTTTCCGCCACCTCACCGGTGGAAAGACCGTCTGTTTGGACCGTCAGCACGGCTCTTTCATAAACTTGAGCACGTTCGCTCTCAAGAGTTGAAAGGCGTTTCCTTAATACATGTTCATCAGAAGTTTCCGGGTCTTCGGAGTGGCTCTTAAGAAGTGGCCTGTCATGAGTTGCCGCCAGTCTTTTTACCAATATGTCTATTTCGGTTTTCAGGTAGACGACCTGGCCGAGTTTTAGCAGGGCGTCCATATTGCCGGGCGTCATGGGCAGCCCGCCTCCGCAACTCAGTACGAAAGAGCCGGTTTTCAGGTCACCTAAAAGGCGGCTTTCCAGTTCTCTGAATCGTTTTTCTCCATCTTCTGCAAAAATGCGGCTGACTGTGCGGTTTTCCTTTGCTTCAATGAGCCTGTCCGAATCGAGAAAGGAGAGACTCAATAAACTGGCCAGAATCTCGCCGACGCTCGTCTTGCCTGCGCCAGGCAAGCCGATGAGAATAATTGGCATGACCTCCGGGGGTCTATTCAGGCCCACTTGTTGACCTATCCTGCTCGTCCTGAACTTGCCAGATTTGTAGAATTGATCCGCTTGTATGCAGAATCAATTTTGTTGTGCGCGTCGATTAAATTAGGATTCAGTTGCAGAGCGCGTTTGAATTCACCAATCGAGTGCGGATAATCTTTCAAGTTGTAATAGGCCAGACCCAGCCCATAGTGCGCGCTCGGCATATCAGGCGCAAGCATGATCGCTTTCTGGAAGTTGAACACCGCTTCGTGATATTCACCTTTAAGCGAATGCATTGTGCCCAGATTGTTGCGCAAGATTGAGTTATTCGGATGGTGCTTGACCGCGCGCTCGAGTACTTCCATGGCGCCGTCATGGTCGCCTTGAGTGCTGAGCATGCTGGAAAGATGCCCGGCTGCTTCGAGATTGCGTGGCTCTAGAAGCAGTGCTTTTTCAAACTCCAATCTGGCCTTTCCGGTGTCGCCCAGTGACGTATAAGTCAGAGCCAGGCTAGTATGTGAAACGGTGTCCTTTTCATCGAGACGCACTGCTTCTTTGAGTTCTTTTTCGGCGAGCACGAGATCTCCCGAGTGAGCGGCGACGATGCCCAGTTGTTGATGTGCTATTGCTATGCCCGGGTCCTTTTGAACGATGGCGTGGTATTCGCTGACTGCTTCGGGTAATCGTCGTGACTGCATGAGAGCCTGTGCGCGGGCGAGCGATAAAAGTGTATCGGAGGACATCCGTGTTCCGCTTGCCTGTCCGAGAGCTGCTCCCGGTGTCGACATTTTTGCCGGTGCAGTGGGTTTGCTGAGTTCTTGCCCGACTGATATGTCGTGATTCAATTCATCGAGTTGTGCCACCACTTTGTCGTGTTGACCGAGGCTCTCGAACATGCGAGCCAGGTTGCCGTGGGCGGCCGATAGTTCTACATTCAATTTCGAACAGGCCAATACAGCCGATGTTGCACCCTTAACATCGCCAAGTTGCCTGAGTTTTTGAGCTTCTGCAGTTTTATCAGCAATTTTTTCTCTGCCTATCGCCACAACTCTGCGGAAATGACTGATAGCCGTTTCGAAATCGCCCGACTCGGCGTAAATGAGTCCGATCTGGTTGTGCAGGGCAGGATTGTCAGGGTCGGTATCCAGAGCCTTCAATAGCTCACGGGCGGCTCCATCCAGTAATTTGACCTGGTCACTTTTCTCGCGCACGTTTTTGGATGCTGATAATACTCCGCCACGGGCAGTCGACGGAGCTTTATTGATGATGCCCAGGATTTTCTGCTGCCATTCGTCTATTTTCGGCAGGTTAGGACCGGGCACACCGAGAAAGGTTAAAGGCAAGACGGGCAGGGTTACCAGTCCCACGGCGGCGAAGAAAACAAAAACAAGTCGACCTCTACCTCGCCTTTCTTTAGGCTGGTTGAAGATCGCTTCGTGAGTTTGTTTTGTCCTTGCTGATTCCAAAATCAGTTGCACCACGCCAGATGCGAAAACTTGAGGAATTGAACTTGTCGGAACTTATTGAGGACCGAATTTTGGGAGATGGTTATATATGCGCTCGTATGCCAAGAGTAATATCGTTCGATCCCGGAGTCAATACGGAATACACGAATTACGGCGCAATCTACATAATTGCCAAGAGGCTGAATGTGTTTGTTGTAAAGGGTTTTTAGGCCTTCTTTATTAACGACTCTTAAACCACAGGATAATCAGTCCGAGCGTCCCCACGAAGATATTGGGCATCCAGGCGGCCAGCATCGGAGGAATTCTTCCTGCTTCCCCGAGAGCTCCCGAGGTAGATTGCAGTACATAGTAGATAAAAACCACGACGGCGGAATAAATCAAACCGAGATTGCTTCTGGATCGTCTGGCCAAAAGTCCCAGAGGTGCTCCGGCAAGGGCTACGATCAAGCAGGCAAGCGGCTGGGAGAACTTCTGGTAGTAGCGAACCAGAAGATCGTTTGATACTGCATTTGATTCCTTGAGCAAGCTGATGTAATTGCCCAATTCCCACATATTCATTTCTTTGGGATTGATCTTGCCGGTATCCATGACCTTTTGAACGTTTTGAATACCGGGAAGGGTCAGTTTTTTGAATTGCAATATGCGAGTGATGTCGCTGTTGCCGGCCAGCACATAGGTACGTCCTTCGCTGAGAATCCACTCGCCATGATTCCAGACGCCCGATGCGGCGCTGATGATCTGCACCAGTTTGTCCCGCGTGAAATCAAGGATGATCACGTTGTACAGGTGTTTTCCATTGCACAGTCCAATGTAGAAAATGCGGTTCAGGTTTAGATCTTTGCCCCGCTCCATATAGGTGAAGTTGGCTTGACCAGAGGGAAGTTCTGATTTATAGAGGGCGAGGAATTCTAGTTTTTTCGAAGTGCGGTTGGCCACAGGAACCACACATTCATTGACGGCAAAGCTGGCAATGCTCGTCATCAAGCCGAACAAGAGAGGAGCCACCATGATTCTGTAGAAAGAAACACCGCTGGTGCGCATGGCGATGATTTCCGAATCACTGGAAAGTCTGTTGAATACAAGCAGAGTGCCCAGCAAAACGCCGATCGGAATGGTCATAACGATGATTTCAGGCAAGTGCAAGCCGAGAATAGTCAGCGCCATGTTGATTGGAACGCCGGCTCGCATAATCAGATTGAAGATTGTCTTCAATTGATCGGCGCCGAACCAGACGCCGGTAACGATGCCGATACCGAACAAAAGCGGCTGCCAGAACTCATTGGCAATATAACGGTCGAGAAGTTTGATGCCGCCAATCATAGAACGAAGTCCTCTCCGAGATATTGTTTGCGCGCCACAGGGCTGTCGGCTACTTCGCGCGACGTTCCGGCGACAAGAATTTTGCCGTAATCGATCAAATACGCACGATCGGTTATTTTAAGCGTGGCGCGCGGGTTGTGGTCGGTAATCAGAACGCCCATATTCCATTCGTCGCGCAGTCTTCTGATCAGACCCTGTATGTCTACAATCGAAATCGGGTCGACTCCGGTAAAAGGTTCGTCCAAAAGAATGAACTCAGGCTCGATGGCCAGGCAGCGAGCGATTTCCAGGCGGCGTCTCTCACCGCCGGAAAGGGCGACTGCCGTCATATTGGCCAGATGGTTCAATCCGAATTGTTCCAGGAGCCACTCAATGCGCTCGTTTTGGTCGCGTCTGGACATTTTGCGCATTTCCAGAACCAGGCGAATGTTTTCTTTGCAGGTCAGTTTCCTGAAAATCGAGTTTTCCTGCGGAAGGTAGCCAACGCCCATGCGAGCACGTTCGTGAATTGACTTTTTGGTCATCTCTCTGTCGCCCAGAGAAATCCTGCCGCGCTCCGGCTTGACGAGCCCCAGCACCATATCGAAAGACGTGGTTTTTCCGGCACCGTTTCTGCCCAACAAACCGACGATTTCACCGCGGCTGACGTGAAAGCTCACTCCGTCGACAACTTTTCTGCCGCCATAGGTCTTTTGCAGATTTTCCACGGTCAACGTTTTTGTCGCTACGCTGGTTCGATTAATTGCAGATGCTGTCATTTTGGAGTTTCCACCTTTGAGGCGCTCAGCTTGGTATTGCCGGACGCAGGTCTGGGTTCTTCATTAGCAATCGTGCCTTTGGGCACTTGGAACATGGGCTGTGATTTTGAAACACCTGGCTGCCTCTGCGCCAATTGCGTTCTACCTGAACTGCCTGGGGTTTTCTGCTGCAAGATGAATGCTTTTGTATTGCCTTCGGCGACTACTGTATTGTCGGCAACCGTATAAGTGATGCGGTCGGCAATCCAGCGTTTACCCGGCTGTGTGATCTGACAACGTCCGAAGAGAAGCACTTTTTCGGTTTGCCCGGTTTCAATATTTTTGACCATGACCATTTTGGGAGCAACGCCGATTGTGTCCTGGTAGAAAAGTTTTACATTGCCGTCAGCGGTGCTGCGACCGGTATTTTCACTGTAGTCTTGCGAATCGGAAAAGATAACGATCGGATCCTTCTGTTCTGCAAGGTCGGATACGCCTTCAGCCGTGCTTTCGGGATTGGCATTGTCGGTTGCTGGCGGCGTGCCTGACTTCACAGGCTTTTGGGCTGTTCCTGTTTTAAAGGC
>JBGAVL010000226.1:0-10610 GCA_044228145.1 Obscuribacteraceae bacterium (SeqCode)
GACTTTCAGTTCCTGAGCGCCTTGTTTGTATTGCGGCGGCACAATCACTTCGCCTGAGGCGACCAGTCTCCAGAGGCGAACTGATTGAGATAGGCGGCAGCTTCCGGTTGCCCGATGTAATCGAGTCGGCAGGCGGCATTCTCAAAGAAGTGGGCACAACCAATCGCACCAGAGCAGCCGACTACAAGAAAGCGATTACTGCCAATACCGGCATGATATTGAAATGTCATCGCTCTAATTTTGCCATCACCGGCTTTACTGAAGAGGCATCAGTAAAGGAACTCGTTGAAATCGGACGAGAGGCCAAGATCCCGGTTCTTGAAGATCTGGGCTCGGGAGCGCTCGTGCCTCTGCAAATGCTCGGTCTCGAAAACGAGCCAACAGTGCCGGATCGCATTGCACTCGGTCTGGATGCCTGCATGTTTTCCTCAGACAAAATTCTGGGCGGGCCGCAGGCAGGAATTATTGCCGGTCAAAAAGATGCTCTCGAAAAAATGCGCAAGCATCCGATCTATCGAGCCTTGCGGGCCGACAAGTTGACTATCGCTTTTGTCGAAGAAGTGCTTACTCTCTACCTTTCAGGCAACCCATACGAGAAGATCCCGGCCCTTTTTCTGGCGTCGGCGACGGATAAACAAATCAAAAATCGCATCGAAGCTTTTATAAAAGCAGGCGCAGATACTCTTGCCAATTTGAAACTCACAATCGCAAACAGTCAGGCAACGATGGGAGGCGGCACGGTGCCTGGTAAGACTCTGCCCAGCTTTGCACTTGTTGTCGAGGCGAAGCCGGGCAAGAAAGCAACCGCGAAATACATATCCGACGCAATCAGACACTCTGAGCCACCGATTATCGGCATCATTCAGGACGAGAAATTGATGATCGATTTCCGGGCAGTTTTTCCAGACGATGAGAAGTATGTGCTAAAAGCACTAAAAGCAGTCGACAGTACTTTGTAATTCGCTTTTATAGGGCCATTTTGGAAAAAACCCACAAATCAAGAGGATATAATCACGGCCGTCTCTAGGTAAAACGACTTAGAATCGAATTAATAGAATTGCGAGGCAAATATGGCTGACGGGAGCTCGTTCGAAACAAGTCTGGCGCAAATCAGTAAAAAAATTGATGAACAAGCGCGTTTTACAAGAAGCGTAGTCATCATCTGCACGCTCACCATTCTCGGTGTTGTGTTCTACACGATGACCGAGATGTTCAGCAGCTTGCCTGCCAACTGCGTAATGCAATTCATGGGCAACATGGAAAAAATAGTCCAAGAGTGGAAACTGATCGAAGCATCCATGGCAAATCGAGCCAAAAAACCTGCTCTTACTCCCGCTCCTGCACCGCCGCCTGCAAAGCCATCGCCAGAAAAGAAGTAGAGCCAGAATAAAAACCAGTAGTGCGATAGAAAAAGACTGCAAAAGTTCAAACCGGCGCCGCAATTTCGGGTGCCGGTTTTTCTTTGGGCTTTCATTTCACCAGGTGCGTGCGGCAAGCCAGCACTGCACCACATACGGTGCCGTGAATAGAGATCGTCTTTTATCTCTACTTCTTGAGCAGTGCCTGACGGCGCTTCACTTCAGCTTCGACTTCATCGGGAGTGATGTTATTGACTTGCATCGGTCCGGCGCAAATTTCGCGCCATGGTGCGCCGGCAAGAGCCTGGCGGACAATCACTTCAAACACTTGAGCGCGCACGCCTGAGCCGTAGCTGCCCGGTCCGCCCACAAACGGTGTCGTGGCTGGAGCGCGAGGTATGGCTTGCTCTTGCTCAATTGCCGGCGGCGGAGGTGGTGGCGGTGGCGGCGGAGGTGGTGGCGGAGGTGGTGGCTGTGGAACAGGCGCTGCCGGTTGAGGAGCCGGTGCCGGCGCTGCCGGTTGAGGGGCGGCAGCAATTGGTTGCTGCTCGGCCGGTTGATTGCCGGGCAGATCGAGAGGCTTGGGTGAGGCGTCAAATAAATTGGGCGGTGCAGCTGCTTGCGCAGGAGCTACATCAAAGAAACTATTTTTAGGCGCGGCTGCCGCTTGCGCTTGAGCCTGCTGAGCCTGGGCATGAGCTTCGTCAGCTTTGGCTTTGGTTTCGTTCATCTGTCTTTGGAAGTCCGAAACCATTTCCTTTGTAGAATCGCGCAACTCTTCGAGCTGAGCCTTCAATTGAGCATTTTCGCTTTCTTTGCGAGACAATTCCTGTTCTTTGGCATCCAGCAATTCATCGCGCTTGCTGAGCGTTTCTGACAGTTCGTCATAGCGACTGTTGAATTCTTCCCAGCGCGAACCAAGCAAAAGCTTTTGCTCTTCCAACTCCTGATCCTTGGAGTTGAGGATCTGCTCCATTTCTCGCTCGCGCTGCTCGAAACGGCTGACCAGATCGTCCTGCGACTGGCGCATCTTTTCCAATTCGGCAAAAACAGCTTCGTCTTGAATGGAGCGATCGGCGCTGGCGCCACCACTTTCATTGACGCCACGAGGGCGCGCCGGTGCTTCGGCACCCTGAACCGCATCGTATGCAGCCCTGAACAAATCGCCCGAAAGTCGCTGGCTACCCAGGAGATCAACCAATCTGTGCAACAAATCAGCCGGGTGATCAGCTGGATAGACAGCCATATATGCAGCTTTGAACGTCCAGGGATCAATCAAACCAGCGGCCAATTGATCGGAAAGGCTCATAACTAGCTGCTCGGGACTCATCTTTTCCGAGTCGGCGCCAGACTCACCTTTTGATTCCAGGCTCTGCACCAGCTGATCGATGGCCGGGACCAGCTCTCCTACGGCTTTCATGGGCTCGAGAGCGGCCGACAATGAGTCCATCAGACTGTTCAGGGTGAGATTAATTTCGGCAAAAGTCTGATTTTGCATGGTCTCGGAAAGTGAGCGCATGGTCTCGGTCTGCTCGCCCGCCAGCTTTTGAATCATAGATAGGTTCATCGCACAGGCAGTTAAGCCCTGGTCGATATTGGTGAGAATCTCGTTGGCAAGATCGGATACCGGGCCCAGCGAGGCTGAAGGGAAAGCGCCAATTGCGGAAAGCGGAAGCGTCGCGGGTTCTGGATCTTTTGCCACCGCCGCAGATGGTAGGGCAGGCGCCGGTTCTAGCGAAGGCGGCGGCGCGGAAGCCTCTACTGACTCGACATCACTCATGGTTTCGCTGAGAGCTTTGGTCTGCGGTTCGCGGACAACTGGTTTATCGGCAGCTTCACTCTCCGGTCGATGAGCAGGTGGCATCTGCTCTAATTCCTGCTTTGTATCCTTTTTCGTCTCCGAAGGCGATTCATTCTTAGTGCCTGCGGCAGGCTCTTGTCCCGCCATGGCCGATGCAATAGCGGCCAGGGCAGCCGCTGTGCCGGAGACAGAAGCCGGATCTGAGGTAGAAGGAGAGTCTTGTTGAGGCATTTTTACGGAAGTCGGTTCGGCAGTGGTAGGTGAACTTTCTTTTGGGATGTCGTCTAGACCGAATGAATAATTGGGAGATGAATCTTTGGAGCCGCTTGCGGAATTGGAATTGCCTGACGATTTGGAACCCTTTCCTTTAGGAACCAGCGAATCAAGCGTGGAAAGGGGCGAAGAGCTGGACTGCAATGGAGGAGGTGCAGCAGGAGCCGGCGGTTGCGAACCGGCCGTGTCGTCCGGTGCGATCGCGTGGCCATCGCCGTTGGAGGTCGCGCCGCCCTGACCGTTCGGATCGGCAGGCTGAGCCGCAGCCGGTACAGGTGTGCCAGGCGACTCAAGAGCGGTGACAGCATATGGATCGGGCGGTGAAGCTGATTTGGAGAGCGAGCCTCTCAGGCGGGCGCGTCGCGCGGAAAGGGACGAACCCTCATCGTTCGCCTTGCCGGACGCCGCATTATCATACGGGCCCACTGCGCTTCCCTTGTCCTCAGGACTCATCTGGTTTCCTTTCTATCGAGAAGTGGTCGCAAGCTCCACTTCTCTGTTTTCGGCGCCTCCGGCAGGTCATGCACCGCCTGGCGAGCCTGGGCTGAGTTGCCAAATACTTAGCCCACTAAGTAATGTACCCTCACCTCTTACACAATACTCCAGCGCTTTGGCCGGAACTCGAAATTAAGCTCCAGAAGCGGTTTTACTACAGGCGTCGGATAATCAAATCCGACGTTTCGGTTTGTATTGGCCGGCTCCCCTGGAAATCGATCACCTACCACTTCCAGTATATATCTCAAATTGCTCAACTGGCCAAGAAATTTGGCGCTTGACAAGCTATGCTTATAGACATAAGATCACGACGAAATCAGGTCTTTTAGCTGCCATTTACTATTGCAAATAGCCAAACAAGCGGCGAACGCCAATATCTGCCTTAATTAGCGCTATCATCGAGATAGGCGCGGGGTATCTGCCAAAAGGAGCAGCTGCCAGTTGGAAATCCTTATCTGTCAAACATGCGGTCTGTTGTTGCGCGGCGAGGCCAAAAGCTGCCTTTCTTGCGGCACGCCTGCATCCAAATTCTCAGCCACAGCCCTACCGATCATGTCCAACACATCGGCGCCACTGGCAGTAGCTGTCGATCCCGATCCGCTGGTTCTGGAGCGGGTGGTGACGTCGCGGCGCCTGGGCACCTACAAGCTGAGAGACGGCTATGGCTTCGGCAATGGTCATAATGGCGAAAACGGCCACGGCGAAAACGGCAATGGCGGCAACGGTCACAACGGCGGCAATGGTCACAACGGCGAAAACGGCGGGACAGCAAGTGCCAATCCGGCCAGCTCGCAAACCGGACTGGCAGCCCTGAGTCTGGGATTTATGGGCGGACGAAAACCGCCAACCGGACCTCTGTTTGCTGACAACCCGTGGGGTGAAAGCGAGACTACATTGACCGATCCGTCGAGCATGGCGCCGACGGCAAATACAGTCCAAGATCCGAGCGACCAGAGCAATCAGTTCGCTCCATCTTCCGCCGCAGCGGCGAGCAGTCAACCTGCACCAGACCCGTTTGTTTCAGGCTTTCCACCGCCTCAGCCACTGAGTCTCTCTCAGTCCCCCCAGACAGCCGAGCCACAAAGCATAGAGAACCGGCAGGCTGAGGGGCTTCAGGGCACTTCACCATGGGACAAACCCGCAACGCAAGCACCATTCGGCAACCTCGATCCGTTTTCCTCCGGTGCGCAGGCCGCTCAAAATATGTTTATGGGAGTGCAGTCAGCACCTTCTGAAATACAATCGCCTGCGTCAGAAAACGACACCTTCCTCGAACCTGCACCACAGGCGATGCCGGCGGCCGATGCGGACAGGCCAATGGATCCTTTCTCTTTTGACAGCCAGAGCCCAGCTCAGACTCCCAATCTGGTGACGGGATCGTTCTTCGACGATCCCGCTCCGCCGGTGAAAAGCGAAGCGGAAGCCGCGGGCAATTCATTTGATCCGGGCTCCGGTTCGTCATATGCTCTTACTCCAGCGGCTCCAGACCAAGGTTTTGAACCAACAACACCAATTCATGCCGAACCGGTCGATACCGGATTCAGTGCTACAGCCGAAGGGAGTTTGGAGCAACAGTCTAAGCCGGACAGCGACGATCTGAGCGCCGATGCCGCTTCTGCAGCGCAGCCGCCGGAATCAGCGAAAGAGCCGGACAATAATTTTGTTCAAACAGCAGCGATCGCTGCCGCAGCCGCAATAGCCGGAGCGGCTGCCGGTGCGGCCGTAACCAATGCATTGCATGCTAAATCGAGTCCTGCCGGCGGTGGTGACTTTTTCGATGCGGGTGTCGAGAGTATGCGACCCGGCGCCACTCCAGGCGGTGCCATCGATGAAGAAGCACCATTTGACCCATTCTCGCCTGCGGCATCAAAACCAGAACCGGCAATCTCCACGGCCGCCGGAGCACCTGACGATTTCTTCAGCGCTGCTCCGATAGGCAGGCCGAAACGCGACGACGGTGTCATGGAAGACATCAAAGAAACAGCTCAGGCAGCCATGGACGCCTTCAATTTCGATTCCGGGGCCAAAGTCAGAGGTGACGACGACTTATTTCCGGACGAAAGCAAGATGCGCGGCAAAAAAGAAGATGCCGGCAAGTCCAGTGCCACGGAATCAGAAGCAGACGCCAGACCAAAAATCGCACGGCCACGCGGTTTTTCACCAAGCAAAGAAAGCAAGGATTCAGAATCATCGAAGTCGGACAAATCAGACAAGTCCGACGATAGCGCCGACGACTTTTTTGCCGGCAAGAAGCACAAGAGAGAGTCCAGTTCTGATGAAGACAGCGACGAAGATGCTTCCGAAAAAGAGCCACCACCGCCCAGAAAATCATTTTCTGGTGGCAGCGCCTCGACTATAAAAAGACCTGGCAGCAGGAAAAAAGAGGTCGTCAAAGAAAAGTCCAAGCCAAAAGGCAAGGACAGAGACGATGACGCAGACTCTGACGACACCGATGACGACGACAACCTGCCTTTCCTTGAGCGGGAAATCAGTATCGGCGGCATGACCGTTACTAACAAATCGGCTGTTATTTTGGGCACCATATGCGCCTTTATGACTGTCGTAGTATTCAACACCTTCTGCACTTTCTGTACGTATCTGGCCGGTTCCATGCCTAAAAACGGTGCGACAGGCGGCGGCATGCTGGGCGGAATCGGTATGCAAAAGGCAGTTGATATATCCGGAATCTACAATGTTTTCTACAAGACGCCGATGGAGAGAAACGGCAACTCCTTCAAGATGCAACTGGGGCAACAGGGCAACAACATCTTCGGAAGAGGAGAAGATGCAGGTGGTCCCTGGGTTCTTCAAGGCACGCTCGTGTCGCCCAACGGAATTCAATTTAGGAAGTGGTATCTGAGAGACGGAAAACCATTTGGAAAAGGCATTCAATATCAAGGACAGGTCGGCGTGACAGAGTTGGGACGCCCTTACATGCAGGGCAGCCTGGCCTATGAGACCAAGATGGGCAAATTCTGGAGAGCCACCATTGCCCAGGTATCCGGCAATTGGAGAGCGATACAAACGGTTTCGGGAGCAGTCATTGCCAGCAGCGGCGGTACACAACCGGCGCCGCCGAATATTCAGCCTGGTTTACCACTGGCGCCTCCAGGCGGCGGCAATGTACTGACTATGCTGCAACCCAGTGACACCACCCACAAAGGTGACATGTCGGGCTTCTTCTTAAAAATTGCCTTCGGCTTGATAGGCTTGGGCGTCTTTTTCGCGCTGGCAGCTCTGTTCATTTTCGGACCATCCGGCAAGCTGAACATTATGAAGAAGCAGGAATACATTCCTTCTCAGTACAAATCTCAGCACAATAAGATGATGGCCGAATGGTCCAAACCCATCAAAAGAGGTTCGGTGCCCCTTGGCACTCGTGTTGAATGGAGGTTCTGGAAACCATGGGTGCCGCGCGTAATGGCGATACCGCCAGAGTCTCGAACCAATAACCCGCACATGATCGTGATGGGCGGATCGGATAAAGGGAAGTCGCGTCTTTTGGCAAATATGATTTGCCATGATATCGAGTCCGGCGATAGAGCAGTCATAGTAATCGACTCAGACGGCGAACTCATCGATCTTGTCACCAACTGGACGGCGGCCAATCCGAAAGGAAAAGAACTTGCGAAAAGAGTCGTTATCATTGACCCAACTTATAGAGGTGGGTCGATGTCCTACAATCCGCTCGAACCGCTCGAATCCGTCAATTTTATCGATGCTGCCTCCGCAATCGTTCACGGTTTCAAAGCCATTTACACAGAACCCCCAGGCTCACAAAGCCAGTGGAATCAACAGACTGCAAACATTTTGAGAAATGCGGCCATCCTTCTTATGGCCAACAACAAAACCTTAATCGACTTGCCCACACTTCTGCAGGACAACGATTTTAGAGACATCCTTTTAGAAGGAATTGAAAAGAAAAAGAAAGAACGCACCGAATACACGACCTTAATCGAAACGTGGGGTCAGTACAAGCGATTGGCAAGAACAGACCAGTGGATAAATTGGGTGGAGCCGATTCTCAACCGCGTCACGCCCATGCTCAGCGATCCACGCATCAGGCCGATTCTCACAAAACCGATCGGAGACTTGAGACTGCAAGACTTGATCATCAACAAGCAAGTCTTGCTGGTCAGAATCCCTCAAGGTCAACTCGATCAAAACGCCAATCTGCTGGGTTCATTGCTCGTAACCGGACTGAAACAGGCAGCATTGAGCCTGTCCATCCACCAATCCGAGAAACAGAATCCCTGTGCTCTCTATCTCGATGAGATGAACAACTTCATCGAGAAGGAGACAATTGAAGCGCTCACTCAGGAAACCGACAAATTCAAAATTGGTTTTGTCGGCTGCTGCAAGACGCTACAGCATTTACCGGAGGACTTCAGAAACCAAATTATCATCAACGTCGGCACGGTCTGCGCGTTTGCCCTGGCTAAGAAAGATGGAGACATGATTGGGCCGCAAATGTTCCGGGTTGACGGACGAAAGATCAAACACCAAACAATTGGAAACTTCTTCAACCAGATCAACACCTCACCTCAGTTCGAGCTGATTTCCGACGAAGAAAAGCTCAATATCGACAGAGTCGTGGGACAAGAAACACGCACATTCTTCTGCTACAGGGTAGGAACAGTCGCCGGCACATTCAGCCTGAAGACACACGATTTCCCAGACCCGCCAAAAGCGAAGGTGAAGGCAAAATTGATCGAACAAATGCATACGGGCACAGCCGTATCCACCAGCAAGAAAGGGGCCGAGTCCGCTGCGCTCTGAACTAGCCGTTTAAAGGCAATTTTAATGAGTATAATCACAGTCAGAAGCCCGTTTCATCTGACCGATAAACCAATCAATCAGGCAACCCAGGACAAGCATCATGGATGAGGGTCCAAGAAATATATGGGAAGAGAAAATCGCCGACCTGAGGCGATACGACCTCGATGCGCTGGAATTGGATCCGGTCCAGGCTTCGGACATAGTCAGCTGGCCTGTGCCGGGACTTACTTTTGTAAGAGTTGACGGCATCCTGCGCTCCTGGGATATCGAAGGAGAGAAGCAACAGGCCAAACAGCAGCCACAGCAAAACCAGGATCCCAACCAGGGTCCAAAGCGCATGTATTTGATGGAAGATGCGCTGACAGGCATGCACAGCCAGAAAGCTTACCTGGCTTTTTTGGTGCTCGGTGACAAGACAGGCGTCAGCTATTACATGGGCGCTTCAATTGCAGCAGGCGAGGCTGCCGATGGCGACAGTGCCTCGATCTCGTTTCAAACGCTCAAGTCGATTTTGCACAGCGTCTATAACGGTGTCGACATTTACAAAGATCCTTTCACCCTCGATCAAATGAAAGCGATGGTGGCACCACTTGCCACTCATACTGGTATCATCACCGGCATTCCCGCCCTGAAGTCCACCGCCGGCGATACCATGGAATCAGAGCAGATAGAACGGCTTGCCAGCGGTTTGCAGGGCAAAGATTTCGGACTGATGATTCTAGCCGCGCCCATTCCAAAGGCTTACGTAACCAAAGAAGAATTTCACGTCGTCGATCAAATTCAGCGCGCACAGGAAAACGAAGATCCGGAAAAGAAACGCCGCATCAAGTACTACCTGGAATTGCAAGACGCTTATTTGAAACACATTCAGTTGGGAACGGCTATTGGAAGTTGGCAGGTCGGAACATATTTCTTTGCTCCCGAACGCTCAATATTTGCACGACTGCAGTCACTCATTCAAGCGACCTATGTGGATGAAACCAGCCGCCCTACACCTTTGCGCACGCATGAAATCAAAGGTTTGAGAGAACATGTCGCGCAATTTGGTCTCGTGAAAAATCAGAGATCTGGCGAATCGTTCCAGACTTTGTTGGGGTATCGTTTCCTCACCCCTCTCAATTCCAGACTTCTGTCCTCATACATCCATCTACCCAAGCGAGAAATGCCGGGTTTTCGCATCCGCAGATCCGCCGAGTTTTCGCTCGCCAATATTCCGCCCAAAGATCCCGTTCGCATCATTGCCATCGGCAATATTCTCGATCGCGGGGTCGATACAGGCAACCTCTATTACATTGACGTCGACGCCATGCAAAAGCACACTATCGTCTGCGGAGTAACCGGCGGCGGAAAAACCAACACTTGCTTCTACTTGCTCGGGCAACTTTGGAAATTCAAAATTCCATTTATGGTTTGTGAGCCGGCGAAATCAGAATACCGGCATATGATGCTCATGTCCGAGACGTTTAAGGGCGTCGGACAGGCATTCTCACTGGGCGACGAAACAGTATCGCCATTCCGTCTCAATCCTTTCGAAATAATGAAAGGCGTGAAAGTGCAAACGCACCTTGATGCGCTCAAGTCAGTTTTCAACGCCAGCTTTGAAATGTATTCTCCAATGCCTCAGGTTTTGGAAAAAGCTCTCAACTCGATTTACTCGGTCAGAGGCTGGGACCTGGTTCAAAACAAATGCCGGAGATTGCCTCCCGGTGTCAATCTAGGTGATCCTGATTGCCCGGCGGAAATCTATCCGACCATGAAAGACCTCTACGAAATTATCGAACCGATTACCGAGTCATTCGGATATTCAGAAAGAATCGGTCCTGACGTTCAAGCGGCGCTAAAAGCCAGAATCGGTTCGCTGCTTATCGGCGGTAAGGGGCAGATGCTCAATACGCGCCGCTCCA
>JBGAVL010000227.1:0-10573 GCA_044228145.1 Obscuribacteraceae bacterium (SeqCode)
GCCCCTTCCTGCATCCTGAATAAACGGTTTTTAGTTAGTCGCCCGGTATTTTCTCAACCTTTGGAAGTGGCTCGTTGTTTGACTTTGGCGTTGGCGTAGGTGTAGGTGTAGGTGTTTCTACCGGCTTGGAGAGATTTTTCTTCCTGTCTTCGATCCACATACTCAAATCTTTCTCTGAAATACCATTGCTTTCATACCACAGCCATTCGTCGTTGTTATAGTCCTCTATAGTTTCTTTCTTAGCCGCCAACTCTCGAATGAATTCGCGTTGATCTTTAGTGAGCCCGTTGACGTTGCGCTCATCTGCGTAATTGTTTAATTCATCGATATCCATGTATCCGTCTTGATTCTTGTCAATTTTCGAGAAGACTTCCTTGTTAAGGAATGCGCCGCCTTTTGTCACGTCATCTAGATTCTCTTTATTGTCGGCTTCCTTTTTTGCGATAGGGCTATTGACTTTCTTGATCTCGTCGACGGATTCCTTGGGAATTATGAGCGTGGTTTTTCCTTCGATGAGAAGGTCTGGATTTTTGAGCTCTTTATTGGCAGCGAGTATGCGCTTGCTTTCAGCCTGAATCTCTTGCTCAGTAGGTGTTTTGTCTTTGTTTTTCTCTCTTAATAGCGATTCGGCAACGGACCAAACAGTGTCTCCTTTTTTCACAGAGTGCGTAGCTGTCCCGTCGGCGTTGAGAGTGTATTCCATCCCCCCTTCTTTGGATCCCCAGATTTCGCGCCTGTTTCCATCCCGGTCTCTCTCAAATCGATTGCCGTCCTTGTCCGTAAATCTGATGTCTCCATCTGCATCCACACCAGTAACTTGAAAGCCTTTGAGCATTGGATTGTCGCCAACATTGTCGTTTATCTTCGTGTTAAGTGTCGGTGCAAATGTTTTGTCTGTGCGTAGTAAGTCGCGCACTTCGTCAAATGCTTTTTGAGAAGCCTCTGACTTTGGATTTTTATAGTCTTTTTCAAAATCTTGAATCTTCTGGTCCGGCGTCTTTACTTCAACCATTTTTTGTCCTCCGACAAATGTAATTCAGGATGAGAATGGGGGCGAGGGGTTTTTTGGTAAACTGCATTGGGGGTGACAGAGACAGTTCGAATAACTGTCTGCGGTTAACAATGCCACAATAAGGAAAAATTGTTTTTGAGATGTTAATTTGGAAATCAATTGGTTCCAGTTCTATGTGTCATTACGCGTCATGCTATTGCTTTTGCAGGCCCGTGATCTGGTTCTTTTGTTCGGGTTCTTGGGACGAGCACTTTCACTAAAATGCTAACGCCCCATCTTTCGATGAGGCGCCTCCTTCTTCCCAAAGATAACAACGTCGTTACTTATCTATTGCCTCATTGGCGGCGCTAATGGAGGCATGCGCAAAAGGCAGCGCCGGACAAACCATGAACTCCAGAGCTGTTGTAATTGGCTGGCTGACGATGTTTTCAGCTAGTCGAGGAAGTGTTCTGGTGCTCACTGCAAAAGAGACTCTTCCAGTGGTGTCAATCACCGGATCGAGTATTTCCTTGTTCGCTCTGTACAATCCCCATCCTGCCGGGCCTCCCAGAATAAGCGTTTCCAGATCGTGTGAGCAGGCAGAAACAGGAGTGGCTTCATCTACTTGTTGCCTGGCCTGTGCGCGTGCTTCCAGTTTTGCCAGGGCGGCTTCGCCTTCAGCTGGATCTCTGATATCAGCGACAAATTCGCTCTCACCGCCGATTGCCTCACCTGCACTCTTTATGTTTCCGTTTAGGTTGCGACAAAATTCTTGAGCGCCTGGACTTTCCATGCCCGGAGCTATTTCATCAGCTCCAGCAACGACTTCTGTCGCACCCGCTTGGATCTTCATTCTGGGGGCAGTTGTTTGACTATCTTCTAGCAGGTTTTGACGGGCTTCTGTCACTTCATCTCTTGCCGTGATTTCGACTGCCGGCGTTTTCAATTCCAGTTCTTGTCCTTGTGTCATAAGGGCAACCTCCTCGATATTTGTAATACTTTCCGGTTATGTCGCCTGGGTGCGACCCATGTTGGCGGCGAGATTGAGGAGGGGTGGCAGTCTTGTCTCGCATGATTGAGAACACTCTACTTCTGTATTGTTGTTGAGTTGTTAATCGCTGCAGCATGCCGGTAGGCTAAACTGTGAATGATAAGAAATCCTGACCCCGATATCTACTGTCATTTCCCCTTTTCCTTTAGTATCTCGGCCGGGTCTAAGTTGTAATGTCTGTATAGCGCATAAAGGGCAGGGCGATCTGTTTTCGCTCCAAATTTCGTGACGGCATTGAATTCAGATGCATACAGCCCGTCTTGATTGCTCTTTTGTGCCTGCGTGACCAACATCAGCTTGCCGTCTTTATCGTAGGTCAATGAGTTTGGTTGCAGGCCGGATTGACTCTCAACATAGCGCAGTTGCGCTTCGGACAATCCGCCATCCTGTACGCCTAACTGCTTGCGTATTTGCGCTGTAAGCTCATCATCGAGCAAGAAGCCCTTCTGTTTGCCGATGTCTTCTGTTGCCGGCCAGTGATCGCGAACTAACGAGATGCGATTGGACGAGCCAAGAATCGTGTCGACATTCCCGCTCTCAATCGGTTTTTCGAGTGACAGTTTATGCTTGGCGAGTATCTCGTCAAGCCGGGCTGCTACTCTTTCAGCATCTTCTGCAGAGCGCACGAAAATCGTAAAAGCCTTTGCTCCGGCGCCAATGCCATTCGGTGTTTCACCTACTGCCTTGAGCCCTGCGGCGTGATTTACGTCCAGTGTCTTCCAGGTCGCAACTAAGGCCGTCAGTTCGCTGTCATTAGACAGTTGCGGAATCAGGACCTTTTGCAGATTGGCTAAATCGTCGGCGTTGTTTGTATTAACGTGCAGCTTGATTGGCGACACTTGTTCTAGGCTGCGGCTGCCTTTCGGATAAAACCATTTACCGCCAGGATCTCTTACCAAAATAAATTCTTCTGCTCCCACTCTAAGCAGTCGATTATTGCCAGATGAAACAACCTGAATCGGTTGTGTAAGCGCTGGAGATTTGGTACCAGTTTTCAATGCTACTTCAAGTTGCTCGTCGAGAACCCTCACACGTGACTCCAAAAGGTCCGCCAACTCTCTCATTTCATCAGTCGACCATGTGCCGACTGCGCCGTCGTGTTCTGCTTTCTCTATAAATGCGTTCCAGCGTTTGTTTGTTGATCCCTTTAACAAGTCATTCTTGAATTTCGGTTCCTCAATTATTCGATCCATGAACATAACCAGAGAATATTCAGCCTGTGTCAAATCTGGGTTGCGCAGACTTTGTACTGTTTCTTTCAAAGTCCGAACGGTTTGAGTCAACCGCATGTGTTTGTCAGCCTCTGCGGCAGAAAGAGCTCGCCTCAATTGACCGATGGAATCTTCCGCGCTGATAGCCAGCGAGCCGGCGTGTATATGGATGCGTCCGTCTTTGAAGACCATGCCGGCATGATCGAGTTCGCGATCCAGAACCAGCGGGATCTCTTCAAATCCTTTTGCTTTCTGGTAGGCGTTGGCAATTTCCTGTAATTCGACTACACGTGCCAGCAGCCTGGGACGTAGGCCTACTATCTCGCCTCCAGCAAATGCTTGGGCTGCTCTCTGGTAGTCTCGTCTTGCTGATTCCACAAGCGAGTCGTCAATATCAGCAAGAAAGCGATTGAGCGGCGACACTGTATCTCTTTTCGGGCGGCTTGCAAGGCGTTCATATTCCCTTTGCGCGCTATACAACTTTTTTTGTTGCTCCGCGGCCGCCTGCACTGAATTATCCAGATTGTCCTCCCAAAGCTGTTTGGACTTCTGACTGACAGTGAAAATGTTGTCGATCTCTTTGGCTGTTTGCCGTTTGAGCTGCATCATCGCCAGCTCGTACATACTTGATGTTTTCGGCATCTTGCCATTTTCGACTAACCAGCGAGTTCTGGCCATTAGGCTGTCTACCTGATCTTTGCTGAAGTGTGAACTGAAGAGTTTTGCCTTTCCCTCCGGCGTGTCATGTCTCTGAAGAAACGACTTCAAATGCGCCAATGTCTTGTCGCTGAGCGGGTGTTCGGCAAATTGATCGATTAACTTGTTGTTCAAGGCATAGTCATGCGTCAAGACCGGAACCAGATTCTCACCAAAGCCCTTGTCTATGTCGATATTGTTGAATCTCGGTTTGCCGTCAACATAGTCGATGGTGAAATTTCGCGTGTGCATTTCTACATCACCGAGAATCATGCGCTCAACCAGTGCTTGCTCTACTTGTTGCTTGAACTCCTGTTCTGCCTCAAGGAATTCTTTTACTGAGGGTCTGCGGCCCAATTCTCTTTCTTTTGCATCCAAAAGAACATACAATTCTTCAGCAATGTCGTCTCCTCGTTTTTCCTGTATGCGGACTCTGGTCTCAACGCCGTCCACGATTGCCATTCGGCTGTCGGTGACGGCAGCGTTATTAAAACCAAGCTCGGTGTCAATTTTCTTGGCCTGGATTTCGTAAGCAAGGCGTCTTTCGCCTTCAGTACCTCTAATTGCGTCGACAACTACATCCAGCTCGCCATTTTTAGTTTTTATCTTGGCGTCAAGAACGTATGCATTGGTGCTGGTACCGGAACTTTTGTCGCTTACAGTCAAATCGCCTTCTCTTAATAATGCAGCGGTAACCTCAATGTTTTCTGGCGCATTGGGCCGCGTGCGAATTCCGCTGACGCCTTTAGAAGCGACGTATCCGACTCCTTTAAAGCCAATTGTGAACGTAGCACCCAGCCCAGCTCCAGTTGCCGCCCCCATTCCCGTCTGAGCTGCTACCATTTTCAGATTGTCAGCGACGCTCTTGTTCGAATCCCATTCGAAGGCGCCTCGGGTGCCTCCAGACAGTCCGCCACCGAATGCACCGGCAGTCGAATTCAGCGATGTTTCTGTAGCCAGGCTCTTCAGCGCATTCCGGCTCTCTATTTCCATGCTCTCTTTGAGCGATGTTTTTACCGAAGATGCAAGAGTCTTTTCCTGCCCTTCGACTGCGAATTTTTTCGCTAGTTCTAAAATAGCTTTGTCGCCGACTCCTTGCTCGCCATGCGCAATTGAGGTGGAGACGAGTTTTGTCAATTCTTTTCCGAAGGTCTGACGCATCTCACTCTTTATCAACTGCTCGCCGCCTTCCAGCAAGATCTTTCGAGTAGCGGTGGTTGCCGATTTTTCTCCGAGCTTTAGCGCAATTGCCAGCTGTGCTGGTCCGAGAAACATCGTGCCTGTGTCTATGGCGCCTGTGAGCGCATCGGTGAGTACTTGAGTGCTTGCCCAATCATAGTCGGCGCCCATGATTGCTGACTTGGATGCCACCTTGAATGCCGCACCGGCAAGGGTGGTGTACATGATCAGTGAGAGGCTGGCACCTCCCGTGAATTTTGCGCCAGCTATGGCGGCGCCGATGATTACAGCATCGACAAGCATGTCGGCAGCGGCACCCTTAGATTGTACGAAGGCATCGATGTTTTCTCTGACGCTGTTTTCCATCTCCTTTCGCTCTTCCGGCGACATGTTTTTATATTGCGCGGAGGCGTCCGATAGTCGCCGTTGCATATTGAGCACGGATTCGTCGGTCGTGTATCCAGTGCCGTCCCATGTTGTATCGACCCACCATCGACCGATTCCGTCTCGACTTTCATTGACTTCGTCTCGGATGTTGTTGAAGGCTTCTCGATCTGACTGCGGCTCATTGGCGATTAATCGGTTGACATCGCGAACATCTTGCCCGCCCAATTCATCAAGCAGATCGACAGCCATGTCGCTGCCGTATTTCTTTGCGTAGTCGAGCTTGACTTGCGCTTTCTGCTCAGGCGTGAGTTTGCGCAGCACATCTTTGATTTCATTTTCGCCCGTGCCTGCCCCGAGCATTTGAGAGCGGATTTTGTCTTCCGGTCTCATTTCCCCTTGCTTGAGAGCGTTGAGAGCAATAGACCGCTCGTCCTCGTTAAGGTGCCCCAGAACCTGATCTTGATAGGCTTTGTCGCTCAGAATCTTGTTCTTTTCTTCATTCGATTTTGCATCCTGCGATTTTCCAAGGGACTCCATATCGGTATATGTGCCCTGCTCGTCATCATCGAAGTAGCCTGTATTGAGCTCTTGTTTTAGACTTTGCTCTATCCTTCCTTCAGACAGAAGCGTCTTTGCATATCTTTCGTATTCAGACGGATCGAGCGCACTGCGCAGCGCCTTATCGAAGCGGGATGCCAGATCTTTATCGGCTTCTGATTGCGGATTGTTTAGTCTCAAGCGCAAACTTGAATCATCTATAAAAGCTTGTTCGACATCGCGTATGACCGCCGCTTCATCTGTGTTGGTATCAGCCGAATGCTTATTGAGTTTGTCCACGATGTCGGCTTTCGGACTGCCGCCAGCCAGTACGCGCTGCAGTATTCCGCTAGCGACATCTTGCTCTGCACCCGTATCCAGGGTCCGTGCAACCGCTTCATCTACAGATGCACGGAACTTCTCGTCCTTGCGATATTTTTCTTGTTCCGCGACAGACATATTCTCGATGGCATTCCAGATTTGGCCTTCGTCATTATCGAAATTGCCTTCGTTGTCTTTGATTACAGTCAAAAGATCCCGATTGCCGGATCCCTTTGCTTGCTCGTATGACTCAGTCGCTGCTTTTTCATCAAGGAGTTTCTTAGCTCGCGCGTACTCATCATCGCTCAAATAGTCCTTGAGCACTGTATCCACTCGCTGGCGATAGGCTTCATCCGTTTTGTAAGCTTTCCAGTCTTGCTCGGACATGCTTTCAATGTCTTTCAACACGAGATGAGTGCTGTCGTCGTAAATGGAACCGCGATGCTGAGCCAGCGCAGTTGTCAGGCTGCCTCCCTTGACCGCTATCTGATCTTCCCATTTGGCTACTTCCCAGGCGTCGCCGGCTCCTTCAAGGGATTTGCGTATAGTCTCATAGGTTGACTTTGCCTGAGTCTGCTGCTCGACGGTCAATCCGTCGACCGGCTTTCCCTCTGACAATAGCTTGCCGTTAACGTAGTTGGAGCGCTCTTCAACAGTCATTTCCTTTATGGAGCGCTCGATTGCTTCTTCGTTGTCGCCCATCCAGCTGGTATTGGCGCTTACCTTAGAGGCCGTTGAAAGATGTCCGAAATTTGCGTAATCGAGCGCGTGATTATATTCCGTGCTGCCTGCTCCGAACGCTTCGCTCAATCGCTTATCGCCGCCATTGTCCATGAATTGCTTGCGTGCATCGGCAGTGGCGGTTGCGGCCGACTCGTTGAATTTTTCGACGTCTTGCGACTTCAAGGCGATGTCGAATAGCTTAAGGCTGTCTTCGTTGGTGCGCTTGTCGGTTCCCTTAAAATAGATCTCCAACATCTCTTTGGACTCTTCAGACAAATTCGGGTCGTCCATCAAAGCCTGGCGCAGTGGCTTGTTGAATCGCTGCTGATAATCTTTTTCAAGTTTACCGATCTGCTCGGAATTCATCGTCGAGACAGTTTGTCTTATGTCTTTTTCAACATTGAAATTCGATCGGCCGGTGTACTCGCTAAGCTCGACGAGATTTGTCCGTAGCCGGCCCGCGTCATCAGCGCTGCCGTCTTTCTTTTGCAACAAGGTCATACTTCTTTCGAGATCAGAGCCCGATAATTCGTCCTCGAGCACTTCCTTCAATCCGGTATGGTATTTCCGGCGATAGATCTCATCCATCACCTTTTTTTCGGCTTCAGTCTTGTCTTTCAATAGGGCATTGATCTCGTCTTCGCCTGTGCCGAATCTGCCGGCTGTATTGGCATAGAACGCATCCGCGGCTACTTCCATCTGCTCGCGGTCGATTACTTTATTTTGTGACTCTTGATTTTGCGTAGGACTAATTGTTTGAGTCTCGATTATCTGCTCCTTCGATGTTGGAGTGACTGATTGAGTCTCGCTTGTTTCTTCCTTGTATTGCAGCCGCCCCGTTTTATCAACCGTAACGTCAGTGAATTTCTTGCCATTGGAAGAGGTAAAGGAATTGTCCGCTTGGCGTGTTAAGGAAAGTCCGTCTGCAAGCTTTTGACTTTTGGGAACAACCACCGACATAAGATTTCCCGCCTGATCGTAAGAATAGGTAGTGGCGGGGCAGTCATCCTTCTCTTTTGTTTCAATTACTCGATTCTCTCTGTCGCGAACTATGCTCCCGTCCGCGTCCTTAGTTAGAGACTTTCCGTTCAAGAATTCGACGCGCGTGACTCCAGCCTCGGCAATAGCGAACGCACCGTCTTCGGCATTGACGACGGCTCGCATCGTGCGGGACTTCTCGCCCGGTGATTCCCAAGTCGAACCATCTTTAGTCGACCATGTCTTGCCGTTCTCGGTAAATGAGTTCAATTCACCTTTGTCGTTGTAACCAAACTCACGAATTGTCCCGTTTGCGTCTTTAGTTTCGCTTACCCGACCCAGGTCGTCTTTGATAAAGGAGGAACCATCCGGATTGTCAACTCCGATTGGTTGAAGCTCTGTCTTTTGCTCTCTTAGCCTTGCATCTGTGCTTTCCTGCTCATTTTTTATTGCTTCCCTTTCCCTTAGCTCACGTTGCAATTCCTCAAGACGTCGGGCTTCCGCCTCTCTCGCTCGACGCTCTTCCAGCTCACGCGGGCGTCTTGCAGCTTCGTCAGAGCCATTGTTGACTTTGCTCTTTTCTTTTGTTTCGGTCGTGTCTGTGGAGCCCATTCTAAACACTTCCCGTCTCTGCGATCGTCACAATGTTCGGCAACGAAATCTTTGCAATCATTGTCGCTTTGTGATTCGCTTCGTCGCGCTGGCGCTCTCTTCTGGCTGCCGCTTTTACGAAGGATCGCAATTCCGAAAGTGTAGGAAGTGAAAATTCGCACTGCTCGGACTCTGGCTTTTGTAGTGAGAGAGTTGCCGCGACGGGGGCGGCCGAGTGCAGGACTGCCACATCTGGTAACATCTTCAGAGCCTCTGAATTTAGAATCGGTTTGGTAATAGCATTGCTGTGGAACCGCTAGGCGGAGATGATTGCAAGCACCGATATGCTAGATCGGACTTGTAATCGAGTTGTTAAACCGACGCGCTGACAATCCCGGTGGGCTTCATCCTTAGTCCTGATGCACGTCCCGCCAGTCTGCAGAGCCGGCGAGTCTAGTGCAATCGTGTCAGCGGCAATGAGTTAAGACTTCGCGCGCTTGTGGACAATGAGGTTCTTGTCAGAGATCCTGACCTTGCCCCAGACCTGGCTTTACAAGCCTATGCCGCTCCTTACCATGCTGCCATCGATGCTTTGCGTAAGCCAACTGAAGAAGCGTTGCAAGGCGAGCCCGACAACAATGCCGATTATCTTCCTTCCATTGCCGAGATAAAGTCGCTCGTTGCGAAATTAGCTTGGAGAGTACGCAGTGACTATGATTCGACTAGCGTGCGTATGGGCAATCTCGCTCGTCTTTTGTTACCGCTGGACCTGACCGTAAGCGATTCACCATACTTGCCGAATATTATGTTGGTGAGCTGACCGGATTAGAGGTGTCTACTCCACTTCAAAACTAAATGGTGTTGCTTTTCCAAAGCTGCTGCGCGGATCGTGAGAGATAGCTCTCGTAAAGGCATCGGCATTTTCGAAGAGAAGCACAGGAATTGATTTGTTGCCGGGATTAGTCGCTTCCGAGCCAAACACATGAATGCGCCTGCAGCCGTTCACGACAAAGTAGCGATCGCGACCATCTACTTTTCCTTTTACAATCAACGCCGCTTCAACGTGCGTTGCAGGATCGTATTTATCGGCGTGTTGAAGTGGGATCTTGCGCCTACCAGCTGATTCATATGGCCTTGAATTGACTTCCCTTCCACCTTCAAAAGAGTAAATGTCTTGTTCTACCTCGAGTGCTTCCAGCGCCTTGCGGTCAAGTGTCACAAACTTAGCCTCTCCACTTTCCAGAGCTTGTTCCAGGGCCAGCGCTTCCTCCGGTTCTAGCTGCAGGCGCTCCTTGGCATTCTTGACCCATTGTTCGAGAACAGGATCAACAGGCTTGCCGTCACTTCCGTCCAGCACAATTTCCTGTCCGATCCCCCAATTGGGCCTTGCTATAGCCAGCGTCTCAACAGCTGGCACAACACTATCGGGATGAGCGGCTGCAAACCAGCTATAGAAGAATTCGCGTTCTCCACCAAGGTGGCGTGAGCCCATCAATTCACGCACGTCCTTAAGAGACATTCCTGACTCGACCAGACGCGCGGCGACGTCAATTTCGCGCATTGCCTCCTGCATTCTGGCGGGATCGCGGTCACGGTAGTATTTCTCCATTTCCGCGTACTCTTTTGACTGAGTAAACTCGTCTCTTACAAGTGATGATTTCGCACCACCCCTGCCCTGATCACTGTGAATGATTCGTTCTTCGTATGCGGTAAGTGCAACGCGCCCTCTCAGGACACGAACGGCGGGATCGCTTTCCAGCATTTCAATAAATTTCTGGTCTTGCGCGGTCGGAACACCATCCATCAGCTTAATGTCCGGTCCGGAAAGATCCACGACCTTGCCGTTCGGCAAAGTGACGACTGGACGTGCGAGGTCGGCAACAGAACCGCTTTCTCCACGACCCTCAT
>JBGAVL010000228.1:0-10566 GCA_044228145.1 Obscuribacteraceae bacterium (SeqCode)
AAACCCAGAGCGCTGTGGGTGGGCAAAGTCGAGGTGCCGTTCACTTCGACCGTCACGATCGGGGAGCTCCGGTTCGGGACGATGAACTTGCAGACCACAAGCTGGTTGTTGTCGTCGGCGACAAGGATCAGTTTTACGGTGTCAGGTGCTTTTGCCTTGTCGCTGGTGGTTAGTCCAGGCATTGCCATGAGATTCTGGTGACTCCTTGAGGCGACACCATGGAGCGCATCAAGTCGCGACGCCCGTTCCTTTTGATCGCCTGTGGACAGAGGCGAGCGATCGAGAGTGATGGTAAACGTGAATGTCGAGCCTTTGCCCATGACGCTGTCCACGTCAATAGTGCCGTTCATCATGTCGACCAGGCGTTTTGATATGGATAGACCCAACCCGGTGCCACCATATCTGCGAGTGGTGGCGCCATCGACTTGAGTAAACGGGCGGAATAAGAGACGTTTGTCACGATCTGAAAGGCCGATGCCTGTGTCGGCTACAGCAATACTTACGGTGACGTTTTGGCTGGTCTGGCTCTCCAGCTTCACCTTGAGTGAAATTCCACCTCTTGAGGTAAACTTGATGGCGTTTGAAAGAAGGTTGATCAAAACCTGACGAATGCGGATCGAATCACCGCGCAGAACATTGGGAATATTGCTGTCGATCTCCGTTTTCAAATAGATGCCTTTTTCTGAGGCCGCGTTGTGCAGCAGTTCTATTGTGCCTTCGACTGTAGTAATCAACTCGAAGTCATGCACATCAAGATTGAGCTTTCCGGCTTCAATTTTGGAGAAGTCGAGAATGTCGTTGATGATTGTAAGTAGAGCAAGTCCAGAGTCTCTGATCAAAGTGGCAAGATCTTGTTGTTCGGCATCCAATTTTGTTTTGAGCAATAATTCAGCCAGTCCGATTACCCCGCTCATGGGCGTGCGGATCTCGTGGCTCATATTGGCCAAAAACTCGCCTTTCAGCCGATTCGCTTGCATAAGCTCCTGGCTCTGGCGTTCTAAAATTCTCGATTTTCGATAGAGCTCTACGAAAACCGCTACCTTTGAGCGCAATATTTCCGGCGATATCGGTTTTAGCATGTAATCGACAGCACCATATGAGTAGCCGATCTGTGCCTGTGTCGGAGCGGATTCGGTGCCGGTGAGAAATATGATGGGTGTGTTGCGAGAGCGCTCACGCTGCTGAATTAGTTTTGCAGTTTCAAAACCATCTACATCCGGCATCTGAACGTCCAGCAAGATCAGAGAAAATTCTTGCTTGAGCATGCACCGCAGCGCTTCTCTCCCGGAGTGAGCCTTGGTAAATCGAATACCCGGTCCTTGAAGCATGGCTTCAAGGGCGACCAAATTGTCTTCCTTGTCATCAACTAAGAGAATGTGTGTAGACGCATCCATGTCCATGTTAGTTACCTGGTGTCAGGGGTGCGCTGCTGCGCACCCCAAAATCCCTTATCGATATAACCAGACTCTCAATAGTGAGAGCAATCTGTCTGTGTCTACCGGCTTGGCGATATAGTCGGATGCACCGGCATCCAGGCATTTTTCGCGGTCGCCTTTCATTGCTTTGGCTGTCAGAGCAATGATAGGTAAAGTCTTGAACTTGGGCATCTGGCGAATTGCTTCGGTAGTTTCATAGCCGTCCATGCCAGGAAGCATGATGTCCATAAGCACAACCGAAATGTCCGGGGTGTTTTCTAAGATTTCCAGTGCTTCTCTACCGCTTTCGGAGTAGAGCACACTCATCTCTTGCCGTTCAAGAATGCTGGTCAATGCGAAAATATTGCGCACGTCGTCATCGACGATTAGCACTTTTCGCCCAACCAGAACCGGATCGGTTTGATGCACCTCTTCTAACATTTTTCGTTTGTATTCAGGCAAGTTCGCCTCTACCCGGTGAAGGAAGAGTGAGGTTTCATCCAACAGCCTTTCCGGCGACTGAACCTCCTTTACTACGACTGCATTGCTTAACTTCTTAATTTCCAGCTCTTGTTTTGCAGTCAAATCTTGTCCTGTGTAGATGACCATCGGCAGGTCAGGCAACTGAATTTCTTTCTGCACTTTGCGGATGAATTCAATACCGGCCATATCTTGAAGTTCAAGACCGAGAACGACGCAATCAAATGAATCGTCCTGCAGTTTGCCGATGGCTTCCTCTCCAGTATCCGCCGTGACGATTTCGACATCGTCTCCCTGGATCAATTCGACCAGTGCACCTCTGTGCTCTTGATTGTTATCGACGATCAGCAGTTTTTTGTGCTCTCTATCGATGAAATCCTTTATGTTGCCGAGCGCGTCAACAACACTGTCTTTGCTGACCGGTTTTTCCAGGTAGCCGATTGCTCCCTGTCTCAGTCCTCGCGAGCGTTGCGAATCGACCGAGATTACGTGAACTGGAATGTGGCGAGTTGTGGGATCGTGCTTTATGCGATCCAGGACAGTCCAACCATCCATGTCCGGCAAGTTGAGATCGAGTGTAATTGCCTCCGGTTTGTATTTTTTGGCTAGTGCAAGCGCACTTTCACCGTCGGTGGCGACGATTCCTTTGAACTCTTTCTCGTGGACCAGGTCAACCATGAGGCTTGCGAAATTTGGATCGTCTTCAACGATGAGAACGGTCCGGTCGCCTGCTTCAATCAGATCTCGGTCGTCATTCACTGTCAGCTCATGGCGTGGCAAGGCATGCGTCATGGCTTCAAAGAGCATTTCCGGCTCGCGTTCTTTTGTGGTGCTTCCGGTTTGAGTCTTGGCTGCGTAGACTTTGGCTGCTTGCGGCAGGTAAGTTTTTGGAATGTAGAGCGTGAAGACGCTGCCTTCATCCGGCGTACTGGTGACGCGAATTTCACCGCCCAGCAAGGTGGCAATTTCGCGGCTGATTGCCAGTCCCAATCCGGTGCCCCCGAACTTACGGCTGGTGGTGCCGTCCGCCTGGTGGAATGCCTCGAAGATGATGCCCTGCTTGTCGGTGGGTATGCCGATACCGGTATCTGATACGGTGAAGGCAATTACCGAGTCGGCCATATTGAGAACATCAATATCGGGCGACCATCCTGATTCTGCAGTGCCGATCTTGAGAGAAACGCTTCCTTTTTCCGTAAACTTGATGGCATTGGAAAGCAGATTCTTCAAGACCTGGTGCAAGCGCTTCCAATCGGTGTAGACCAATTTTGGCGCATTTTCTTCGACCGTAACCGAGAAGTCCAATTTCTTGTCGTCTGCGATTTGGCGGAAGCCTCTGTCCATGTCGTTGCGAATGTCGGACACAAAGATGTCGGACAATTCGACGGTCATAGTTCCGGATTCAATCTTGGACAGATCGAGAATGTCGCTGATCAAGCCTAGCAAGTCTGTTCCGGACGAATAGATTGTGTTGGCGAAATCGATTTGCTTCTCGGTCAAGTTGCCTTCCACGTTTTCAGAAAGCAGTTTGGAGAGAATCAAGAGCGAATTGAGCGGTGTGCGCAATTCGTGCGACATGTTGGCGAGAAACTCCGACTTGTATTTGGAAGTGAGAGCAAGCTGTTTTGCTTTTTCTTCCAGTGACAGTCGAGCTTGCTCGATTTCTCTGTTCTTGCGCTCTACCTCTTTGTTCTGCATTTGCAAAAGTCGAGCTTTTTCTTGCAGCTCTTCGTTTGTTTGTTGCAATTCCTCTTGTTGCTCTGTGAGCAAGTTTTCGGATTCCTTGAGGTTTTTCGCTTGTTGCTCGAGGCGTTGGTTTGTTTCGGTCAGCTCTTGCTGTTGTGCTTGCAGTTCTTGCGCGAGTGACTGAGATTGTGCCAGGAGATTTTCTGTTCTGGAGTTGGCTTCGATCGTGTTGAGCACGATACCGATTGATTCTGTCAGCTGATCCAAGAACGCTAAGTGGATGTCACTGAAGCGGTGGAATGAAGCCAGCTCGATTACCGCTCTCACTTCGCCTTCAAACAGAACCGGCAGAACGACGATATTGAGCGGCGTTCCTTCGCCGAGTCCGGAGTTGATTCTTACATAATCATTGGGCGCATCGTGCACGAGGATTCTTTGTTTTTCGATCGCGCACTGACCGACCAATCCTTCGCGCATTCTAAATCTGTCGGACAGATTCTTTCTTTCTCTATACGCGTAGCTGCCGATTAGTTTCAGAATTTGTTCATCGTCTTCCTCATCAAGTTCGTTGAGGTAGAAAACGCCGTGTTGGGCGGAAACTAGTGGTGCCAATTCGGACAGGATCAAGTTGGATACAGTGAGCAAGTCTCTTTGACCTTGCAGCATTCGGGTGAATTTCGCGAGGTTGGTCTTGAGCCAGTCTTGCTCGGTGTTTTTCTGAGTCGTGTCCTTCAGGTTCCAGATCATTTCGTTGATGTTGTCTTTTAACGCCGCAACTTCGCCTTGCGCTTCTACAGTAATAGATCGCGTCAGGTCACCCTTCGTCACGGCGGTTGCTACTTCCGCGATAGCTCGTACCTGCCCGGTCAAGTTCGCAGCCAGCTGGTTAACGTTGTCTGTCAGATCCCTCCAAGTTCCGGCGGCGCCAGGCACTCTTGCCTGACCACCGAGTTTTCCTTCCACTCCTACTTCCCGGGCAACAGTTGTTACCTGGTCAGCGAATGTCGCCAGTGTGTCGATCATCTCGTTGATTGTGTCTGACAGTGCAGCGATTTCGCCTTTGGCTTGCAATGCCAGTTTGCGTTTCAAGTTGCCGACGGCGACCGCGGTTACAACGCCCGCGATACCCCGTACCTGCTCTGTGAGGTTGCCTGCCATGAAGTTTACGTTGTCGGTCAGATCCTTCCAGATGCCGCCGACCCCTTGCACGTCTGCTTGTCCTCCGAGTTTTCCTTCCGTACCTACTTCCCGGGCTACCCGTGTTACTTCTGCTGCGAATGACGAGAGCTGGTCAACCATTGTGTTGATTGTGTTTTTCAACTCCAAGATTTCGCCTTTTACGTCTACCGTAATCTTCTTGGACAAATCGCCTTTTGCCACAGAGGTCGTAACGTCGGCGATGTTTCTTACCTGACCTGTCAGGTTCGACGCCATGTAGTTTACGGAGTCGGTCAAATCTTTCCATGTGCCGGAGACGCCTTTTACATCGGCTTGTCCGCCGAGTTTTCCTTCCGTACCTACTTCTCTCGCCACCCGTGTAACTTCAGCTCCGAATGAGGAGAGCTGGTCCACCATGGTGTTGATTGTGTCTTTGAGTTCGAGGATTTCTCCTTTAACGTCTACAGTGATCTTCTTGGAGAGGTCACCGTTTGCTACCGCGGTCGTAACGTCTGCGATGTTACGCACCTGAGATGTAAGGTTTGACGCCATGTAATTTACAGAGTCGGTCAAATCCTTCCACGTTCCGGACACGCCTCGTACAGCCGCCTGACCGCCGAGTTTTCCTTCCGTACCTACTTCTCTTGCTACCCGTGTTACTTCTGCCGCGAATGATGAGAGCTGGTCCACCATTGTGTTGATGGTGTCTTTCAGCTCCAAGATTTCGCCTTTAACGTCTACTGTAATCTTCTTGGACAAGTCGCCGTTTGCAACGGCGGTCGTCACTTCTGCGATGTTACGCACCTGGGCTGTCAGGTTGCCTGCCATCGAGTTTACCGAGTCGGTCAAGTCTTTCCAGGTGCCGCTCACACCCTTAACTTGCGCCTGACCGCCGAGCTTACCTTCCGTACCTACTTCCCGGGCAACCCGTGTTACTTCAGATGCGAATGACGACAGCTGATCGACCATTGTGTTGATCGTTTTTGCTGTTCGCAAGAATTCACCCTTCAGCGGTGCCCCGTCAATTTCCAGTGACATGGTTTGGCTGAGGTCGCCTTTTGCAACTGCGCCGATAACCCGGGCAACTTCTGTCGTCGGGCGGACCATGTCTGAAACCAGCAAGTTGACTGAGTCCATGCAATCAGCCCAACCGCCCGAAACGTCGCCGAGTGAGGCACGATGACCGATCTTACCTTCCTTACCTACAACGGTTGATACGCGCTGTAACTCGCGTACCATGCGCTCATTCAATTCGGCGGCATCGTTGAATGCCTCCGCAATTTCTCCGGCAATGCCGGTCTGATCGAGCGGCAACCTGACTGAAAAGTCACCGCGGGATAACATTCGCAGTGCCTTCAATAGCTGCTTCGCATCAATGCTTTCTTTTTCAACCCCCGCAGCAGCGGTCTTTTTGCTGCCGTTCGTTTCTGTGGAGGGACGAGATTTAGTTATTGGCATGGGCGGTTTTTTCCGTATGTTTTGGTGAGCGAAATTTGGGTGAAATGACACATAGAAATAAGCAAATTTGCCAAAAAACAACGCGGGGGCTGCCCCGCGATATATAAGGACTAGTATTTTTGTTCCTCGTTTGCATCGTATCGCGCTAACTTGTGGTGGGCATCGCGCAACGAAGGTATGCCGCGTCAGGGGAGACTAATCACGCGGTAGAAAGTTCCCACGTATTTATTGGGTTTGCGGGATTTAATGGAGGGAATTTAGCCAAATTTGCCTCCATTAAATTATAGATTTAGACTTGCTTGAAACTTCCGCAAACGCAACCCGGTTCTGACCTCGGTACGTTTGCGAACAAATTTCATAAATTGCTGTATGTCAGAAGCTCGCCGATCTCTCAGTGCAGACTTGACTGTTCCTAGTGCAAACTTGAGCCTCCGGACGCTGCCGTTTGTGTTTGCTGCTCGGGTGGGCTGGTTATTGCCAGCGCTTCTCGAACCCTTTCGTTCTTGGCCAGGGACATGGCGACAAGTTCCATAAATTTGGCGGCGCCGCCGGCATTGAGGTGGGCTGTATCTTGAAAGTCAGAATCTTTGAAAACCCACAGGCTGTTCAGATCTACCAGTGAAATGTCGCCATGCTCGGCTCGTTTCACCATTTCGTACATGTACTTTTCGTACATGCCGGTCGGCATAAGGGAAACGTTTTTAGTCGTGAGCGGCATGTTTACGACGACTACCTTCACATGATTGGCTTTCGCATCGTCAAGCAACTTGTCGAAGAATTTGACCTGGTTGGCAAAAAGTTTTTCGTTGGCAGAGGCAAAACGCTTTTTATACTCGCGCGTATTATCTTTCCAGGGCAGCACCTTATGTGGGGGCAGTATAAAAGTCCCTTCAGTAACCGTTGAATTGCCCAGAATATTTCCGTCACCTTTTTCTTGTGGTTCTTTCGCATCAAATTTTGAGTTGACCGGAATACCGGCGAGGGCGTTTTGACCTGCTCTGTTTATCGGCTTAGTAAAATACGCCTGCAGTTCTAAACGTTTGTCTGCCAGGTAATTGATGTTGTTGTAAAACGCCTCCACTGCAGCTTGTGGGGAAACCGTCAAAAGATGTTTTACATCGTGGGTTTTGTCGAAGTGGCGGAAAAACTGGTAAGTTGGAGTTGAGGTTGCTGAATCCACTCCACTGTCGATAAAGTCTCGCAAGGTCAGACCAAGCAGCATCACTTTTGGTGCTTGTCCGTTGGTAAAAAGTGAGTGCGCCGTCAGGTATTGATCTGAGATCATGGCTCCGGGTAATGCGAAATTGAAACAAGAAAGTTTTCGTTGGGCACCGGCATCTTGCAACTTTTTCTCCAAGAACGCTGAGTGTGGATGTTTTACTGCATCGATATTTCGATTGAGAAAATCCGCTTCGACCAGCGACGTCGGAATCATCATCAGTGACGATCCCATTATCACCACATCTGGTGCCTTTGGTTCGCTCAAGTAAGATTTTGTCCGCCACCATTCCCAGGAAAGACGAACAGGCAACTCCGTTGGTTTGACCTGCAAATTTGGTTTTATGGCAGAAAGTGCAACGTTGATGAAAACAAAAAGTAAGAGCGCGCAGACAACTGGGCGTCCAGGGAATGTGGACAACCAGGATTCCTTTTCTTGTCCTTGCTCAGGCATTTTCTCGCTTTCGCAAATTGAGAGCGGCTTTACGCCTCCCGGCTCCTAATTGTAAAGGAGCTTTGCCAGCCTGTTGTCGACATTAACCTTTAGTTAGGTGAAAGAGGGTGAAAAGCTAAGTATTTGGGGCTTTACGGCTTTGAGCTTCAGTAATGATTAGCCGCGCTTAAGTTCGTCGTCAGACTTCAAACCGCGCGCCAGCAGCACGCCAGCAGCCCGAATTCGCCGTGATCTCCACAGTTTCTCCATATTCTCCATCGTATCTCCATCCTTAATAAATAGAATTTGTTTACGGCTAAGCAAACACCTGTTCTCTGTACGTGCGTTGAGCCGAAGCAAATGGGAACCAAAGTCGAGCAATTTATGCCAAACAGAAAACTCACATTATTGGCACTGTATATGATGCTGGCGGGTTGCAGTCCAGCGTCAGCACATTACGACGGTGATGACACGAAAGAGCAGAAACATCATCAGCATCATCGTGTTGTAAAACCAATTCCAAAGTCAGCAAACCGATCTGATCCCTGGAAGTTGCTTGAGTTGGCATTGTCTCCCGCATATGCTGCTTCGACAAACGTCAATCTCTCACGCGATGGAGTTTTCCGCGTGATTACATCCAATGGTATACCCAATCACATGACTGGAAATTTTCCCAATGACGGAAATCCGAATACGATTTCGGAACAGCACTACACTTTTCGCATGCTTCTTGATCCGAAGGAAAACTCTTATGTCACGCCACTGAGCATGCATCCGTTCGGTGTAGCAATAAACGGCGTGCCGTTTGATCCTGGTGCAAACGAATGGTATCAGAGGGATCGAAATTCCGGATGGCAGTATGAAGCGATGGCGTTGGATGGACGGTTGGGGATCGATAATAACAATGCCCACGTGCAGCCTGATGGTGCCTATCACTATCACGGACTGCCGACCGGTCTCATTCAAAAAATGGCTTCATATGGAAGACCTGTTCTGCTCGGTTATGCTGCAGATGGTTTTCCTATTTATGCGCCCACCGGATTTCCAGAAAAGGGTGGTGCCCGTCTGCGCGCCAGCTATCGCATAAAATCAGGACACAGACGAGAAAATAACTCTGGTATTAGTCCTGGTGGCACCTATGACGGATCTTTTACTCAGGACTATGAGTACGTAAAAGGGCTGGGCGATCTAGATGATTGCAACGGTCGACGTGCCATCACGCCGGAGTATCCGCGCGGTACCTATTTATATGTAGTCACTGATTCCTATCCTTATATACCAAGGTCGTTCAAGGGTACGCCCGACGAGAGCTTCATTCGTCGCGGGCACACAGGCGGCCCGCCGCGAGGGGGTGGATATGGGCACCCAGGAGGACAGGGCGGACAGAGTGGGCAAGGCGGACGCGGCCGACAAAACGGACAAGGCGGACAAAGCAGACAAGGTAGACAGAGCGGTGGACACTACCCGCCACCGTGGGAGGGTGGTGGAAACGGCCTACAAGGAGGACAAGGCGGTGGACATTACCCACCGCCCTGGGAAGGTGGCGGAAACGGTCAACCAGGTGAATACGGACCGCCAGGTGGACACGGCATGCCCGGTGGATACGGAAACTCCGGTCGCCCACAGCCCGGTGGAAATCAGGGAGGTATGCCTGAACACTGGATGCCACCAACTGGAGGAATGGGACCTCCGGATGGAATGGGCCCGCCACCGAATGGAATGTGGCCACCACCTCATGGTATGGGACCGCCGCCTCACGGAATGCGACCGCCGCACGATGAAATGGGCCAACAGGGCGGAAGACAGCAGAACGGAATGCATCCACCGCCGGGATTTGGTCCGCATGGTATGAGACCTGATGGCAGACCACCAAACGGAATGCCTCCAGACGATATGGGTCCGCCCGATGGAATGCCACCACCATACGGGATGCCACCACATTATGGATCACATGCAGGTTACTGATTTGAGAAGACTAGTTCGCAGGTTCAAATGCTGTCGTTCCGATGCCTTTGCAAAAGGATCGCAACTGTCCTGTTGTGACATCATTCCAAGAAAACAAAGGCAACGCGTACGCACAGACATGTCCAAGGTTCTCTTGCAGAGAGCTCTTCCCACTCTAAGCGGGCTTTCACGCCTGAGTAACGGAATCAGGAAGCCCTTGAATCATCCGTTCAAAGGCGGCTGTCCACCCATTTACCGAAGAGGCTTTGCTCTTTTCTACCCGCCCGCCTTTCATCTCCGCCCCTAAGGGCGAAGCCTTTCAGCGCTTCTGGTAAAATCATGTTCCTTCATCATAGGAGCAAAAACATGACAGCAGTCGACTCGGTTAGCAAGAAAGGCGCCCACGTGGAAACCAGTTACCGTATCGATAATGTCAAATTGCTTGACTGGGTAACCGAAGCCGAAGTTCTTTGTCAGCCAGATCGCGTTTATTGGTGTGATGGCAGCGAAGAAGAATACAACCGCCTCTGCCAGGAAATGGTAGACGCCGGTACTTTTACCCGCCTGAATGAGGAAAAGCGCCCCAATAGCTACCTTGCCCGCTCCGCCCCGTCTGATGTAGCTCGCGTGGAAGACCGCACCTTCGTCTGCACTACCCGAAAGGAAGACTCGGGGCCGAACAATAATTGGATGGAGCCCGAGACTGCCAAGATTATTTTGAAGGATTTCTTTAAGGGTTCGATGCGCGGGCGCACGATGTATGTCGTTCCATTT
>JBGAVL010000229.1:0-10565 GCA_044228145.1 Obscuribacteraceae bacterium (SeqCode)
ATGTCTGTAGTTGTTTTTGTCGTCATGGTCATTTGCCTTTCTAGTGGTTGTCATTGACCCGACCTTTTGACACAATTCATTTTACAGACTCGGGAAATTCCATCAGTCCTATATAGTCAATGCTCTGTGATAGGCCATTTGGCAATTTGAGGAGGGAGACTAAATCTCCCTCCTTCTTCTATCCTAAACGACTAAGATCTATACTCAACCTGTTTGCTCTTAGCTAATTCAATCATGATTTTTTGTGAGTCGATTGTGTCATCATGATTAGGTCCGTAAATCCTGGTTCTGATTGCTAGTGATTCCTTTAGCAAAGGCTCTGCTTCCTGCAGGCGTCCGTGGCACAAGTAGAAACAGCCTAGGTCATACAAGCTTGTTGCCATGCAACCAACGCTTCCGTGCTTACCTCGAATTTGCAGAGCTCTCTTAAACATTGACTCAGCTTCCTCGGTTTTCCCAAGTCGGCTCAGGGTATGCCCAAGATTAATGGCTGATTCTGATGCTTGGAATGTCAAGTAACTATCAGATTCCTGTTCAGAAAGTGATTCCCGCCAAAAACGTTCGGCTTGGAATAAATTTCCTGCTCTGTAGGCACTAATGCCATTCTGAAAGAGATATTCAGAATGAGCTTTTAAGAAGCACTGCTTTATATTGGGTCTTTCGATGAATCCAAAGTAAATGACCCCTACGAACCCCAAAACTGAAATTACAAATCTTGGATCAGACATAGAACTTTTCATCAATCCTCCTACCTTCATAGGTTGCAACAGGTAGTGATACGATCGTAATTCCTGACTTTAGGTATTGCAAGGCTATCACAATCCCGTTTAGATGTAGATGGTGAGATTACGTATTCTCTCTGTCTGCTTCTGCCGTTGCAGCTTGGTTGGTCCAGCTTATTATTGTTCCGATAACGATCGTTATACTTCATCCTCCTGGCTGGTAGGCTGAAACGTCTACCAGTTCATTCTTTCGGGAGTCGTATTTATCACCGGCCCCAGGCTGTGTTCTTTACGGCTCCCTCTTCTTTTCGCTTTCTCATCGGCTACTGCGCTATGTTACAAGTAATCTTAGACCCGCATTGCCAGCCGTCTTCCAAGTCTCCCCGGTTATTTTGGAATGAGCACCTTTAGTAATGGCGCCTCCGTGGTCTAAGAATCTAATGCAGCTGCTCAAGATAAACCCAGACTATTTCCCCGACTGTTGGCAGCCTGACGGTTTTACTCGCGATTGGCATTTCATCGGATAGGCAAAGGCTCTCAGTCTTTAGGGGTTCATTGTAATTTGGTTCGTCAAAGTCGCCACCGATTATGTCTGCCTTGCCATCGGCAGTTCGTTCTATTCTGTGCCTGAATCTGGCTTGATGAAGCTGGCCGACTATAATGAAGTTTCCGGTTGTGATGTCGCCCTTCTCGATAGTGGCCGTCAAAGTATCTCCGGAATCGCTTAATTGTCTGTCAGTGCAGCCTCCGGCGACGAATACGCTGTTGCTATTCTTACCCAGGCCTACCGTGCACTCATGGAGGTAACGTGGCACGTTGAGTTTTCCGAAGTAATTAATCGTGTTGTTGGTCGGGTTGAATATCTCTACGGAACCAAGAGCCTTTCCGGTAGTTTTGTCTAGTCCGCCAATAATGAGTACCCTACCGTCATTAATTTGGCAGAGGGCGTGATAGACGCTTCGATGTTTAAGGAGCGGACCTTCAGAAACCTTGCCGGTTGCGCTTAAAAGCCACGTGCGATTCAGCGCTTTGTCGCTGACGGTTTCTTCCCCTCCAACCAATAGCGTTCTTCCGTCTGATAGCTTTATACTGCGGCATAGGCGAATTTCATGACTCACGCCATTTACGGGAAGGTTGCGGCTTTTGGGTTCGATTGGATTCAAAGGAAAGTTAAGCATCTCATGCTTCGTCGTTGCTTGAGTGCAGTACGGATAACTTGGCGGTGTTGCCCTGGGAATCACGCCCGGATTGAGGACGAAATATACTGAGCAAAATAGCCAATAACCAAGCATTATGCCAATTGAAACGTAAGTTGCTCGCTTCAAAAGTCCATTACCTATTGGCACTTTGATTTCAGATTCCCGTGAGGTGTTAACCTTGCTCATTCAGTTACCAGCTGGTTTTCGTTCCTGCCTGTACCGATTTATTTTATTGATTGATGAGCTAACAGTAAAGAACTATTGGAATTGCGTATCTGCCTGAGAATTGAGAACTGGCCAAAATGGTCTGGTTGAGTATGTTTTGCTTTTTGATGCTACTGTGAAGTTGGTGGTGAACTGGTTGGCGGTTATGGGAAGAGTTTTAAAAGAGCGACGCCGAGTTTTAATTGTCATTGAAGCAAAAGCACGCCAGCGCTCACAGTAACCTGACCATTCATTGTCGCTTAATGAAAGCATCCAGCATGTCTGTAGTTGTTTTTGTCGTCATGGTCATTTGCCTTTCTAGTGGTTGTCATTGACCCGACCTTTTGACACAATTTATTTTACAGACTCGTTGAAAGTTGCTATTGGTGTGGGATTCTCGCAGAAATCTTCCGCGCCTTAACTCTATAGACTCAAAGAAGAGATTCTGATTGATTCAAGATCATTTTTTTCGACATATCGACTACGAATTTCCGTTCAATTCTAGGCCGACCATCGCTCCACTCAATGAATGTTACACAAGCCAAATTGGGGTCTGCCTTCTCAAATTGGATCGAGTAATCTTCAATATTTGCATCGGGGTGTTTTTCTAAAAGAGCTCTTTTCGCCAGTAGCTGGGCCTGTTCTTCTTCTTCGCTCACTGCCAACTTGACCTTGTCGTGAGGCCAGATTTCTACTTGATTCTTGCCGAAAACAATCATTCTAACACTAGCTGGTGCCGATAAGGTTACGTCAAAGTACGGACCCGTTCTCAATCCAGGTGAGATGAATGCCTTGGGAATCTCGATGAACAACGTATCCTTCTTAAGCTTCGTCTTGGGTTTATCACACACACACAAACTGCCATTCGACATTCCTCGAATTCGAAACGATTTGGAACCGTTGGATTCTGTACTTTCGGTTAGCTTGAATAGCCGCACGTTTTGCCTTTCTAAGGTGGCGCCCAGACTAGGTAAGGCTATAGTCAAAGCCAATAGAGTTCCAAAAAAAATAGCTTTCATAGTGTGCTCCATTACGCGACCTTTTAGGTCTAGCATAACACTAACGTTTTTGTCAGGCTAATGTTTTACCGCGTTTCCGAGTTTTGTACACATGGAAATCACCAAGGTTCAGTAATTGCCATTACTGACGCTTCTGGCGTTGTTCTTAATCGCTTTAAGTACAGCCCCCACGGTGAGTCGCCAACTATGAGCGGTACCAGTCATGGCTATACGGGGCAGCGTTACGATAGTGAGACTGGGCTCTATTACTGCAAGATGCGCCACTTCTCGCCTAAGTTGGGTCGGTTTTTGCAGGCGGATCCGATTGGTATAAACGAATGTCAGTTATTGCTTTCCAGCGCATTTGATTACTATTGCTCGGCAGACTATTTTGCCGTCATCTTAAGGCGGCACATGCTTTTGAGTCAAATCTGTGATTCCAATGAGGGGACGGTCTTCGGTCAGGTCTTGACCGCCTTGCAATGCAGAGGTTCAGTTTACTTGCCGGCATCGATTGACTAATTGCTTTAGATCATTCGGGTGCTGAGCTATACGCCGGCGGATCCTCAATTTGTGCGATTAGTCAGGTCTCCATGCGGATTGAAAAGAAGGGTGGTGCTCCTGCGTCCGTTGTAGATTTCTAAGGCAGGCGGACCGGATGGTTTCCAGCTAGCGCTTTCCATACGAATGTATCTGCCGACTCTTCGAATTATCTTGATGGGGCCAAGCACTCCTTCCATCCTGGAGAAAACAACGATGTTGGGAGCTAACTCCGTTTCTTCCAGGAATACCAAGATGGTTTGTTTGCCAAAGTCCCTGAATGTGACCAAAGTCTTGTTGCTGTAAAAAGAAGAGTGCGTAGTTGCCGACTGAATTATCCAAAGTGCCGAGGCAAGAGATGGAATTATTCCAAGCAATCCGGCTATACAAAGTTTATGAAGCGCTGGTTTCTCTTTTAGAAGGGTTGCGATGACATTAATTTGAATGAAAACGCTGCCAGCAATCAGCAGTTGATTCAGGCACATATTTTCGAACAGGAAGTCCTCGCTCGTGACATTCCCTTGCAATACGGCGCAGGCGACCAACAAAGCGAGCTGTGTCAGTAAAGCCGAGCGATGTATGGTCGGTGTATCAGAAACCTGTTCGTTGTTCACTTGTTAAGTTCCAGTTTGTCTAGAGCCGGTGATTGGAATTGCGTATCTGCCTGAGAATTGAGAACTTGTCAAAAATGTTCTGGTTGAGTATGTTTCGCTTTTGGTGCTACCGCGAAGATTGGCTTAGTTCAGAGTGTCGCTGAGGTTTGAAAGGTTCCAATACCGTGGCACAGTCACATTATGGCGGATGTTCGTAGCTGTCGCCATTGGGATTAACCGGATGCCAAAAGTTTGCCTAAATTCAGAATCAGCTAGATCGATATTTTCAATTGAGATACTCTTTGATATTGTCTCTCGGTATCCCCTGTCTTAGAGTGGGTCGCACGCACAATTCAGCGTTAATTGGAGGTTGAGGAATTGGACCAAGCTGGAAAGCCCTATGGATTTCTCTCCACTGATGTAGCTCCACTGCTGCCAGGGGCGAACGATGCTGAGCGGTGGCAACTGGTATCCTCAAGTCTTCAGCAGGTCGCTGCCGGCAACAAGGCAGAGATCGAGCGCCTCTTCGGTTCGCCCCTAGTGTTAACACCGCCTGGAAGTCGCCCGTTAGAGCGATGGCAGGAGGAGGTTTGGCAGTACTCAATTACGGAGCGGGTCGAAGGTGGCGTTCAAAGTGCCGTTGCTTGTTTTCATTTGAATGTTTGTTTTCGAGGCGGGCGGTTTTCTCGTCTTGCGATTCAACCTGCATACAATGTCACGTGCGATGAGTTGGGGATTGATCAGTCCAGCTTAGACAGTTTGTAAGTCGCTCAATTCGGCGCTTCGCCTGAAGATGGGCTCGGCTTGATGTCGGACGATTGGGAATGGGTGCAGGACTTGAAGGGGCGACTTCGGCTTATTGATGGTCACCTTTAGTCGGGGCGATTTCAAGAAGTGGATGCGCAGTTTGACACCTGGAGGGAGTTCACCTTGAGAAGGTGTAAACTGACCAAGGTTCGGCGCATCAAATTGGGAGATGGATAATTCAATTGCGAAGGTGCTTAGACCAGGTTGACCGCCTCTCTGGGGCGCTTGTCTTGCAACGCTAGGCATTGAGCAGCATTCGAATCTTCGCGGACGGCACGAATGGGGGTATGGCCTTTCATGATTACTGGTTGCACGCAAACTATTCGCATAGGCTTTTCTTTTGGGTTATTAGCTTTTGTCACTGCCTGCTTCTCGGGCGCCTCTGCCGGTATTCCAGCTGATTCTCAGGCCTGGCAGATTAGAGGGGCAGAGGATGCTAATTTTGGCGAGGTTCGGTCGGAGTATGGGCACCAGCCGAACATAAATTGCGACATAGCTCGTAATCCCTATAGCAGAGTTCGGAAAATTTCAAAATTCTCCCTTTATGGTGATCCTTCCGCATACGAGGAAAGAATGATTGGAGTGATCGGATATCTGTCTAAGTCCACAGGTTGTGAGGGCCAGACTCGCCTATATCTTTTTCCTACGCGCGAGACGTATGAACTTGGATATCCCAGAGAATGTCTCAGCATAACGCTAAATCCTCACTTTAAGGGAGTCGAGAAGTTTGAGAGTGGGAAGACGATTGAGGCTATCGGTGTGTTCAAACGTGCTCACCAGTCAACTGTTGAGCAGGTATTTGGTTATCTGGAAGACGCTTCCATTAGAGTTCTAAGACCACTGTCCAATTGATTTTGTCGTTGTCAAATCCCAGGCAGATGTCAGCCATTTAAAAGCCCTTACCTTTGCCGGAACCCCTAAAGATAAGTTGATTACTGAGTGGTCAGCTTCTTCTTCTTTCTGTGAGACCGAGTTTATTAGATTCACCATATGTGGTTGCTGAGTGTCTCTGAGAAGGCACTGCAAGTGGTGCAGCGTGACAATCGCATTTTCCTTTAGCTTTCCTCTCGGAATCATATGCAGAGGGCGAACCCCGCATGATGAGCGGGTTGTGTTATTGCTAAATGTAACCGCACTTCAAGAAAGAACATGAAGTTCTGCTGCGGTGATTTTAGTCAAGATGGCCGAAGAGCGCTAACCAAGCCACAGTTGCTGATCTGTTTCTAAACCTTGTGCAAGATTTTGAGAGCACCACGTTGCCGAGCGCTCGTTGGCGTTGTCCTACAAGGGTGTTGCCTGATGTCAAACTGATTTTGATGTTGCTGCAGGATGAGGTTGGTTTCATCCGAAAAGGGTGGCATCGGCATCTTGGTAGAGCTAGGGTACGGTCCTACATATTCATCCCCTATTTTCGTGAGCCCTTAAACCAACCCCCGCCAATTCAGCAATTCAAGTTTTTCCCATGACTGTTATTAATGACTTGTACTGGCACGACTATCTATTGGGGGCATTTCTGGTGTTGTTCCTGGGAATTTGTAACGACGCTGTCGGCCTATAGCTGAGTGGAATTCTTTGGCTCAACAATGCCGCTTGTGAACGATGAGCATGGTATTCAAGTGGGGCTGATTATACTTTTCCGTCGAGCAATAAGGATTTACCACCGCTTCACTTGAAAGGCTTTCCGCTCTGTACCTTATTTGCCGTTCATTGAATAGCGATCACAATTGCCTGCGCGCAGGGCCGCAAAGTTCCTTCGACTACGGTCTAAAGTGGCCCTGGGATCTTCTTGATTACCGTGCTGAATTGCGACGTTTTTACTGATTTAGCATCAGCACCTGGAACATCTTCCTTCTGAATATTCCTTCCCTGGTAGAGACGGCAGACTGCCTCTCTAATTTGATTGGAGTTAAATGAATGACAAATCCCAATCCTAATAACGCGCCGCCCTCACGTTGGAGGCGACGCCTTGCCCAGGAGCCGCCGCCTAATGCCAACGTGGCTGACTCCTATTTTGAAAAGTTGATGAAGTACATTCCGGCTGACATCGTGGCCGCCTATGTAGCACTCGACGGTATCCTGAAAGAGGGCGCTAACGACCCTGTGTGGCTCACCTGGGCGGTGTTTCTGGCGCTCCTGGTGCTTACGCCCTTCTACATCTGTTATAGAAAGACCGACCCACCGGGACTAACCTTCTCCAAGACTTTTCACTGGGTTGCATCCACCGTGGCTTTTGCCGTGTGGGTTTTTGCCCTGGGTGGACCTTTCGCCGTTACCTTCGCCTGGTACAAGCCTGTGTATGGTTCGGTACTGCTAATCATTACTACGCTCACATTGCCGGTGTTGGAAAGCATCTTCTATGGCGGTAATCCACCAACACCTCCGGCTGCTCCAGTACTTCCGGCAGAACCCGCTATTTTGACCGCACCTGTTCCTCCGGAAACTCCCGCTCTTCCTAATGCGCAGCCACAGCCGCCGGAAGATCCGCCGGGCGGAGCTGAATAGAACACCGAATAAGGAATAGAGAATGAGATATAGATCTCTAGCAATACTATTTGCACTGGTTCTCGGTGCGCTTACCCTGGGAGGCTGTTCTGTTGCTCCCTCAGTTGCCGTGCATCCTCTTGAGGTAGGTAGACCATCGGTGGTGAGCACTGATGCTTCCGCCAGAGGCATCATCCTACTGCCCAAGCCGGGTGGTCAGGGCATGTATGTTTGTGCGGAGCCATCTCCCGATGTAGCCATGGCCGCGGTGGCGAAAATGATTGCCGAGGTGAAGACCCAGAATCCGGCAATTGATGTGAAGACGCAGCTTGAATTTCAAACGGCTGTGGTGCAGCTTGCCCAGCGGTCGCAGACCTTGCAGCTTCTCAGAGAGGGCATGTACAGAGCCTGTGAGGCTGGGATAAATCAGAATCTCAGCGCCGAACACGTAATGAAGCTGCACGAAATGGCTATGCAGGCAGCGCTGAAGCTGGCGGAGTCTGAGCTGGCTAAGAACAAGGCGGATCTGGCCAAGAGCTTGCGAGACCCGAGGGTGCGCGAGCTATTTCAGCAGCTGACTGAGCCGAAATAGCTACTAACCTAATCAGAATCTGAACACATACGAGAGTAAAAGAAATGAAGAATACAAAAGGTAGTAAGCAGGCTCCTGCATTCCTGCTTGAGGTCGGAGGCGCTACGGCACAAATTGTCTTGCGCCGGCGATACTTGTTAAGGACGCAGAGTACTAAGGCACTCCAGCAGGTCAATAGGCTGGGCGCTAGTCACTGGTTGCGGGTGATCTCCGACCGAAAGGTTGAGAAATCAATGCTGTGGAGTTTTGCCCACGGCCTCGCCGATAGGCTGAGGGAGGAGTTGGGTGAGGATGTTTATGTTGAACCTGAACTTTCATATGGTCGCCTCAAGGAGATGCTCACGCCGGCCGAGCCGATGAAGACCCTGCCTGGTGATTCCTTCGGCGGCGGCAATGGATTTCATCATGGACTATTTCAGCCAAAGAGTGATTTCTTCAGTACGCCCGGCTTTTCCGATGTCGAACTGCCCGGAATACCAAAGATCCCGACATTTGAGGATTTGTTGCCACCGCAGGCCAGAGAGTCATTGAAGCTCTTTCAAGGCGGTAGCAGGTTAAGCGTACCGGCTTTGCGTGAAACTGCCGGTTGGTGCGAGCTTTCTACCGCTAAGCAAAGAATGTTTGAGGTGGAAGCGGCTCAGCTTATCGAGAAGCTCTTTCCAGAGAACCTGTTTGAAGCACGCAACTCAGTACAGTCTCTGTCTGCGGTTGCATCCCATGAAGACTGTTCCAGGGCACTCAGTCGCTATATTTTGGCGCAGGAGTGAAGTTTAGAAAGGGTGCGGCATCTCCTTGCGAGAATGTCGCACCTTCTCCCTCAGGTTTGGCAGGTAATCCAGAGCCCATCGAGCGTGTTGGATTCTGAATGTGCGATAGGAAATTGCAGATGGGTTCTGACCTTGCCTGCTGGACGGTTCGCGATGCTCGCCGATCCAGCTCAATGCGCAAGATTCTTCCGAATCACGAGTTGGAATAGTTTCAGCTCGTAAATCAAACCAATTGGGCTGAGCCCATAAGGAGAAAACCATGGCCGCTGACACAGCAACCTATACCTACGATTCACTTGGTCGTCTCAAGACGATCACTTTCGCCAACGGTACCGTCGTTACATTCAACTATGATGCGGCGGGGAACAGGACGTCCGTTGTCACTTCCTGCCCCGGCGGAACGTGCTGAACGCACTTTTCCAGATCAATCGACCAAGTTTTGCGAAGGACAGGCCCCAGCCTGTCCTTCGCCGTTCCATGAACAGAACACAAGGAATCACGAAAAATGACTACACAAAACGAATCCCAGAACGACAACAGCTCAGACCAAATGAGCGCTCCAGTTGACGGCTCCGCAGCGCAGAGCCTTCTTCCGATTCAGACCGTCGGTAAGTCCACCCAGATCCAACAGCCTCCCTTATCTTCCGTCAACGGTCCGGTAATCTCTCACGACGCCGCCCGCAAGATTGTCGAGAATACTCCGTTGCCCGGAAACATCTGGCGCCCGGGGCAGGCACCTGCCGGTGCGCTTGGTCTTGCTGCTTCTGGAATGGTTCCGGCACCAGCGTCGATTGTGGAGTTGGCGCGAGGGCTGAAGAATAACGTAGACCTCATTCATGAGTACTGCGTCACGCAGCTCGAGTACTACCCCACGCAAGGATTGCAGAAAGCGGCTCTAGGAGCCATCATTGACCAGCGCGCAAATGCATTTGACCATGCCGACGCAATGGTTCAACTGCTTCGCCAGGCTGGCTACACAGCGAACTATCTCTATGGCGAGCTGAGGCTGACTCTGGCTCAGGCTTCTGCCTGGCTGGGCACATCAACTACCGACATAAACGTATCTCGCAGTCTGCTGAATAACGGCGGCATTCCCGCTGTTGTCACCAACGTCGCCGGAACCAACTACCTTGATTTCAGCCACTGCTGGGTGAAGGTGAACATCGGCGGCACCTGGTATGTGTTTGATCCGGCGATGAAGAGCTATACCGACATTACCGGTATCGACCTGGCTACCGCCATGGGTTACAACCAGACCACTTTCATCAACAACGCTCAATCGGGCGCGACGATCACTGCTGATTATGTGCAGAACATCAACCGCACAAATATCAGAAATGACCTGTCGACCATGACCGCGAACCTGGTCAATTGGATCAAGACCAACAACAGCGGTGCAACGGTCGAGCAGATTATCGGCGGCCGCACCATTAACGGTATCACGCTTGGTCAGCGGATTACTTCGCTGCCTTACCAGAAACCAGGTTCCACCCCGGTTGAGTGGACGGCCGTTCCCGATGCTTACAAGCACAAGCTCACCGTTCAGTACGATCTTCCGAACATCGATGTCACTTTCTTTTCCGCTGACCTGATCGGTAAGCGTCTCACCTTGTTCTTCAATGCCTCTCATCAGGCTGAGTTGAGGCTTGACGGCACGCTCAT
>JBGAVL010000022.1:0-32834 GCA_044228145.1 Obscuribacteraceae bacterium (SeqCode)
GCAACTAACCCGATATCCAGCGGCATTTAGCCCACAAGTATGCGCGGTCTTCTTGCCGGATCGCGCTCAATCTTCCTGAGAATCTCCCGTGTCAAAGGCGCTGTCTCACCCTCGCCGAAAAACAGGAATTTAAAGATGTATGCAAGCGGGTTTCCCTCTGTCCAGCCGAAATAGGCATGAGGAAGGACGCTGTTTTGATCTCGCAAATGAAGAAGCAAAGCCGCTATGGCATTGGGAATAGCAGGGCTTGTACACCGGAGTACGCGTACGCCGTTGACTTCAACGCCTTGCACCCAAAGTCGAGCACCGACAAAGTCAGAGGAATCACTGACTTCTACCTCAAGAAAGAGGAATTCCGCTTCTTCAAGAGTAAGTTTGTGGATCTTTCTGGTTTCTTCTTCTTTTTCTCTGTAGTCGAGTCCCATGGGTCGATGTGCAAGCAGGCAAATTCCTCCGGTTGCATGCATAGTGTCAGCAATGAATCTCTGCGCCACTGCATCGAGTTGCACTTCCCCTGTGCGCAATTCAACAGATCGTATTGCCCTTGAGATAAAGGACGTCACTAAGATTGTACCGATGAAGAATGAGGCAATATGAAGACCTTCCGGCCTTTCGATCATATTCATCACAGAGGTGTAAATGAAGACCATCGTGATTAGAAAGAAAGCTCTAGCTTGCCATTTCAGATGGCGCACACTCAAAAGCACAGCAAATGCAGCAGAGGTCATCAGTACTAGAACACCCGTCGCGTACGCTCCTGCTTGTGCATCGACATCAGCACGAAAGATCATCGTGACAGCAAAAGCCACGATAGAGAAAAAGATCACAAGAGGGCGCGTAGCCTTTGCCCATTCAGGAGCCATGCCGAATCTAGGCAAATAACGAGGCACTAGATTCAGGAGTCCGGCAAGAGCAGAGGCGCCTGCGAACCAGAGAATCAAAATGGTGCTTATGTCATAGGCGCTGCCAAAACCGTGTCCGAGATACAAATGGGCAAGATAGGATATGGCTCTGCCATTGGCTTGGCCGCCTTCGAGAAAAGCTTCACTGGGAATCAATAGAGTGGTGGCGATCGAACTGACTATCAAGAAACAGCTCATGATCACAGCCGCCGCAAGAAGCAACTTGCGCGTATTTTTGACTCTTCCTTCAATATCGGTGTCCGGATGCTCTCCTTCTCCTTTGACTAGAGGCATGACAGCAACGCCAGTTTCAAAACCCGACATTCCAAGGGCGAGCTTCGGGAATAGAACCAGACTGACGCCCAGCATCATCCAGGGCGAGCCGTGCTGCGTTAATAGCTTGCTTTGCCAATCGGCGAACAATTGTGGCGCGACAAATATATGTTGAAAGCTTATTCCCAATACAATCCCGTTCAGGGTCAGGTAGAGTGCGACTACTGCCACCGATATGCCGATCGCTTCTCGAAAACCGAGCAAAAACACGCCGCCCAGGAGAGCAAGAAGTATTGAAGTTACACCGATGCGATTGAGCATCCAGGCAGGAGAACTTTGCAGAAGAGGATTCTCTACGATGTGAGCTGTGGCATCGGCTGCCGAGAGAGTGATTGTGATGATGAAATCGGTGGCCGCAAAACCCAGAAGAGTCAAAACCAGTGCTTTACCCAACCAGCCAGGCAAAAGCTTTTCGAGCATGGAGATTGAGCCCTGTCCGTGCGGGCTCGATTTCGCCACCATGCGATATATTGGCAAACAGCCGCACAGGGTGACGATAACCAGAACCAGAGTCGCTATGGGGGAAAGCAATCCAGCGGCAATGAAGGCGATGCCTGGCTGATATCCGAGTGTGGAAAAGTAGTCGACACCAGTCAGGCACATCACTTTCCACCAGACGTCCTGGTGGATTTTCTCAGGGCGACTATCGCTCATGCCCCTGAAAAGCCACTGCTGGAATTTACTGCTGGACTGGTTGCTGATTCGTTCTGATGAGCTAACTGATGTTGTCATTTAAGGTTGCCTTGGATCTGCAGCACCCATAAACAGGAGCAGAATCTTCCAAAAGACCAGCCCCGTGGGGCAAAAAACATTGCTGTTCGACTGTTTCGAATTGAGAAAGTAAGGGCCCAACTATCTGCGCGCTAGGTTCTTCATCAAACCGCTAAACCCGTAAAGATCTCATCAGAGGTTGGGTATTGTGGATCAAGATTTCGTAAGGAATTTCCTTCGAGCGGTCTGGGTCGAGCGTCCACGGCAATGTCTATATCGACTCGCTGGCTATCGAGCTCTACTTTTATGTCTTGGAAACAGTAGATTTCTTGATGTTCTATTTATCCCTTGAGCAAAAACCTTGACGCCTTCTCGACCGGCCATGAGGTCTAATGAGGCAATAGTCTTCGAGATTCATGAGGTCAGGAGAACGACCTGAGCTTGCCGACACAATACATTCCCGTTCGATGTTCTACCCGATGCCGCTTCATGAAAGAAATAAACAATGAGTCTGCCCTATTCATCGCGCTTGGATTGTTCTGCGCGACGCTTACATTGGCTGGTGTTTATTTGTTTCTTTCTCGTTCAACTCAAGACTATGGCGTCGCATTTTTCATCGCCTTAACTTTCTCGGTTCTAGTCTTTGTAATGTTCCATTCTCACGCCAGCACAATGAGAGCCAAATAGGCGAGCTAGCACGCAGTATCCATCACTCTTAAATCAAGCAACGTGAATCTGTGGACGTTTCTCCACGGACGGCTCAGCATTACGCAGTATCTCCCTTGTCAGGGGCGCTGTTTCACCCTCACCGAAAATGAGATATTTGAAGGCGTAGCTCACAGGGTTGCCTTCTGTCCAGCCGAAATAGGCGTGAGGCATCTTGCCTGTCGTATCGCGCAACTCCAAAAGTAGAGCAGCAATAGCATTTGGAACAGTCGGGCTGTGGCAGCGTAGAATTGGATATCCGTGACTTTCCAAGCCGCGGACTTTGAGAACACCCGTGTAGAATTCCGAGACATCTTTTGGAATTACTTCGAGAAATATGAAATTGCCTTCCGCCTCCTGGATGCTGTGACGAAAACGAGCATCCTGAATTTTCCAGGCATAGCTTGAGTCGTCCGGCTTGTGTGCTAAAAGGCGAATTTCTCCCCATGCTTCATTGGCTGCTTTCTTTATGAAGCTGGCTGCTTCTTCGTCCAGCTCTACCTTGCCGATGCGCAGCTCAGTTGAGCGCATTGCTCTGGAAAGTAAACAGGAAAATAGCATCAAAGCAGTAAAGGCGACGGAGATGAAAAAGCCGTCCGGGCGTGTGGTGATTATCATTATCGAAGCATAGATAAAGGCGAGGCTGATCAGGCAGAAGGAAACGCGCTGGACGATCCCTCGATTAAAAACCGTGATGGTGGCGGCCACAGTTGCTGAAGCGATCAGGACCAACAAGCCGGTCGCGAACGCGCCCGCTTGCGCGTCGACATTGGCTCTAAATAGAATGACAATGAAAACACTGATGGCGGTGACGATTAAAACCAGAGGCTTGCGCGCCCTTGCCCAACCGGGCGCCATGCCGTATCGAGGCAGGTATTGTGGCACGAGGCTGAGCAGAGCGGCCACGCCCGACGCGCCTGCAAACCAGAGAATCAATACGGTTGAGGCATCGTAAATCAAACCGAATGTATCGCCCAAATACAGGTGGGCAAGGTAGGCCAGGGCCCTGCCATTGGCTTCGCCGCCTTCGGCAAACAGTTTTGGATCGATCAACAATGTTGTGACTGTGCTTCCCACCATGAGAAATACGGCCATTATTGCAGCCACTGTAATTAGCAAGCGCCTGGTCAATTCGACGCGTTGCGGCAATGAGTCTTTCTCTCTTGTTTTTATCATCGGCATGACGGCTACACCGGTTTCAAAGCCTGACAGACCAAGGGCAAGCTGTGGAAACACCATCAAGCACACACCAGACATGGTGGCAACTGATTTGTACTGGGCAAAGAGATTGTTGATCCAGAGAGTAATCAAATCTTGATGCAACAATAGTTTTTGCACGCAAACTGTAAGAGTGACAAGATTGACGAGCAAATACGCCGCTACCAGCCAAACCGAGATGCGCACTGCTTCACCGAAGCCCTTGAGAAAAACGCCTCCCAGAATCAGGATCATGCCAATGGTGAGAATTATTCGATCGAACTGGAAGTGGGGAAACCAGGGGTTTTCTACAATGTGTGCTGAGGCGTCGGACGCGCACATAGTGATTGTAAAAACGAAGTCTGTGACTGCAAACCCGAGCAGAATAAGAACGCAGGTTTTTCCCGCCCAACCTTTAAGAACCGTCTCGAATATATGAAAACTTCCCTGCCCATGCGGACTTTCTTCGGCGATCACTCGATAGGCCGGCAGCGCACCGAAGAGTGTGAGCAGTACAAGACTCAGTGTCGCAAACGGTGAAAGTAAACCGGCAGCAAGAAATGAAATGCCCGGCTGAAATCCCATCGAAGAGAAATAGTCAACGCCGGTCAGGCACATGACCTTCCACCAGGGGTCAAGTTTTTCCTCTCCATGGTCAGGAGATGACCGGAGCAACCATTTGCTGAGTCTTGTCAAAGATGATGAGCTTCCCGTCACCGATATCATGCGCACACTGCCTAATGTAACCGGCCTGAATCGATTTTGAAGCATGGAGCATCAAGAAAACCTAAATGTCTTGGTTGTCAGAATATAAAAACCATGCGAAAGCAACAAAGGACGCTTCAGGCGCCCTTTGCAATATACAAAAATTGTTGGTCGCTGAAAAGCTTAGTGATGTCCCTTGCGGCGCGATTTGACGATTTCCACTGCTTTGAGTCGAGCCATCGCTTTCGAAAGGGCCATTTCCGCAAGGTGCACTTCCAGCTTGTCGGTTTTCTGAGTTTTTTCGGCTTCCAGGCGCTGTTTTGCTTGATTCGCTCGCGCTTCATCGATTTCGGTGTGCAATTCGGCAAGATTGCTGACGATGGTCACGTTGTTATCCTGCACTTCCATGACACCACCGATGACGGCGGCCGTATCGTCGTAGGCTTCGCCTTTGAATTCGACGACATCGATTGCAAGGGCTGTGACAAGCGGCTCATGGTCGGGCAAAATGGTCAATTCGCCGTCGACGGCACGAGCGGTAACTTGTTTTACCGGCGCTTCAAAAACGATGCGCTCAGGAGTGATGATCTTGAGATTTAGCGTGCCAGCTGTCATTGAAACCGTTCTCCGTTTTGTTACTTACTCTTCTTCGCTCTTGCTTGCGATTTCTTTTTGACCGCTACAGCGGCTGCTATTTTTTGTCCTTTCACAGCTTTCACCGTGGAATCAGCAATTGAATCCAAGCCTTGATTGTTGTGCCCTTTGTGATTGGAAGAAGCTTTGTCGCCTTTGCCTTTCTTCTTGTGGGCGCAAACCTTGTCGATAAGCCCATATTCAAGAGCATCCTGAGCGGTCAGATAGTGATCGCGTTCGATATCTTTGCGAATTCGTTCTCTGCTCTGTCCTGTGCAGCGGTGCAAAACTTCAATTTGGGCCTGGCGAAAACGCTGTCCCTGGGCGGCTTGAATTTCCAGATTGGTGATATCACCATCTGCTTCCCAGAGTGTTTGGTGAAACATCAATGTGGCGAATTCATATGCCGAACGCTCTCCGGTGCCGGCTGCCAAAATTTCGCAGGCACCGGAAAGAGCGTGACCGAGGCAGATGGTGTTGACCTTCGCCTCGATTTGAGACATAACAGCGATGATGGCGTCAGCGTTGTAGCCGTTGCCGCCGGAAGAATTGATATACAGATTGATCGGTTTGGCCGGATCGCTCTGATTCAATTTCAGGATGCGTCGAATAACGGGCAGCGCCACTTCGTTTTCCAATCGACCAAAGACAAAAATGTCTCTGTTGGTCGGTTTTGGAACCGCAGGCGATTGCGGTTTTTCTTGATTGTTATCCTGATTCTTCTTTTTCATTCGCCCCTTATGAAGCTGAACTTTCGCTCTAGCCTGCTGCGTCTTTGTCTTTTTGTTCTTTGTCTTTGGCGATCGCTTCTTCAATTGTGCCGACCATATAGAAGGATTGCTCGTTCATATGATCGAGTTCGCCCGAGAGAATCATCTTGAAGCCCTTGACGGTGTCTTCAAGCTTGACGTACTGACCCGGACGGCCGGTGAAGATTTCGGCGACGTTGAACGGTTGGCTCAAGAAGCGCTGGATCTTGCGGGCGCGTGTAACTGTGACTTTGTCTTCTGCGGACAATTCGTCCATACCGAGAATGGCAATGATGTCTTGCAAGTCTTTGTATTTTTGCAGTGTTTGTTGAACGCCGCGGGCGACATCGTAGTGCTCTTGTCCGACTACTTCCGGCTTGAGAGCGGTGGATGTGGATGCCAGAGGATCTACTGCCGGATAGATTCCCAATTCCGAAATCTGTCTGGACAAAACTGTGGTTGCGTCCAGGTGGGCGAAAGCAGTTGCCGGCGCCGGATCTGTCAAGTCATCGGCAGGTACGTAGATAGCTTGTACGGAAGTTACAGAGCCGTTTTTCGTTGAAGTGATGCGCTCTTGCAGTGCGCCCATTTCTTGAGCAAGCGTCGGTTGATATCCTACTGCCGACGGCATCCGTCCGAGCAGTGCCGACACTTCAGAGCCGGCTTGCGTGAAACGGAAGATGTTGTCCACGAAGAGAAGCACGTCGGTGCGGTTGACGTCACGGAAGTATTCCGCAACTGTAAGAGCGGAAAGACCGACTCTCATTCTGGCGCCCGGTGGCTCGTTCATCTGACCGTAGACGAGAGAGACTTTATCCAATACATGGGACTCTTTCATCTCATGCCAGAGGTCGTTGCCTTCACGAGTGCGCTCGCCTACTCCGGCAAATACCGAGAATCCACCGTGGTTTTTGGCGACGTTGTGGATAAGTTCTTGAATGATAACTGTCTTGCCTACGCCGGCTCCACCGAAGAGACCGACCTTGCCGCCTTTGATGTAAGGCTCGAGCAGGTCGACGACTTTGATACCGGTTTCGAAGATAACGGTGTCGGTTTGCAATTGTGTGAGGTCGGGTGCCGGACGGTGAATCGGCCAGCGCTCTTCAGCATCAATCGGACCGGCTTCGTCGACCGGGTCGCCGACGACGTTCATGATGCGTCCGAGTGTTGCTTTGCCGACCGGTACTGAGATTGGTTCTTTCAGGTTTGTCGCGACCATGCCGCGAGTCATGCCGTCGGTAGAACTCATTGCTACTGTGCGAACTCTGTTGTCGCCGAGCATCTGCTGCACTTCGCAGATAACCCTGTAATCGTCTCCAGCAGGGTTTTTGCCGCCAATTTCAAGGGCGTGGTAAATCTCCGGCAAGTGTCCGCTTGCGAACTCGACGTCCACTACAGGACCGATTACCTGAATGACTTTTCCTTGTGTTGCTTCAAGAACTGCGCTCATGTGCACTCCAGATGAGAATTTCCAAATACTTTTTTCAATGCCAGAATCTTCCCGGCTTTTGGGAAGCCTGATTTTACCAGTTAAGGATAAAGGCTAAAGGCTCGATAGGACGGCTCGTTTATGTTACTTTCAGTATGATCGACAACAAGTGTTGCTTACTATTGATTCGTGAGTTCACCTAAATCAGCAGCTCGACTAAAAAGGCTTCATAAAAGGAACATCGCTCGGCGCCTTTTGCGAGACATTGGCGCGGTCCTCGTGCTGGTCGTAATCGGCACTTGCGGGTTTGTGATACTCGAGCATTGGCGTATTCTCGATGCGCTCTTTATGACAGTGATCACATTGACCACTGTCGGTTATGGCGAAGTTAGACCGCTCACAGACACCGGCAAAATCTTCGCAATGTTTGTAATCTTTGCCGGGGCATCCACTGTCGTTTACGTGCTCGGCGACATGGTAGAACTGTTCGTAAGTTTTAACTTCGAGCATATACGCATGAAAGATCAGATCGCCAAACTCTCGGGCCATTATGTCGTCTGCGGCTGGGGGCGCACGGGTCAAGAAGTGACTGAGCACTTTCTGCTCAAGAAAGTCCCCTTCGTGGTCATTGAGGCGGATCCTCATTTGGCCAAGCGCGCCAGAGACGCGGAGCTACTTGTCATCGAAGGCGATGCCACATCAGATGAGATTCTTATTCAGGCACAAATAAAGAAAGCAGCTGGTGTGATTTGCGGATTGCCGGATGACGCAGCCAATACATTTATTGTGCTTTCCGCCAAAGAGCTGAACAGCAATGTCACCATCGTGTCAAGAGCTGCCAATCCGGGCTCGGAATCGAAGCTCCGGAGAGCGGGAGCGAAAATGGTCATTTCGCCGTATGTGATTGCTGGGCGAAGAATGGCTACAGCTGTCACTCAACCGCTTGTAACTGAATTTCTCGACGTGGTTATGCATGCTCCCGAATATGACCTGCGCATTGACCAGGTCTACCTGAGCGAGCACAGCGTATTGGTCGGTAAGTCTTTAAAGGATGCAAATATAAAACAACAGTCAGGGGCGATGATCCTGGCAGTAAATCAAAATGGTAAGCTGATTACCAATCCGCTGCCGGACCACGTGTTCTATAGCGGAGACCACCTCATCGCGCTGGGCACTGAGGAAGAGCTGAAGAAGCTTGCGGCGCTTGCAGGATTCCAAAAAGCATAATTCGGCTTCCATAAGAGGATAAGTCGATTTCAAAACGATAGAATCTTTTAAAAAGATTGAAGGAATGGAAGACATAATGAGCAACGAAGCCCCTACACAACAACCAGAAGAAGCGATGATCACTCTCGAAGGAGAGGACGGGCAGTCGTATACGTGCCAGATTCTTGACATATTCGATTTTGAAGAACAGGAATACGCCCTGCTTCTAAAGATGGGCGGTGAAAAACCGGAAGCGGCAAAAGCTGATGACGACGAAGATGGCTCGCTGGTGATCATGCGTCTCATTCAGCGTGACGATCAATCTATTTTCCAAACCATTGAAAGTGATGAAGAGTTCGACAAAGTGGTCGCACACGTCGAAGAACTCGCCCGCATGAGCGAAGCTGAAGGCGACGAAGAATAAATCTGTAGGGTCTACGCCGTGCGTCGACCGGGCGAAAATCATTACGGGCGACGCAGTGCGTCGAACCTAAGAATCAAATTTGGGCAAAAGAAGCATCGGTTTCACTGATTCAGGCTTGGGCAGTGACTGGCGTCTGATGTCTTCAATTAAGGCGTCGGCGAGAATGTCATATGAGGCGCGCCTGTCGAATTTTCGCGTCGAATTTTCATCCATAGTCCACATACCGTCCTCTCCTCGACCGGTTACGTGGAATGTTGTGTAGCGACCGCCCAGGTGCACAGTGTAAAGGACGGCGTCTTTCTCGAATTTGCTCCAGGAGTCAATGACCAGGCGCTCCAAAATAATCGAGCCGGCAGCTTCAGAACCATCCGGTGTCGGTATTTGCAGGTTGCCCTTGATAAAGGCCTTGATTATTGCTTGCCGGACCTTGCCGGAGTCTTTTACTGAAGTGACGGTAAGCGGCCCCTGGTCCACAAAAAATCCGGCTTCGGTTTCGCAGACACTGGGCGTTATAAGCTTGCCCTGGTGGAAATAAAAGCGAAAAAGTCCCATGCCTGGTTTCCCGTGAGCCCACTTGTTCAGTTTAGCGCAGGAAAGTGCTTCTAGGAGCGCCGGCTTCCAGCCGGCATATGCCGCCAGGATGGCGGCGCTCCATGGCGCTTCCATGGCGGCGGTCCCGTATTACTTCACAATCGGCTTCATAGTTGGAAATGCAACTACATCGCGAATGGACGCGCTGTCGGTAAGCAACATTACCAGGCGATCTATACCAATGCCGATACCCATAGTAGGGGGCATGCCAAATTCCATGGCATTGATGAAATCAAGATCGAGCGGCATCGCTTCTTCATTGCCCGCTGCTTTCTTGGCGGCTTGCTCTTCCAGTCTTTGCCTCTGGTCAAGTGGATCGGTCAATTCGCTATAACCATTTGCCAATTCCCGCCCATAGGCAAACAGCTCAAAGCGCTCCACCTCACCTGGATTTGTGCGATGAGGCTTAGTGAGCGGTGACATTTCCACTGGATAGTCGATCAAGAAGGTGGGCTGTATCAGGCTTGATTCAGCCTTGTGTTCGAAGATGGCGTTGATCACATGACCGCGTGTATCGCAATGAGTCAGGTCGACTCCGCCCAGTTTAACTGCCGCTGTCTTTGCATCCTCAAATGTTTTCAGAGTCGAGCAGTCGAGACCGGTTGTTTCCTTGATGGCATCTACCATGCGCAAGCGCCTGAACGGGCGTTTGAAGTCAATTTCCACGCCTTGATAGGTGACTTTCGAATCACCGGCAACCTTAATTGCCGTTTCTACAATCATTTCTTCTGCCAGATCCATAAGCTGGTTGTAGTCGCCGTAAGCCCAATACAGCTCCAGCATTGTGAATTCAGGATTGTGTCTGGTGCTGATGCCTTCGTTGCGGAAAATCCGCCCGATTTCATAGACCCGCTCAAAACCACCTACAATCAGTCTTTTCAGGTGAAGCTCGGTGGCGATTCTCAAATATAAATCGATATCGAGGGTATTGTGATGGGTAACAAACGGGCGTGCATCGGCACCGCCGGCTTCCACTTGCAAGACCGGTGTCTCCACTTCCAGGCAACCGCGTGAGTCGAGAAACTCGCGAATAGTGCGAATAGCGATGCTGCGCTTCTTGAAAGTCTCGCGCACATTAGGATTCATGATCATATCGACATAGCGGTGGCGGTAACGCGCCTCCACATCCGTAAAGCCGTCCCAGCTGTCGGGAAGCGGCTGCAGCGTCTTGCCGAGAATTTCGTAGCTTGTTACTTTTACTGACAATTCGCCCTGTTTTGTCCTTCTGATTGTTCCTTCAGCGCCAAGGAAATCGCCCTTGTCGAGCAGCCTGAGACGTTTTAATTCTTCTTCCGGAATATTTTGTTTGTGGCAAAACAGCTGAATCTTGCCGGAGTCATCATATAGATCGACAAACATCCAGGTATTGCGCTCGTTGAGCACGCGGCCGCAAACGCGCACGACGTCCTCGGTCTCTGTGTCAGCCGGCAAATCCTTGTATTTCTCATGCAATTCTTGAGCTTTATGTGAGCGCGTGAAGCTGTACGGATAAGGATTTATTCCTTGCTCCTTCATCGTTTCCAGCTTGCGCAGTCTTTCTTGCCTTAGCCTGGAGTCGTCTTGCTCGGACGTCATTTTTACGAGGCTCCCTTGAGTCATGATGAGAAAACCTGTGGAGAAACTATCTGAAAGCACTGATCGTAATGCATTTGCAGTCCCAATAGTGCCAGTTTTGCGTTAGTTTGCCTTTCTTTTAGCGCGGGTGCCAAGGGGGGATATATAGGAATTTTCGTTAAGAATTTCTACGCTTTGAACCTTGCTTTGAATTAAGCGAAAGCCGCACTGTGACTTGGATAAACCTGCATGTTATACTTACGACTGTTGTGTTTTGGAATCGCTGTGCGCGTTGTTTAAACGTCGTCAATCGCGCATGAAACCTGATTTTGAAACATTGGTATTCGAAAACGACGGCGATATCAGGGAGTAATTGCAGGTGGCTGAACCGACCAATCCTTCAGGCGGCGGATCTGGAGAAAGAATTGTTCCCATTGAAGTGCGTGACGAGATGCGCAAGTCATTTATCGACTATGCGATGTCGGTAATCGTCAGCCGCGCCATTCCTGATGTGCGCGACGGTTTGAAGCCTGTGCACAGGCGAATCATTTTCGGTATGTACGAGAGCGGCTTGGAGCCGACCGAACGCTACCAGAAGTCAGCCAAGACAGTCGGCTATGTGATGGGTAATTACCACCCGCACGGCGACTCAGCAATCTATGAATCTTTGGTGCGCATGGCGCAGCCTGGCTCCAGCCGTTATGTGCTGGTGGACGGGCACGGAAATTTTGGTGACCTCGATAATCCTGCCGCAGCTATGCGATATACAGAAGCCAGGTTGGCGCGTATTTCGATGGAAATGCTGGCCGATATCGATGCCGAAACCGTCGATATGCGGGCCAACTTCGACGACACAAGACGCGAGCCGATCGTGCTTCCGTCCAAAGTGCCAATGCTCCTTTTGAACGGCTCTACCGGTATTGCCGTCGGTATGGCGACGAATATTCCACCGCACAATTTGACCGAGGTTCTGGATGGCACGATTGCCAAAATCGATAATCCTGATCTCACATCGAAGGAATTGATGCAATGGATTAAGGGACCGGACTTCCCCTCCGGCGGCATTATCATGGGCACCGACGGCATCGAAGAAGCTTTTGAAACAGGAAGAGGATCTATTCCTGTCAGAGGTGAAGCGACTATCGAGCAGATTCCCGGCTCAGGCGGCAGGCAGCAGCGCATGGGAATCATCGTCACATCCTTGCCTTACACTGTTGGTCCGGAAGCATTCGCCAAGCGCGTCGCCGACATGGTCCGCGATGAAAAACTGACCGGCATAAGCGATGTTTGCGATGAAACCAATCGGCACGGCATTCGAGTCGTCATCGAGTTGAAGCGCGATGCGCATCCTGATGTCGTCCTCAACAATCTCTATAAATTTACGCAACTTCAGCAATCATTCCCAGTCAACACCCTTGCTCTTGTAAGAAACAAGAAGCCCGGTGCTGCCGACCAGTTCAAGCCGATGACTTTGCCTCTGGCAAATATTCTGCAGGAATTCATTGACCATAGAATTGAAGTTGTTACTCGCCGCACAGAATACCTGCTCAAGAAAGCGCAAAGCAGAGCGCACATCTTGGAAGGCTATCTCAAGGCTCTAGAGAACATTGACAAAGTCATTAAGACAATCCGCGCAGCAGATTCCACTGAAGAAGCTCGCCAGTCCTTGATGAAGTCGTTTTCGCTGGACGAAGAGCAGGCCAACGCCATCCTGGAAATGCAATTGCGCAGACTGACAGGATTAGAGCGCGGCAAAATTCAGGAAGAGTACGACAAGATACAAAAACAAATTACCGAGTACAAAGCAGTTTTAGGCAGCCGCCAGAAAGTCCTCGATATCATCAAGGTAGAACTCAACGAAATCAAAACCAAGTTCGGTGACGAACGCCGCACTCGCATTGAGGCTTCAGGCGCCACGGAATTGAGCAACAAGGATTTGATTCCCAACGAGCCGATGGCTGTTTTCATTACTACGCAAAATTACGTGAAGCGTATTCCGCTTGATTCGTTCAAGCGTCAAAAACGCAACACGCGCGGCGTAACAGGCATGAAGACAAGAGATGAAGATGATCTCTTGCACTTCTTCACCGCCAATATGCACGATCGATTGCTTGTCTTCACCTCAGGCGGACAGGTTTATTCACTTGAGGTTATGGATCTGCCGGAAGGCGGAAGAACCGCTCGTGGACTGGCTCTGGTCAACCTGCTTCCGATCGGCCAAGACGAGACGGTAACAGCGGTTATTCCGGTTTCGGAATTCCGAGAAGATGATTATCTGGTCATGGTTACTCGTCTGGCTTACATTAAGAAAGTGCAGATGTCCGATTTCGCCAATATTCGTCGCTCCGGTATCATCGCCATTTCCCTTGGCGAGGGTGACCAGCTGGGCTGGGTGCGTCCGTCTAACGGTAAATCCGATGTGATCATCGGCACCGGCGACGGCATGTGCATACGCTACTCGGAAGAAGAATTGCGCCCGATGGGCCGCACCGCCCGCGGTGTGCGAGCCATCACGCTCAGGGACGGCGACAAAATTGTCGGCTTCGACGTCACGGAAGCAGGTGACGAGCACTACGTCCTGGTCATCACCAATGACGGCTTCGGCAAGCGCGTAAAACTGGACGAATTCAGACAGCAGGGCAGAGGCGGCATCGGTCTGATTGCCACCAAGTTCAAGAACGCGCAATCCAGGCTGGCTGCTTTGCGTATCACGAGCAAGGGCGAGCAAATCATTATTGCCACTGCAAACGGTGTTGTTGTCCGGCAGTCGGTCGACGAAATCAGCTCGCAGGGCCGCATGGCGACTGGTGTTCGTATCCAGCAACTTGGCGAAGACGACTCCGTCGTGTCGGTCAGCCCGATTGTGGAGCCGGTCGGCATCGAAGCTGAAAACGGCGAAGCAACATAATTCTATGGGCGATGCTATGCATCGCCCTGGTTTTGCATCGCAGTTAAGCGGGCGACGCATGGAGTCGCCACTACAGCGCTTCCTGTTTGCACGTTTACGGTTATGACAAAACTGAAACTAGCGAATGCAATCGTCGAACGAAACGCCGACCTGACGGCATTTCGACATGCACCAATTGAGTGAAAGTTGTTGAGCCAGAGGCAAATTTTCCGGCGAGCAACGGCCGCGGAATACTTTACTCAATAATGATTCCAATTCGTGTTGATGACTTTTCAATTGCGGCGGCAGTGACAAAGTCCACTGTGAGCCGCCTGACTGGGTCAGGATTTCTTCGAAATAGTGAGGCTTCTGCCCTTGCGGAGCAGTCGTCATAGTCTGGGAAAGTGTGGTCGCTGTCATTCGGTTACCTGAGCAAAGATGTGGCGCAAATCCAAGACGCTTACGCGTTGGTTAGATGTAAATCATCCTGCGTTATCATAACTTTACACTCTTGACAATTGCAAGGCCTATAGGTGCATCTTCTTGGCAATTTTGAGGAATTTCATGCGGTTTTGCCCACTGAAAATGAGGGTTTCCTGATATTGGCACTCGGGATTACCCGAATTTCGTAATAATCACGGACCAAACTCACACAGGCTGCCGCCCTGGTCGCTTTACAATTTCGTTTTTTGGTACGGGCCGAACCTCTATGGGTACATTCAACTAGGAAGCATTTTTGCAGGCGAGCTGTCTGACGGCTCAGATTCATAGTTTCTGGAGGTGCCATTGATGGCAAAGGCGAAGCGAATGGAATCTGGAGACCCCGGTACACGAAGTGCGGATCAGCTGGAAAGCAAGAACAGGACCGCGCCTGTCTTTATTACCTCTGAGTTTGATGCGTTGCATGTGCGGCGAGTGGTTGCCAGCAATCCCAATACTCCCCGTCAAGTTCTGGAGCGACTGGCTTTGGAAGAGTCGCCAGTGATTAGACGTCATGTAGCTCTCAATCCGAAGACGCCGGTGGAAACTTTGAGAAAGCTCGCTGAGGATCGGGAGACCGATGTTCGCCTGGCTGTGGCGGAAAATGCTCAAACGCCGCAGGAAATACTGACCTTGCTTTCAAGTGATGAAGATATGGACGTGCGCTATGGAGTAGCCGAAAACCCGCACATGCCTGAAAACATTCTGGTCGAGCTCAGTCAAGACGACAATCCATATATTCGTTGCCGAGCGCTAAAAACTCTGCAAATGCTGGCTCCCGACGTTCAAACCCGCCTGAAGCTTATTATTCAGCATCAGCAAGACAGACTGCGTTAGGGTTGAGGGGCGACGCCATGCATCGCCCTGTTTGATTCGGCAATTGAAATTTGCTGTGTTGATGCAAAACAGCAAGGGCGACGCGTGGCGCCGCCCTTACAAGATTCAATAACCCTCGACGCATGGCGTCGACACTACGAGACTTATCTGGAGGGCTCTTCTTCGCGCAATACATAGCCTTCGCCGCGTACTGTTTGAATCAGGCGCTTGGTGTTGCCGTCTTCGAGTTTGGAGCGCAGATAGCGGATGTACACTTCGATGACGTTGGATTCGCCGATGAAGTCATATCCCCAAACTTTGTCGAAAATGAACTCTCTGGAGAGTACTTGCTCAGGATATTGCATAAAGAGTCTGAGCAGGTCGAATTCTTTAGCTCTGAGATCGAGCTGCTTTTCACCGCGCTTGACGATGCGGTTGAGCTGGTCCATCCACAGATCTGAATAAGTAAGGATGCCTTCCTGGGGCTTCCGTCTCATAACTGCTCTAATACGAGCAAGCAATTCTTCAGTTGCAAACGGCTTGGTCAAGTAGTCGTCAGCGCCACTGTCGAGACCTTGTACACGGTCTCCGACGCCATCTTTTGCCGTGAGCATGATGACCGGCACTTTCGACATGGCTCTCAGTCTCTTGCACACTTCAATGCCGTCGAGACCGGGGAGCATGACGTCGAGCAATACCAGGTCCGGTTGATCCTTCTTGAAGAGGTCAATGCCCTGATTGCCTTCGTGAGCTACGGAGACTTGATAACCTTCGTAGCCAAGCTCGAGTTCAATCAATCGAGCGATGTTGACATCATCTTCAATGATGAGGATTTTCAACGAACTAACCTCGCTGCCTACTGCCACCGTTCTTAACCTCCGTTCAATCTGCCTTATTCTAATCTATTTTTGTTACGGTTGTGAATCGTTACAAGCCTGACAGAGCAACCGATTTGCGGTTCAGATCAGAAAATTGCGAGTTATCTGACGCAAGTCCTTGGACCGCCTCGCATTAATTGCTTAACGAATCTAGCAGGTGTTTAATGTTCAGGAAAGGGGTTAGTTATCAGTATGTGGAAATTTGTAATCTACGGATACTGAAGCAGGTTTTCAAGTGGCGCTGTTTGGTAACCTGCAGTCAAGACCAAGCAGTGCACACCCCGAAAATTACATTCCACGATTCACCTCGATCCAATATCGATCTTTATGGAAACCGATCGTCACGTGAAATCTACCGGAGACGATGCGTCCACGGACCAAGCAGGAGCCGATATTCGGTCCGATAATGCCGGCGATGAGCAGTCAGGCAAAACGCCGGATCGTGCTGAAGAGCTGTTTGCCATAGATTCGCAATGTCTGGCCAAACTTGCTCAGGGCAGTTCGGTTTTGATAGCTTCTCTTCTGGCAATACCGGATGCGGTGGCGCTGATTCCGGGCGCGACCTCGCCTCTCGGCTGGCTTTTGCGTTTGATAGGCGTCTGGATTTCGGCTGCCGTTCTGTGGTTTGTTGGGTTTCTCGGCATCTTGCAAGTGGTCAGGCTTTTAGTGCGTGGTGTCTCGGTGGGACCTGAAGGAGTGAAGCTCTGGCGCCTGGCAAAACCAATCGCCTGGGACAAACTGGAAGCAGTGGCAATCGAGCCTCAAGTCGTATTCTCGAGGCTTTTCTCTCTGGAAACGACAGCAAGAAAGCTGACGATTTATTCGAAGTTTATGTCCGACAAAAAGATTTTCAAAAAGATTTTGGTACCTCAGCCGGTGCCATCGTTTTTCTTCAGACCGGAAACTTTCGAGAGCATGGTCAGGTCAATCATTGTTAGAAAGTTTGATCTCGATCCTGTTTCCATCAATGGTATTTTTGCCTTTCCACAGACTCGGCCGCCGCTTAAGACCACATACAAGGCTTTGCGTTATCAGCAAATCCTTGTCACAATCTTGATCGCTGTGGGACTTGTAGGACTGCTTGGGCGAAAGGCGGCAGTCAATTATGTCTACAATTCAGGCAATCACGCTCTGGCGGCTAACAACCTTTTGGAAGCCGAGAGGCTTTATAGAGCTGCAACTGAAATCGATCCTTTCTTTTACGCGCCTTTCAATAATCTGGCCAATGTTGAATTCAGGCGCGGCGACTTCGCCCAGGCGCTCAAGCACTGGGAAAAAGCATTGCGTTTAAAACCGGACTTCGTCGAGCCGATGATTTCTATTTCTTACCTTCATTTGCAAAAAGGCGAGTATGCAAAGGCAAAGGTGTTGATCAATAATGCGCTGGTTCTGGCACCTCTAAACTCGCACGCGCTTGTAAATCGCGCCGACTATTTCTTGCGTATGGGCAATCTCAAGGCGGCAATGGGAGATGCTTCCAATGTCATCTCCAAAGAAGAAAAGGAAAAGCGGCCAATTTATACTGCGCAATGCATACTTGCCGAAGGACTGATCAGATCTGGAAAACCCAAAGAAGGGCTGAAGAAATTGGACGCGTTTGCCAGGAATTTCAACGAGTTGGAATTCAATCGAACCCTCTGGCTTTTAACGAAATCCGATGCCCTCTTACAGCTCGGAGATCTGAAGTCCGCGCGCAAAACGGCTCTGGAAGCGCGACGGCGAGCCGGTGACAGCAGAGACGTGTTAATTGAATTGGCGCGCATCAGCATCGCCAGAAAAAATGCGGGAGAGGCTCAGGATTATGTAGACCGACTGGTGAAATTCGGCACCGACGATCCCTGGTCTAGTTTGCTGCAAGCAAGAGTTGCTTTTTTAAACGGTGAGCAAAGGCGGGCTGAGAAGGAAGTCGAGCGCGCCATGCAATTGGCGCACAACGATGCGCTTTTGTTCGCGGAAGCGGGCTGGCTTTTTTACGAAATGAAGGATAAGGAGCGAGCCAAAGAGGCGGCCCGAAAGTCGCTGGAATTAGAGCCGCTTACAGACTCTGCGCTCAAACTTCTGGAGACGGCTCAAACCTCTGCCGGCTAGCCGAAGACTGATGTATTAAGAACTCGTGCAGCCGGCTCTCAACATCTTGACAGTCACGGTAGTTCCCTTTCCTTCTTCACTGACACAGGTGATGTCGCCGCCGTGCGCTTCTACAATTTTGCGGCAGACGTACAACCCGACGCCGCTTCCATTTGAATGCCTCATGGTGTCATTGTCGTTCCAGAAGCGCTGAAATAGTTTTTCCTGGTCGTTGCGGGACATGCCTTTGCCATTGTCTTTGACCGAAAGGTACAGCCAGTTTCCCTCACACCGAGAAGTGACACTAACGACTCCATTTGGAAAAGAAAATTTGATCGCGTTTTGAATGAGATTGCTTACCGCTTTCTTGAACGCAGTACCATCCAGAAGAACAGGTTCAGCCAGATCGGAATGAACTTCAACCTTGATGCCGTTTTCACTGGCTGCATACGACCAGTCTTCGATAATCTGTTCTATCAAGCGATTTAGATCGGTGGGCAAAGCCAGTATTTTTTGACCGCTTTGTTCGATGCGATAGAGATGCACCAAGTTTTGCAGCATGTGCAGTACTTCGTGATTGCTTTGCTTGACTTTGCCGAGCAGATTCTTTTGCTCTTGATTGAGAGGTCCCAATGCTTCAGCGACTAGAAGATCGAATGCGCGCATGGCTCCGATATGGGGTACTCGCAGGTCGTTTGCCAGAGTGAAGATCAGATCTTCCCTCTCAACTGCTGCCTTTACTCGTGCCCGATTCTCGGCTCTTCTTCGCTCAACCGCATAGCGTATGGCGCGAATCAGCAAGTCTCCTGAAATACTGTCCTTAATTATGTAGTCTTGAGCACCTTTCTTGAGGGCGTCAAGGGCCGTATCTCGATCGTCCAGACCGGTAAGAACGATAATCGGAGCTTGCGGACTCTGAGAAAGAACCCGCGTAACACTGTTGGTTGAAGAAGCATCCGGCAGGCTCAAATCAAGAAGCACAACATCGAAATTTCCCCTGGCAAGGCATGACAAGCCATCGCGCAGCTTGCTGACGATAGCGATATCGACAGCCGCATAAGTATCTTGAAGTTTGAGGATTTCTTCAATAAAGGTGGCGTCGTCCGGGTTGTCCTCAATAAGAAGCAGCCGAATGCACTGAGTGGTTCTCGAAATTCTTGCAGTTTGAGTCGACAAAATGGAGTCCTCCATTGCGATCATATGCGGTGGCGCCATTTTCGGTAATGGTCCCAAAGTGTGGTTTATTCGATCACCTTTATAGGTGATAGGCGATCACCGTTTTTACCCGCATTCAACGGCCGAGATACTTGCGCCTCAGACTTTCCGGCATTTTCTTTCCGAAGATTCCCGCCGTCCACATGTACTGCGCGTCCGCCTGCCTGAGATCTTCTTCGAATTGTCTCCAGAGGGCAGTCTTTTTATCGTCTTGCAGCATATAGCTTTCGAAGATGATCATCTCCAGCTCCAAATACGCTTTGTGCCATTCGGTGACTTGCTGAAGAAACATATTAATCTCCATCACACACTCGAGCTCATTGGCCGGCAGCCAGACGGCTGTCAATTTCGTCTCCAAAAAACGGGGATTCATAGAGAAGAATGTTTTGGCGAAAGCGCCTCGTCGAGCCAGGTGCAAATTGCCGTCTGTGAGAATGAATTTGAACCCGCATTCCTGCCAGTATTTTTTGAATTGAAAGCTTCTTGCCTCATCGAAGGAAGGCAATTTCAAATTGGTTCCGACCAGGAATTTATTTGCGTCCACGCTATTCTTTGCCCGTTTTTCCATAGCGCAACTTCTCTGCTTCTTTTTGATATCGTTGCCAATCGGCATTTCCGAGCCTTCGCAGATACATCGCATAGTTGGTGAGCGTGTCTGCTGCCTGCCACCGATCTGCCAGACTCAGCGATTTTTGATTGCTCTTTTCAATAGATTCCACAGCCGATCTTATTTGCTCGCCGGCTTGCGACATTCTTCCTGTTGCGAAGTAGTAATGTCCAAGATCATCCTTGGCTTTCCATGAGTCGACCTGGCTCGACTTAGATTCTGCCGCTTTAACACGAGCTTTCAGAGCTGGCTCAATCGACTGCCATTGAGATTGGGTAAGCATCTGCCGGGCATTTGAGTAAAAGAATTCGTCAAAGGGGTTGTCTGCTAAAGGAGTCTGAAGAACCAGCTCAACCATTTTTTGCATCGCGCCTTTTGTTTGATTTAGATCTCCGTTGGCTGCGCTCGCCTTGGACAGGAAGTCGTACGCCTTAATTAACTCCGAATTCTGCTCTTCAATCTGTGCAAATTTGGTTCGTTGTATGGAAGCTATCCATTGGTTGATCAGTGGAACACTCTCCGGCGCATCTGAGTCTCTCTTTCCCGTCTGACCGAGGGAGTTCAGAATCGATACCACTCTTGAAATTGATGTTCGTACTTTATAACAGTCGCATGGAAGTGTGCTTTGTCTCAGTCTCAGCGATTCAGTGAAATGTGCAAGTTCTTCAGCCGGTTTTGTGCTCCCTGAAATCTGTCGGTGATCCTCGCCCAGTGCGTATAGAAAGTCAGATCTAACAACCGGATCTGCAGTTATTGTGCTCTCGCGTAGCACCTTTTTCAGGAGAGATTCAAAAATCTCGGGGTTATGCATTGCTCTATTGAGTTGCCACTCCAATAACGGTGCCACTGCTTCGGCTGTTTGAGCATTGTTTATAGAATTCTCAATCAATGACTTGGCTTGGTCCGACTTTGGGGTGTTTAGCAGAAGACTTCCGAGCACGAAGCTACTGCGGGCCTTTAGGCTCTCTTTCAGGGAGTTTGGAATGTCTACTGTGCTTGCTTGTTCCAGTACCCTCTGCGCGTTTTCAATTGCCTCATGGTTTTGACCATTTGAAGCCTGGCAAACGGAAAGCAGGAGCAGATTTTCCAATTGTGCAGCTGGTAAGTTGGAGAGCAGCTTTTGGTTTAGAAGCTGCGCATCTTTGAGTGCCTCCTGGTAAGATTCTTCAAAAAGATATGTGCGGCAACGCGATGCTAAAAGAGCTGACAAAGACTGGACTTGCGTTTTTTCATTGTTTCTCAGTTTATCAATTGAGAGATTGAGAATAGGAAGATCTCGATGTGGGTGTCCGGCCTTTAGGTCCGCATCAACAAGAGCATTTATTTGCTTAACCAGCAGGGATAAGTTCTTTGATTGACTGGCCTCCAGCTTTGCAGGCAACAATAAAATCGCTTGCTTTAGCGCCAGTCGTGCACTGGTGTTGCTCGATTCGCTGGCCTCTTCCATTCGGTTGGCTTTGTCGTCAAAATCTCTTTCCTTCTTGCTTTCGTTCTTCATATGCGAAATCAAGGCAAGTTTTCGTAGCGATCGGGATCGTTCACTTGCCGAAGCTGAAGGGGCTTGCGCCGCTTCCCCAATGTACTTTTCCGCCTGAGAGATATTGCCCTTGTTCAGTGCTTTTTGCCCTTCATTGTCGAGTGATTGCCAGGAATTTGAAATGGGAAATTGAGTTGTTGGCGGTTGAGCATGCTTCTCGTCTAGCACTTGCTTGATCAATGCGGAGAAAAAAATTGGGGTGAGCAAGAGAACTATAGCGAGAACGAAAAACACTTGCTTGGTTAGGGCGCGCTTCTTGTCCGAGGCGAAGTGCCGTTTTACAAGTTTGCCTGCCTCGATTTTTTTCAAATCTGAGAGCAATTGCAAGCAATCGTCATAGCGATCTTGCTTTTGCTTCTCCAGGCAACGATCGATGACTGCGATTGCAGAGGCCGGCACCTTCAGCTCTTTGCTTACGGCAGGGCGTGCGTCGTTGAGGTGTTTTAGTATCGTCTTGACTGCATTCTCATCACTAAAAGCAGTTTGACCTGTGATAATTTCGAATAATATGCAACCGATTGCGTAAATGTCGGCTCGCTGATCTAGCGATTCTCCCCTGCACTGCTCGGGGCTCATGTACTGAGGACTGCCAAACACATCTCCTGTTTGGGTGAGTTTGTTGTTGTTCCCTTCAGGTTCTAACAGTTTGGCAATGCCGAAATCGACCAGCCTCACCTTTGGCTGCCCTTGTGCATCTGTGCCGATAATGATGTTGCTCGGCTTTAAATCTCTGTGAACAACTCCATTTGCGTGCGCGTGCCCAACTGACTCAACGACCTGAGTGATTATTTCCAGGGCTTGTTTGACGGGCAGGTGATGATTCTCCTTTAGGAGCGCATCGAGACTCTTGCCCTCCACCAAGTCCATGACCATATACTGGCAGCCATTTTCCGTCGCTCCCAGGTCATGTACTTTGACGATGCCTTCGTGGGAAAGCTTCGCAATCGCTTCTACTTCCTTATGAAATCTCTGCACGATTACAGGTTTGCATGCGAACTCCGGGTGCAGCAGTTTGAGAGCGGCCTTTCTTTTTAGAAACATGTCCTGGACTTTATAGACGGCGCCCATGCCGCCACGCCCAATTTCTTCGATTACTCTGTAGCGATTGGCGACTACCTGATCTACTGCCAATGCAGAGCCAGTGCTGTTCGTTTTGGCTTCTTTCTGGTCGCCCAGTAACTTGGTTGCCTCTAAGTCCGTGTCCAGGATGTTAACTTCAGACCCGCCCCGTTTGTGATTCGTACTGGTCGCCGGATCAAGCTCATTGATGCTTTCTCCGCTTTCTGTATGCTTTTCGCAACAGCAATATGAATCTGGATTTTCTGCGTTTTCGCCTTTTTCCGCAGCACCGATTACAAGCTTGCCGCACTGAGTGCAGGTCTGCTTGAGAATGATGATTTCCTTGTTTCGTAAATCCAACTTGGCTTCTGCTCTTTTGCTCTTCGACCAGGGCGCGCAGGTTCCTGAGCTTGTATGCCCTAAACACCCTAACATCAACCATGGTCGGCTAGTGCGGAATTCCGAATAGGAAGTATGTCAGACACATCAGGCTGAGAATCACAGAACCGGAATTGATGTCCTTGAAGCGCCCGGTGCCGATTTTGATTACTGTATAGAGCACCAGTCCGGCAGTCAGTCCGTTGGCGATATTGTAAGAGAAAATCATCATGGCGATGGTTGCCAGTGCTGGAGTGGCTTCCGTCAGATCGTCCATGTCGATTTTTGTGATTGAGCCAAGCATCAGCAATCCGACCGCCATTAAGGCGGGTGCGTAGGCGAAGGTGAGCTTCTGCAAGGGTGCCAGAAGTGGAATGAAAAACAGGCAGCAGGCAAAGAGAAGCCCGGTAAAAATGGTGGCAAGCCCTGTCCGCGCGCCTTCGCGGACTCCGGCTGCTGATTCTATGAAGGCGCCGCTGGTCGACGAACCGACAACGGAGCTGAAAATGCAGGAGACGGCGTCTACTACCATCGGCTTTTCCACGTCAATGAAATTGCCTTCCTTATCGAGCATGTTGCCGGCAGCACCCACTCCGACGAGCGTTCCAAGAGTATCGAGAAAACCCATGAGAAAGAGCGTAAGCAGAATGGGCAGATGTTTGAGAGTCAAAACGCCGAGGATGTCGAGTTTGAATGCGATTGGAGAGAGGTCGTAGGGGGGCACGAACGGCATTCCGAAAATTGCCTCGGGAGCCTGCCCGAAGCCGAAGATGTAGCCCACAACCGCGGTGGCGACCATGCCTATCAGGATCGCGCCTTTGACGCGTCTGTAGAGAAGGCAGACTATCAGGAGAAAACCGAATATGGCAAGCAACACTTGCGGATCGTGCAAATTGCCCAGTTTTAGTGGAACATCCGGGGCCCGCAACAAACCGGTGCCGGGAATCAGAAGCACCGAAGCCGGCATGCCTTTTACAGAACTGGTGATGATGCCTGTTTCGTATAGCCCGATCAAAGTCAAAAACAAGCCGATGCCGCAGGCGAAGCTGTGTTTCATGCTTGGCGATATGGAATTGGCCAGCCAGGGGCGGATCTTCATCAGGGAAAGAAGCAAAAATGCGATGCCGCTGACAAAAACAGCGCCCAGTCTTGTTTCCCAACCTAAAGCCATGGCCGAGAGACCGAAGGCGATAAAGGCGTTTTCTCCCATGTAGGGCGCAACCGCCAGCGGGCGGTTGGCATAAAAGCCCATCAGCAAACAGCCGAAAACGGCAGTCACTATTGTTGCCACCGTGGATGGTTCGATGGGAAAACCAGCAAATGAGAGAATGGCCGGATTGACCACAATGATGTACGCCATCGTCATGAATGTAGTGGCGCCGCCCAGAAATTCAGTGCGCAATGATGAACCGCGCTCGGCAATTGAGAAATAGCGGTTCAAAAAATCAGTCAGGCCGGCTGGCATTTAAGTAAGCAAATTCTTTGCTGTTGCCCAGGCGATTTCGGCTCGGATTCCTTCTCTAAGACTGGTCCTTTGCTGGAAGCCGGTGGCATTGACCAGCTTGTTGACGGAGCAGGTTGTGGTGGTGGTCAGCTTATTCACTTGCTCGGATGTGACAGGAGCCTTCTCCTTCATCAGCAATTCGGCCGCTTTGACGCCAAATCTGAGCAGTGGTTCGGGCATGGACGAAACTTTCTTGGGAGTGCCAAGGCAGTCGGTAATAGTGTCGATCAGTTCTTTGACTGTTGTTGATTTGGGATTGGAGACATTGAAGGTGTGATAACCGTCCGGCAGTCTCAATGTCAGCGTAATCGCCTCGGCCAGATCTCTTGAATAAATGATGCTTTTCTCAGTGTTGCCGCCGCCGATTTGCACGAATCTGCCCGCTTTGATTTCTTTGATCATGGACAGAATATTGCCGCGGTCGCCTTCTCCGTAGACCAGTGAAGGGCGAAGGGTGATCACTTTGGGGATGTTGCGGAACATCTCGAGAAACTTTTCACTGGTCACCTTTGATACCGCATATGGTGTTTTCGCCTGCAGCGGTCCGTTTTCTTCTATATTACTGTAGGGGCCCAATCCGTAAATTGCCTGCGTGCTCAAAAATATGAAAGTATTGACCCCATTGGAAGCGGCTGCTTCAGCCAGGCTCTGGGTCGCCCGCACGTTCATCACTTCGTATTCTTGATAGGGTGCGTCGGGTTTGTGGACAAGACCGGCACAGTGAATGATGGTGTGGCAATCTTTAGTAAGCATGCGCATCTCGCGCTCGCCTGTTCGAGTGAAGTCGGCGTCTCTGATCAACACTTGTGTGACATCACAAACTTCGCCGAGTACCGCTCGTGTTTCCTGAGGATTGCGAGCCTGCGCTCGAATGTCCCACTCGCTCGAGGCAGACAGAGCCTGAACGACCGTCCTGCCAATCATGCCCGAAGCGCCCGTTACAAGAACTGTTTTGCGTTGACCCGTGAAACCCATGTCAATTAGTTGCCTGAATAAATTAGAGGTTGCCTTTAGAAACTTTGCTTTGCAGCGATTGTTGACTGTAAGAGGGGCGATGCCATGCATTTTTCATATGCTCATGGCGGGCGGCGACTGGCGTCGCCTCTACAGGTTATTTTATTGCTACTTTGGGATCAATGTGCCACTTCTCAACATGTTGCTGTCAATATGCCTCAGTGCACTCGCCTTGGCACAAGCCCGCGCACGAGATTTACAAGTATAAACAGCAAAGCCCGCGCCCAGATTGCAGCATACACGAAGGCATTGAAGATTGGCGAGTGATTTGCCGCCAGGTGCTTGCGATAGAAGACTTCCATACCTTTGTGAAGGTTTATTGTAGCGCCGACAGGACGCAGTCTGCTTGAGGCTCCATGCACGTGGTAAATAACCGCCTCCGGCAGGTAAAAAACTGACCAGCCCGCCTGTTTGATGCGCCAACACCAGTCGATGTCTTCGCCGAACATGAATATGTCCTCATCGAGCAGACCGATTTTGTCTATCGCTTGACGACGAACCATCATGCACGAACCCGAAAGCGCATCCACCTCCACCGTTTTATCAGGGTCTTGGAAAGTAAGATTGTATTCGGACAATGTTTTGTTATTTGGAAAAATCCGGCTCAAATAGGTCACCCGGAAAAATGCCGCCTTTACGGAAGGAAACGATCGCCGGCAGGCCAGTTGCAGAGTGCCGTCCGTATTGAGCACTTTCGGTCCGACCGCGCCGCATTGGGGATTCTCTTGCAAAAATTGCGCGAGCTTGCCTACGGCGCCGTCTTTGACTTCCGTATCCGGATTGAGCAAAAGCACAAATTCGCCCAGGCTCTCCGGAATTGCCTGATTGCAGGCTTTGGAGAATCCAAGATTGTCTTTATTTTCAATCAATTTGACGTGCGGATAGCGAGTCTTAATCATCTCAACTGATTCGTCGCCTGAATCGTTGTCCACTACCCAGATCTCGAAATCGTCAAATTTCGGCTCCAGCTTTATTGAATCGAGGCAACGCGCTAAGAGCGCGGGCGTTTTCCAGTTAACAATGACGACAGAGACGCGCGGAATTTGCATCGGACAATTATAGTACGCGTCCGCCATAGAATCGAATTGGGCTTGCCAGGCTAGTTTTGGCATTTTTTATTCAAAGAGTAGCCGTGGGGCGATACTTGCCGAAGGCTTTGCGCAGCGTGTTGCTAATTTCGCCGACCGTTGCATATGCTTCTACTGCTTCGCAAATAAACGGCAGTAAATTATTTGCATTCTTATCTTCTTCATTTGCAATAGTTGCTTCGCTTATTTTTGCTGCATCGCTCAGCTCGGCCAGAGTCTCCTCGACCCGCTTGTTGTCCCGCTTCGCCTTAATCGCCGCCAGCGATTTTTTCTGCTCTTCTTCCAGCTTCGGGTCGACTTTGTGCAACTTGTCATTTTCGCTTTTTTCGTCGATGAATTTATTGACACCGACCACCGTGCGCCGACCGCTCTCGACATCCTTGTGAAATTCATACGCCGAGTCTTGAATTTCCTTTTGAATGAAACCGCTCTCAACAGCTCGCATGGCGCCGCCCATCTTTTCGATTTTGTCGAGATACTCGATCACTTCGCGCTCGAGTTTGGACGTCAATTCTTCGACGTAATAAGAGCCGGCAAAAGGATCGACAACAGACGTGAGCCCGGTTTCAAATGCGATGATTTGCTGCGTGCGCAAGGCCGTCAGTGCCGAGGCCTCGGTGGGCAGCGAAAGAGCTTCGTCTTTGGAATTGGTGTGCAATGACTGCGCGCCGCCTAAGACTGCCGCCATCGCTTCGATTGTAGTGCGAACGATATTGTTGTCGGGCTGCTGAGATGTGAGGCTGGAGCCGGCTGTTTGCACGTGAAAGCGCAGCATCATCGATTTGGGGTTTTTGGCTCCAAAGCGATTTTTCATAATGCTTGCCCAGAGACGGCGGGCGGCTCGAAACTTAGCCACCTCTTCAAAGAGGTCCATCTGGGCGACGAAGAAGAAGCTCAACTGTGGCGCGAAATGGTCGACATCCAGCCCGCGTAAGCGAGCTTGTTCGACATAGGCGATTCCATTAGCAAAAGTGAAGGCTAGCTCTTGAACGGCTGTGGCTCCTGCTTCCCGTATGTGATAGCCGCTGATCGAGATGGTATTCCACTTGGGCATCTCTTTGGCGCAGAACTCGAAGATGTCGGTAATCAGCCGCATCGATTGCGCCGGAGGATAGATGTAGGTATTGCGTGCTTCGTATTCTTTCAAGATGTCGTTCTGGATTGTCCCTTGCAGGAGCTTGGGATCGACGCCTTGCTTCTTGCCTACGGCGCGGTACATGGCTAAAAGAATGGCACTTGTCGCATTGATGGTCATGGAGGTGGAGACTTTGCCCAGGTCTATCTGGTCAAAGAGAATTTCCATGTCGGCCAGGCTGTCGATGGCTACGCCGGTCTTTCCTACTTCGCCCAGAGCGAGGGGATCGTCCGAGTCATAACCCATTTGCGTCGGCAAATCGAAGGCGGTGGACAAACCTGTTTGACCGTTGGACAAAAGATAACGAAATCTTTTGTTTGTCTCGCGCGCGTTTCCAAAACCAGCGTACTGCCTCATCGTCCAACCGCGACTTCTATACATGTCGCGATAGATGCCCCGGGTGAAGGGATACTCACCCGGCTGACCGAGGGCGGATTCAGCGTCAAAGGAGGCTAAATCATCAGGCCCGTATACGTGTTTTTCGCTTGTCATCGCCAATACTTGTTTATTGTGCTCGTTGCCAAATCCTAAATACCGCATCTATTCTAAACATCGCTGCAATTCTAGCTTGCTCCCATATAATTAGTACCTGTTTTTTCAATAGGGCGCAGGCAATGCGCCCCTACTTAACTGAAAATAGGAGGGCGGCTTCACGTGAAGTACTACGAGAACATCCTTGAGACGGTGGGGGCGACGCCGCTTGTGAAGCTTAATAAAGTTTCGAAGGGCTTGAAGCCGCTTATTCTCGCTAAAGTGGAGTGTTTCAATCCTGGTGGCTCCGTGAAGGACAGACCGGCCCTCAAGATGATTGAAGAGGCTGAAAAGGCTGGATTACTCAAACCGGGCGGCACGATCATCGAGCCTACCTCCGGCAATACCGGCACGGGACTGGCTCAAATTGCGGCTGTCAAAGGATATCGCTGCATCTTGATCTGTCCGGACAAAGTCGCTCAAGAAAAAATCAACCTTCTCAGGGCTTACGGCGCTGAAGTCGTTATGGTTCCAACCTCAGTTTCGGCCAGCTCTCACGAGAGCTACTACTCGGTTGCCAATAGGATGACCGCCGAGATTCCTGGCGCGTTTCAACCAAACCAATTCGCCAATCCCAACAATCCGGGAGCGCACATCATCACAACCGGCCCTGAAATCTGGGAGCAAACCGGCGGCAAGGTCACCCATTTCGTCGCCGGCGTCGGCACCGGTGGCACCATATCCGGTATCGGCAGATATCTTAAGGAAAAGAACCCTAACATCAAGATCATCGGCGTCGATCCTGAAGGCTCCATCTATTCAGGTGACATGGCTCAACCCTACAAAGTCGAAGGCATAGGCGAAGACTTCCTGCCTCGCAATGCAGATTTGAAACTTATCGACGAGTTTGTCCGTGTCAGCGATAAAGATTCCTTTATTACCGCTCGTCGCCTGGCTCAAGAAGAAGGGCTTCTGGTGGGGGGGTCGTCAGGTACGGCTACGGCAGCAGCACTGCGCATTGCCGAAAAGCTGACCGACAAAGATGTGGTCGTAGTACTTCTGCCGGACGGCGGACGGGGCTACCTGAGCAAAGTATTCTCCGACGAGTGGATGATGGAAAATGGCTTCTTGCCTGCTCCAGGTCACACCTATTACGCCAGCGATTTGATTGAGCGCAAACGCAAGCGCGGCAAATTACCGGACATGATTGTGGTCAGTCCGGGAGAAAACGTCCAGCACGCGATCGAACTTATGGAATTGCATCAAGTCGACCAGATTCCGGTCGTCACCGAAGATGGACAAAACGTCGGGCATATCAACGATCTTGTTGCCATGCAGGTTGTTTATGAACGCAAAGATCCTGCCAAAGTGACGGTCAACTCGATTATGGGCAGACCTTTCCCGCAGCTCGATGTGCGCACTGAAATAGACCAGCTCTACAAGACTTTCCGTCTGGGCAATGCCATGGTTGTGCTCACCAAGGAAGGCAAAGCCGTTGGAGTAGTGACAAAATTCGACATCATGACTCACTTGCGTGAAGCTGTAGGCAGCGGTCACGACGAAGTCGAGAAAGAACTCGCAAAACATAAGAAAGAAGAAACCAAACTGGGAGCGAAAAAGTAGAAATGACCAGCCACGACAAAATGAAGTTTTCCACCCGTGCTATCCATGCCGGTCAAGAACCGGAGCCGAACACCGGCGCAGTCAACGTGCCTGTCTTTTTCACATCGACTTATGTGCACGAAGAACTGGATCAATATAAAGCCAAAGGCTATTGGTACGGACGCAGCAACAACCCGACCCGAACCGCACTGGAGAGCTGCCTGGCTTCTCTGGAAAACGGTAAATTCGGACTCTGCTTTGCCTCCGGTATGGCTGCCACGTCGGCAACCATGAATCTTCTGCAAGCTGGCGACCACGTAGTCTGCGAAGAGGATGTTTACGGCGGCACCTATCGTTTGTTCGAAAAGGTACTCACCCGCTATGGTCTGACTTTCACATATGTAGATGGTTCGAAGCCGGAAAACATTGAAAAGGCCATTAAGCCAAACACCAAAATGCTCTGGTTCGAGACTCCGACCAATCCGCTTCTGCGCCTGGTCGATTTGAAGGCTCTGAGCGATATTGCCAAAAAGCACAGCACGAAAGAACGCAAGCTCTGGACTGTCATCGACAACACATTCGCCAGCCCGTATCTGCAAAACCCGCTTGATTACGGCATTGATGTCGTGGTTCATTCGACCACCAAATACATCGGCGGGCACAGTGATGTCGTAGGCGGTGCCGTCATCACAAATGACGAGACGATTTACGAGCAAGTGAAATTCCATCAGAATGCCATTGGCGGAACCCCCGGACCGATGGATTGCTACTTGACCATGCGTGGTTTGAAGACGCTGGCGGTAAGAATGCAAGCGCATGAAAAGAACGCAGCCGAAATCGCCAAGTTTCTCGAAAGCCACCCGGCTGTCGAGCGCGTGCTCTATCCCGGTCTCAAGTCGCATCCTCAGCACGAACTGGCCAAGAAACAAATGCGTGGATTTGGCGGTATGGTCACATTCGTCGTCAATGGCGGATTGGACAATGCCAAGAAAGTGATGGGCGCAACCAAACTATTCGTCCTTGCCGAAAGCCTGGGCGGAGTTGAGTCGCTTATGACTCACCCGGCTGTGATGACCCACGGTGCTGTTCCCAGAGCAGAGCGCGAAGCGCGCGGATTCGTCGACGGCTTGGTGCGACTATCTGTCGGCATCGAAGACTTGGATGACCTGATGGACGACCTGAAGACCGCGCTCGCGACGGTCAAGGCGCTGACGCCTGCAGGCTAAGGCAAGAACAAGATTAGGAAGCTGGACAAGTCTTCTTGTCCAGCTTTCGCCATCTAATCCAGGTTCGCTCACTAAATGTAATTGCTCATGGTATTCAAAAAGTGAATGAAGAAAGTCATTTGCATAAAGCTGACAAGGTAGAGATCAAAGAATCGGAAATGAGTGAGCAGCCTCTTGCGCCGGTTCTCAGCGAGCCTGATTCGAGCGAGCAGCCTCTTGCGCCGGTTTTGAATGAGCCTGTAGCTAAGCAGGTTTTGCAAGAGATTGATGAGATCAGAAAATCATTGCCGAAGCCTGGCAATGCAGACCCATTCAATCCCAAGTTAGACAAAGGGACGCGCTTGTTGCTTTTCTTGTATGTAGCTGGTCTTGGTGCCTTCGGCAGCTGGTTTGTTACTACCGGTAGCCCCTATTTTACAGTCTCTACTTTCGTTGTCGGCACTCTCATACTCTTGCTAATCGGAAAGACTGCTGACAATCGGCTGGAAGAACTCTTTTTGAAGAATCCAGTGGGCATGAAACTTGTAGTCGGGCTGAGCGGCATCGTCATATTATTGGCCGTGTGGCTGCTGATGAGATTGATTTTTGCAGTGTTGGGCTTGCCGGTTGATAAATAGCCCGGCGGCAGCGTCACGAAGTGACTACTGAAGCCTAGAACTTCGAGCGTTTCTTGTTAGCTAATTTCGCGCTGACGCCGCTCCTCACGGACTGATATCCGCTGACGAAAGTCGGAGTGTCGTCGAAACCTTCATTGGGCCCGCGATAGTTGAAGTCATAACTGCGCGTAATTGGTGTCATCAAATCGGCAGATACTGTTGTTGATTCCAGATTGCCTGTGACATTCTCAGAGATCAAACGTCCATCCACAGAGCGCGATGCCAAATGACCGGCCACTGCTCTGTTGCCGAGCTGACCTGCGACTGCTCTGTTGCTGAGCTGACCCGTGAGGTCGTGCGATGCCAATTTGATGTCGGTCTTTTTGTGTGAGAGATAACCGGCCACTTCATGTTTTGCCAGTCTGTAATTGCCTCGTACTACAGGCATTGAAAGTCCGGCATCGACGTCACGTGTCGCTAACTGAGCTTGAGTTCGTTGCATTTGCAATTTTGCCGCCACATCTCGGGCGCGCATTTGTCCATCGACATCATGGGTAACAAGCGGGTTGCTGACGCGCGGATTGCGGCGCATGCTGCCATCGTGGTTGCGCGCGGTCGGAAGCGTTGCGTGGCGAGGGCGAATGTAGTGAGGATTGTGCACAATTCTGTCGACAGGCGCTTTGCGCAAAACGCGATCTACCGTCCAGGGCTTCTTGGACGGAACGATTGGTTTGCAATGATTGTAGCTTGCCGTGATCGGCATCCAGTGCCAACGCTTGAGGTTGGGGTTTTTTTTGATGATGCCTTTTTCCCAGCCTCTTATCTCGACTGTGCCTTGCGTCTCGCGCACATAGTAATTGCGTGCTTCAACCGGCATAGCCAATACGACCAGCGAGGCTGTTGCAAGAAAAATAAATGCGAAACGATTGATGTGCATTTTTGTGGTCGGGCTGGGACTGAGCCATTTATAACAGTGCCCGTGAGGCATTAGCAAGTTAATCCGCACCATTTTCGGGTTTGTCGATCGGCGTGATTTTGGTGTCATTTGTGTCTCGAGGGAAAGGCTGGCGCGTTTGTTACCGGCTTGCTTGTCTTTGAATTTTGGGTGACTGTCGTCCATCTACTACGTATTCCA
>JBGAVL010000230.1:0-10562 GCA_044228145.1 Obscuribacteraceae bacterium (SeqCode)
GCGAGAGGCTGATCATGGGCGTTGGCATTGCCGGAAAGTCGTGGGAGTCGGGTGCTCCCGTTTGGCTGGATGACATTTCGCATGATGATTCGGCGCTGTGTGTCTGGTTGAGCAAATATCAAGGTATCAAAAGCGGGCTTGCTGTCCCGGTTTATGAAGGGACACGTTTGTTTGCCATTGTTGAATTTTTCGCGGCAGGTGAGGAAAAACCGGACGCCCCTTTTCTTGAAGTTATGGCAAATATCGGCAAACAGTTGACCGCTATTGTCGAGCGAAAGCGCCTGGAACAGCTGCTCGCCAAAGAAATGCAAAATCTCTCGCGTTCCAACGCCGAATTGCAGGAATTCGCCAAAATTGCCGCACACGATTTGCAAGAGCCACTTAAGTCAGTGCAAGGATTTGTCGATTTGCTGAAACGCAGATATTCAAATGAGCTCGGCGACGACGGCAAACGCTTCATCAGCTTCATAGATGATGCTGTAATTCGCATGGAACAGTTGATTCGCGGTGTTTTGGAACACTCCAAAATCCGACCTCATGAAAAAAACTTCGAGTCAATCGATCTAAACAGAGTCGTGGAAGAAGTGAAAAACAACCTCAGTGTTAGCATCGAGCAAACCGGGGCAATAATTAAATGCGAGGACTTGCCCCCGGTCGTGGCGGATCAATTGCAGATGGTTCAGCTGTTCCAGAACCTACTGGCGAATGCGCTGAAGTTTCGCAATCCGGAGGTGACACCGGAGATTCAAATAAGTTGGCGACGCGAGGGTGGAGATTATCTATTTTCGATCAAAGATAATGGGATTGGAATGGATAGTCGCTATCTCAACAAGATTTTTGGTATGTTTAGTCGCCTAAACGCCAAAACCGAATACCCCGGTACCGGAATTGGTCTTGCCATTTGCAAAAAAATTGTCGAGCATCATGGAGGAGCAATCTGGGCCAAGTCCCAGCTTGGAAAAGGTTCGGAATTGTGCTTTATTTTGCCCGAAGACACTAGGAGCTAGCTTGTGAAAAATCCCGTCGAAATATTGCTGGTAGAAGACAGCCCTGCCGACATTGCCTTGACAGAAGAGGCATTGAAAGAGAGCGGGCTGAAAAATACCTTGACTATTGTCACCGATGGCGAGCAGGCTATTGAATACCTGAGCAAGCGCGGCAAATATAAAGACGCCGAGAGCCCCGACCTGATACTTCTTGACTTGAATATGCCGAAAAAGAACGGACATGAGGTGTTGGAAGTCATTAAGGACAATCCCAAACTGGAAGAGATCCCGGTGGTGGTGTTAACCGTTTCGGAAGCGGAGGAAGACATTGCGCGCGCCCTGGGCTTGAAGATGAATTATTACCTGAACAAGCCAGTCAACGTCCAAAAGCTGGCGCCGATCTTGACGACCATAATCGAGCTCTGGAACTAGTAGAGGGGCGACGCCATGCGTCGCCCGGTTGGTGGTTTCATCGCCCAACTTTTTGCCGTCGCCCATTTGACCTGGCGGGAACGAAAGATTTCCAGTAGCGTCGGTTTATTATGGTAAACCAGCAAGGCAAACTGAGATTTTGGTCCGGCGGCAAAATTGAACGAGCTGCAAATTCTAAATAAGCTGCAAATCACGGTATCGCTATCCGGCTTGATTCCTCTGCTGGTAGCACCGCTTGTCTTTTTCCCTTCGCTTGAAGCATTTGGAAAATCACCCGCCAAGCCTCTGTCCATGCCCGCAGTTGCACCATCATATTCTGAGTCGGCCACACGCGCGGATTTGAATTCAGGTTCGCTTTCAGGGTCCGGCCATAACTATCCGGAGCCTCCCAATGGGCCGGTTGGTCGCAGCTCGATGGTGCTGAAAGTGAAGTCGCCGACTCTGCAAGGAAGTGCTTCCCGACTGGGCACCGCCGGCAGTGCAGAGAGCAAACCGTTGCTTGAAGGTAATGTGTTACGCGAAACAGCGCCGGATGATGCATTCTCCGCTGCTGGTATTGCGCGCACCGATGCCATGCAGAAAAAACCGAGACCGGCGCGAGTTGGCGAGGATGTTTACCGGGCGTGGCTCAGCAAGGTGCATCCCAAGTTTTCTCTTAAAGCCGAATCTCTAGACCCGATGGAAGTCCTGGAAGTGAAAGGCACCTGGGATAAAGCCGATCGCACCTTGAAAAATCTCGGCATTCCTCACACGACAATTGGTTCCGGACAACTAACTCGGATTGGTTTGAGCAGAGCCAAGGTGCTTGTAATTAACTGTGCAGGAACTCTCGACAGAAATTCGCTGCAAGGAATCAGAGACTTTGTCATGCGCGGCGGCTATCTTTTGACCACCGATTGGGCGCTCCAAAACATGCTGGGGCAGACGTTTCCCGGCTATGTCGAATGGAATAAAGGCAAGAGTAAAGGAAATGTCGTGGATGCTCAGGTAGTGCTGCCCGATCGCGAGTTTTTTCAAGGCACTGTGAGTAACGCCAGTTGGAAGCTTGACGAAGAAAGCCAGACCGTGCGCGTGCTCAAGCCCGATGTCGTGAAAGTGCTTGCAGTCAGCCGCGATCTGGCACCTTTAGATCCGGACAGGCAGGGTATTCTGGCGGTTGCCTTCGCGTTTGGCAGGGGCAAGGTTTTGCATCTGGTTGGTCATTTCGACAACAATGCGTTGCCGTTTTTTCCTCGCCATTTGCCTGACCCAGCGCCAGTAATCGGCATTGGACTGCGCCAGGCGCTGGCTGCTAATTTCATTGTTTCCCGGCTCGAGAGCGGAAGCAACTAGCGATCAATTAATAGCGGACTGTGATCCCTTCGTCCATCAAGGCTGCCGGCATATTAGCGTCACCACCAAATTGCTGCTCATCGATCTCTCCTCTCATCTTCTGACAACCGGAATTCTGGTAGTATTCGCTGTTCGGGAATTCCGGCTGTAGCAGGTAAGATTTCGGGCAGCGCAAGATGACGAACAAGGTCCCTTTGTTTGGAGAACTTCTGGTCCAGCTGGGTTTTTTAAGCGCCGAGGATCTGGAGTCATGTATCAAGGAAGCGGTGCAGCTCAGCTTGCCCCTGGGGCGGTCACTGGTGCTCTCCGGTAGAGTCTCCGAGTCGGACGTCAATCTGACTGTCGCTCTGCAGTCCATGATGAAAATTTGGGACTTGCCCCTGGCCAAGGCGAAGATGGCGGTTCCTCTGGCTCGCAAAGAAGGGCTGTCTATAGCTGACGCGTTAGCCCGCCTGGGCTGGCGTACTCGTGCACACAACACACCCTCGCCCAGCAGTCTGGGTGGTTTGCTTATCGATTCCGGATTGCTTTCGAAAGAACAGCTGGAAGAAGCGCAACGAGAAGGCTATAGCTCCAATTTGCCGCTCGGACGAGTTTTGATTTTGAAAGGTGTGGTATCACATTCGGTGCTGGCTAAGGTGCTGGAAGTTCAGCGCATGATTCGCGACGGCAACTTGACGTACGTGACAGGCGCAAAAGAACTGCGGTCGCAAGCAGCGGCTGGTTTGAAAATTGTGCCCAAGCAAAAAAGCGGTTCATTTCAAAAACGCTCGATCAGGCTGGGAGAATTTCTCATGCTTGCCGGAGTCCTTACAGAAAGCGACTTGATGAACGCGCTTGAGCTGGGACTTGAGCGCCAGTTGACTGTGGGATCGGCCATGCTGGAATTGGGTTTGCTGACCGAAAGCGTGCTTGAGGTTGCTCTTGTGTTGCAGGGCAGAGTGCTGGGCGGTGATATGGAATTGCCCGCTGCCGTGCGAGATTTGAGGAAAGCTGCCGGTCTGTCTGATCTGCCTGAGGAGGGCGAAGTAGGCTCCGAGCAGCGAATGGTGATTGGCGAGCTGCTCAGAAAGTGCGGACTGGTTGATGAGTCGCAGATCAATAAGGCCATTGAATTGACTGCACGATATCCTTCATTGATCGGCAAAATGCTCGTCGTTGCCGGTGCAATCGATGAAGCTACACTGCTTGCAGCTTTGCGTTGCCAGTTTTTGATCAGGCACCGAGCGATAACAGTTGTCGATGGCGTGCGTGCGCTGCAGCATGCGGCCAACAATGAAATCTCACTTGATGATTCACTTGACGAGCTGAGAATCAACGTTCCTTACAAATTGCGTCGCGATGTGCGCTTGCCGAACTGACTAGTGGTTTGAGGTTTTCCAAAAGTTGATAGCAGCACCAAATATGGTGCTGCCGCAACCTCTGACGCACGGCCGGCGGGCTGTGCACTGAGAGATGCTAGTCCCGCTACTTATGAGGGGCGGCGTCGTGCCTTATCCACAATCTCGCCGGTCGTGTTGAACTCTGTTGTAAGATTGCCCAAGACTTTTGCCGCAGTAACACATGTATGACAGTGTTGCAAAACTGTAATCTTTTTATTTCTGGATTCTACTTGTTGCTTCTACTTGCGGACTCTATTTCATCGCCGTCCAGCTGCCTGAGCGTTTCCATGTTTGTGAAAATGCTCCAGATGTAGCTTTCAGCATGTCCGCTTCTTCGTTTCGATTGGTCTCGTAAAGAAGACGCGCATAGCTAGCGAGTAAATTGACGAGATCCGGATGCGCTTCAGGCAAATGTTGCTGTTTGATTGCCAGAGCCTGTCTGTAGAAGCGCTCTGCATCCTCGTGTTTTTTCCAGGAGTGATAGAGCATGGCGAGATTGTTGGCTATTACAGCCACATCCATGTGGTCCGCGCCGAGTGTGGTTTCATAAATTCTCAACAGGCGGCGGCACAATGGCGCTGCCATTGCGTATTTGCTTTGCCCCCAATAAACCTCTGACAGACCCTCAAGTGAGATAACCAGCTGTTGGCTGTTTTCCCCAAGCGTTTCCGCTTCTTCCAGCGAACTGAGCCAGCTCAATTCCGATTGCACGATCTGACCCTGCATCTGCGCTTGTTGTCCGGCGGTTTTGAAGATCTCCCACCGTTTTCTGGCTTCTCTTTGTCGATCTGTTTCCTGCACCCGAAAATTACCTCAACCAGCTACCGCGGTATCGACTATTGATTATCGTCGGCTTCGCGCCTAATTGGAAGTACTGCAGCGCAACAATTTTTAGGCAAAAGTCAGGAGAAATATCAAGTGCGACAGGCTAACCGCGTCGCAGTGGACTTGAGTTTCACCTGGTACGGAAATACATCTAGGAAAAACAAAGCGGAGGCGCCCTGGCGCCCCCGCTTCATATTTTGTTGCTATTTACTGAGGCTTCAGAGTCTCGGAAGTGTCTTTCAAACCGGTCTTGTTGATATCGGTGAGGAATGTCTCTTCAAAGTATCTGTCAGGATTCTTGGGATCCTTCTCGAATTTGATGTCCTTGGGAAGGCTTGGATCGAAGAATTGGGCTCGCTTGATGTCCTCGTGGGCGAGGATGGACTTTCCTTGTTTGTGCCAGAGAAAAGCTCTGCACAGATAGAAATTGCCCTGGTTGGGATCTAGTCTCAACGCATCTTCAAGACTTGCCATCGCTTCTCCGTCCGATCCCAGCTGCATAAGCGCTTTGGCGCGGTGGTAGTAGAGTTGCGCGTTGGTATTGTCCATTTTGAGCGCTGCGTTGTAATCTTCAAGCGCCTCTTTGGCATTTTTGAGCTTGAAATACTCATGTCCGCGCTTTTTGAGCAAATCGGCATTGGAAGGATCCAGTGCCAGCGCCTTGTCATAATCCTTGAGAGCGTCCTCCGGTTTTTGCAATCCGCTGAAAGCCGTGCCGCGATTGATGTATGCGGTGCCGAACTCTGGCGCGATTTGAATGGCGAAATTGTAGTCCTTGATGGCGGCGTCGTTATTGCCCATATCAATGTAGGTATCGGCACGCTTGGTGAGAATTTCAGCGTCTTTCGGAGAGGCTGCCAGCGCTTTGTTGTATTGAGCAAGGGCCAGATCTACTTGCCCTTGAGCTCTATATGAGTCGCCAATGCCGGCATAGGCTTTGGTGAGTTTTGGATCAAGGATTATCGCTTTCTCGAAGTCTTTTACAGCAGCAGTGTGGTCGCCGACCTTTACTTCAGCCGAGCCGCGCCAGAGGTAGTTCTCAGCATTGTCGTCATCATATTTGACTGCTTCGCCGAAATCGTTGACGGCCAGTTTGTATTGTTTCAATGCGAAAAAGCATTGCCCGCGGAGGTTGTAAGCCTTGGCGTTGGTTTCTTGCAGACCGATGGCTTCATCAAACGCCTTGATTGCGTCGTTGTAGTTCTTCGATTGCATCGATGCAACAGCCTTCTCAAACGCAGGATTCTGCGTCGAATCGGCTATCGCATTAGGCATGAAGCCTACTGCCGACGAAATTAGCAAGCCAAGAGTAAAACTCATCGCTAGCTTGTTGAAGCTTCTCAGTTGGCTGTTTGCCTTGCTCGACATGAGCTGATTCCTCCATTATTGGGACTTACCAGGCAGTCCACAGATGACTGCACATTATACAGGGCGCCAAGTCAGTGGCAGACATTGGCTCCGCGCTTTTGTAAATATCGTTGGTGATACTCTTCGGCGGCATAGAACTTGGCAGCGGGCGTCACTTCGGTGGCGATCGGTGCGTGAAACTTGCCGGATTTACCTAGTTGTTCGATTTTTTCTCGGGCTGCCTTTTCTTGCTCAGGAGAGTAGAAAAATACGACTGTTCTGTATTGTTTGCCTATGTCCGGTCCCTGGCGATTCAGTTGGGTGGGATCGTGGATGGTGAAAAACTTGTCCAACAACTGTTCGTAGGAAACTACCGCCGGATCGAATTCAATCCAGATAACTTCAGCGTGACCGGTTCTGTCCGAACAAACTTGTTCGTAAGTCGGATCTTCGGTGTTGCCGCCGCTGTATCCGACTTTCGTGTCTTTGACGCCATCGATTGTACGGAAAGCCTCTTCGACTCCCCAGAAGCATCCTGCACCAAACATTGCTTTTTCCATTTCTCTTTCCTCTTAGTTTGACGAAGCTCCGGAGCAGCGCCGGGCGACGCATGGCGTCGCCCCTACGGTTTTACGAAGAAGCTCCGGATTTTGCCGGCGTGCGATTCATTTCAGTATTTGGTTTTAACTCGAGATGCCCGCCGAACTTAAAGCGCATTGCAGACAAAAGGCGCTCACCGAAGGGCTGTTGCAGTCTGGAGCGGAAGCGCGTGTACAACGCCGCCGACAATACTTCTGCCGGCACTGCTTGTTCTATAGCTGCCTGTATCGTCCATCTTCCTTCGCCGGAGTCTTGAACGAAACCACTGTACGATTCTAGATCTTTTTCTTCGCAAAGCGCCATCGATGTCAGATCCAACAGCCAGGAACCGACAACAGACCCTCGTCTCCAAACTTCGGCAACGTCCGCGAGATTGATGTCATAGCGAATGTCTTCCGGAAGTTCTTGCGAGTCGGCGCTTGCTAAAATACAAAAGCCTTCGGCATAAGCCTGCATCAAACCATATTCGATGCCGTTGTGCACCATTTTCACGTAGTGCCCGGCGCCGACAGGACCGGCATGGATGTAGCCTTTTTCCGCAGAGTTTTGCATCTTCTCTCGACCGGGTGTTATAGGCGTGTCGCCCATACCGGGAGCCAGTGTGGCGAAGATTGGCTCGAGTCTTTGAAAAACTTGCTTTTCGGCTCCAATCATCAAGCAATATCCGCGATCTTTTCCCCACACGCCACCGCTGGTTCCGCAATCGGCGAAAGTGATACCTTTTTCCCGGAGCATATGGGCGCGGCGAACATCGTCTTTGAAATATGAGTTGCCGCCGTCAATGATGGTGTCGCCCGGCTGCAAAAGCTCAGAAAGCTCCTGGATGGCATCGTCGGTGATTTTTCCGGAAGGCACCATTACCCAGACTGCACGAGGCTTGGCCAGCTTGTCGATCATTTCTTTGTAGCCGGTGACTGCTGTTGCGCCTTCATTCGCCAGTTCTTTGCCGGGTTCTGGATTACGATCATAGACGACGCACTCGTGTCCGCCTGCCATCAAGCGACGAACCATATTGGCGCCCATGCGACCCAAGCCGACCATTCCTAATTGCATTTTTCTTTCCTCTTGTAGGGGCGATTCATGCCTCACCCGGATGAAAGACAGGGCGATGCATGGCATCGCCCCTACGTCTACTTCAGTGCGTTTTTAACTGCTGCGGTCAGCACCTTCAAACCTTGAGCGACATCTTTTCCGAGATGAACGCGCAAGGCTCTTCTGCCTCTGTCATAGAGCACTTTCAGATCGCCGCGTGCTTGAGCTGCCTTGACGATGCCGAAGGTATATTTTTGCTGGGGCACCGGCAAATCTTCGGTATCGTCGGCGGTGACTTGTAAAAACACGCCGCTTGCAGGTCCGCCCTTGTAGGCTTGACCGGTCGAATGCAGGAAGCGTGGTCCAAAGCCCAGGCAGGTTGCGACTTTTTTGCTGTCTCTTATTGCCAATCTTGCCACTTGCAGTTCGTCTTCATGTGCTTTAGTCATTTCTATGTAAGCAAGCAGTGCAACGTAGTCGCCCTCTTTTACTCTGGACAGATGAGCTTTGATCACAGAGTTAAGGTTGGGTGTGACGCCGGCCGTTGATTCGATTTCCTTGACGTTCTTCTCATCGGCGAAGAGCTTGATGCCGTCTCCTTCGAAGAAAGGCTTTTCCTCCGGAAGCTGTCCGGATTTTTCATAGGCTTCTGTCAACTCGCGCGTGGCAATTTTGCTTGCTTCTACGTCGGGCTGATTGAATGCATTGATTCCGATAACCGCACCGGCTACTGCGGTAGCAATTTCCCAGCGGAAGAATTCCTCTCCTAGATTGTAGATGTCGGAGACAGAAATCTTGACCATTGGATGCCCTGCTCTTTCCAGAGCATCGACGGCTTTATCCTGGATTTCATTAGCACCGGTTTCTACGCGCAGGTATACAAAAAGGCGATCCTTTCCGTATGTTTCCGGTGCAGCTACGGTTTCACGATCGACTGGAATTATGCCCTTGCCGATTTTGCCGGTTGATTCGGCAATCAGTTGTTCGAGCCATGCGCCAAGATAATGAATCTTCGCTGATGTGAAGATGGTGATTTTGTCTCGTCCGGCCCTTGCTGCTTCGCCCATGATGATGCCGAGCACGGCTCCGGGGTTTTCTTTGACAGGAACAGTGGCTGCGCAAGCGTGAGCCATTTCTCTGGATCTGTCGAGAAATTTGGAGACATCCAATCCCATCACCGCTGCCGGTACCATGCCGAAATTGGAAAGCGCCGAATAGCGGCCGCCGATTCCGGGAAGTCCGAGAAAAATATGTCTGAACTCTTCTTTCTCTGCCAGTGCCTGGAGTTTTGAACCCGGGTCTGTGACTGCGATCCAGTGCTGACCGGCATTTTCTGCGCCAACTGCCTCGATCGTTTTTTGCCAGAAATACTGTTCGAAAATATTAGGCTCGAGCGTGGTGCCGGACTTTGATGAAACGATGAAAATGGTTTGTTTTATATCGATAGCTTTTTCGGCCGCTTTCACTTGTTGCGGATCGGTCGAGTCAAGAACATGCAGTTCTGGATATCCGGCTACTTTCGGGAAGGTCATGCGCAAAACATCAGGGCAGAGGCTGGAGCCGCCCATTCCCAATAGCAGTGCATATTTGAACTTCGCATCTTTGATTTCTTGCGAGAGTTTTTTCAAATTATCGATGTGAGCCAGTTGATCGTTGATGATGTTCAACCAGTCCAGCCATTTGCTCTCGTCTTCGCCTGTCCACAGGGAAGCATCTTTCGACCAGAGCTTCTTCATATTGTCTTTTGATTGCCAGTCGGCAATTCTTTTTTCAACCGCAGCATTCAAATCGCCAGGCAATTCATACTTGAGATTGTCGATCAGCGATTTGGGCTCGGTCGTTCGTGATTTTTCGACCGTATCAAGAAGTTTTTTGAATGCATCTGCAAAGAGGTCAACGCCCTGGACGACGAGCTTGTCCGTTACTTCTTTCATCGAGATTTTGCATTTTTCCAGGTTTTCCATAACTGCATTGGCATCGGCTACGTTTGCTTCCAAGGTGTTTTTCAAAACACCATGATCTCTGAATGCATCAAATGTGCTGGGTGGTATGGTATTGACGGTATCTTTGCCGATCAATTCATCCACGTAGATGCAATCGGGGAATGCCGGATTCTTGGTGCTGGTGCTTGCCCAGAGCAGGCGCTGAGTTTGTGCGCCGTGCTTCGCCAGCTCTTTCCATCGAGCGTCTGCAATGATGTGTCCATACTTTTGATAGGCTTGCTTGGCATTGGCGATCGCCACTTTGCCGAGCACTTTGTTGAGCAGACTCTTTTCGTCGCCTTGTGCTGTTTTCAATTTCTCTTCGATCATGCTGTCGATGAGGGTGTCGATGCGGCTGACGAAGAAGCTGGCGACGCTGGCGACCGAGCTTAAATCGCCGCCTGATTTTCGGAATTTTTCCAAACCGTCGATGTATGCCCAGTGCACAGCTTCGTACGCTTCTTGCGAGAAAAGCAATGTCACATTGATGTTGATGCCCAGGCCGATCAATTCTTTGATCGCCGGGATGCCTTCTGTGGTTGCCGGCACTTTTATCATCACGTTGGGGCGATTGACCCACTTCCACAAGCGCTTTGCTTCCTCTATGGTTTTTTCAGTGTCGTTGGCCAGGAATGGCGACACTT
>JBGAVL010000231.1:0-10484 GCA_044228145.1 Obscuribacteraceae bacterium (SeqCode)
TCCGTTTTTTCACAGAGGTCTGCCCCTGCCCGCAAAAACTGCATGACAATTCTCCAGGCTCTTTCGGCTTTTCGACGTGATTGGGCAGCAAGGGTAAATTGAGCGGCGTCAACTTGCCATCGGGATCTATCTTGAGCCAATCACCGGCCTTGAGTTCGAGTTCGTTGTTCGTGAGCTTGATCTTTCCGATCGATGTTTTCCATCTATCGTCACTGCTCATTTCACAGCTGCTGAAAATGAAAAGCTCGAGTGGTTCGTTGGTTTCTTTCAGCACGTCACTTATGTATTTACTTAAACCGTCCAGCGCTTTTGCGTTTCCTTTGAACTTACCAGCTTGCGCATCCGAGGCTCTCACACCCTGCCAGCCATCAGCGCAATCGATTTGAAATTTGTTGTTTCTTCCTTCGCCAAGAAATACGCGCACTGCGTATTCACCTTCGTCGGCAATTGAGATTGTGAGCGAGTGCTTGTCACCGGTCAAATCGCAGTCTTGCAACTCGGCATTTGTGGTGATGTAAACCTCGATGGTGAATTCGTCTTCGTCAAAATCGCTATACGAATTGGCTATCCATGCCGCAAAGCCATTGCCGACCAATCTCAATTCTTGATTGTCGGAATCTTCGTGATCGAATTCCAAGACCGGACATTCGCCGTTTTTCATTTTTGCCAGGTCGAAGCAATAGACGTCGCCACCGTAGCTACTGGCGAAGGGCAGCAGCGCTCGAACGCCAAGGATAGGATGATAAGTAAAGAAATTCTCCAGTTGTTGCAGCAAATCATGCCAGCCGGCGCCTTTTTCCGTAATGCAATGCATTCTTGCGAAATTGAATTGTCCACCGTCAAAGATGCGAAGAAATGCCTTGTAGCTTTCAGGCAATGCAATCGTGAGCGTTTGCTCCAACTGCTCGATGTCCTCGGCGGAAGCCCCCGGACCAACCAAATTGGACCGGTCCGCCTTGACTCGTTGTAAAAGCTCATCGATCGGCAATGGTTGAGCCTTTTTGGCCATTTTTCACTCCTGGCTTACTGGAGAAGACCTAGACAATGTACCCGATGATCTGAACAAATCTCAATGTCGGCTAAAGCAGATCGCGAACTGCCTGGCGACAGCATTCGTCAATGGTTTTGTACGTTGCCTGAAAGGCTGCTTCATTGCTGTGATACGGATCGGCGATCTCCTGGTCGCCGCCGAGCAGGCGGATCTTGTGTTTGTGTTGCGCAGGCGCAATCTTGCGCAGAGAAATGGCATTGGCATTGTCCATCGCAAATATGACGTCAAAGCGCTCAAAATCATCGATGTTGACCTGACGTGCCCGATGTTTAGCCAGGTCTACACCATTGGCTCGGGCCACCGAGACTGCGCGGGGATCGGCTCCGCAGCCGACATTCCAATCCATGGTTCCGGCAGATTCGACTTGTCCGGAGATTTTCGATTGCTCATAAATGCTTCGCAAAATCCCCGCCGCCATCGGCGATCTGCAAATGTTTCCCAGACAGACAAAGAGAACGTCCACGTTAAAATCGTGCCTGTGTTTCAGAAAGTGTTTCCGCCGGAATGACTTTGGAAATGTCGATGGGAAACTCTTGCAATGCAGCGGAAATGCGCTTGTAGAGCTGCGGTAGCCAGGTGGGTTGTTTCTTGAAATCAATGCCTGGTTTTTGCGTGATGAGATCGCAAGGCGCGAAAATCAAGCTGATATTTTTCAACCCGCAGTCGTAAGCAAGCACAAACATCTCTTCGATTGGCTGATTGCCCATCGCCAGACATCCGCTCGACCAGCGGCTTCCGTGTATGAGAATGTCACAGCCGAGTTTTTTCCTGTGCTCTGCAATTGCGTGAGCTTTATCTTCATCATTTGGGTAATTTACATCGAGAGCCATGTGAGCAATAACATTGGGATGAAAGTTTGTAATGCGGTAAAAACCTTCCGGCACCTGCATATCGCCTTCCTTCAGCTTGGGTCCTGAGGCACCACTCGAGCCGATGATCGGATAGCAGAATAACTGCTTTTGTTTTCCGTGCGCATCCTTTGCGAATAAAAAAAGCATTTTCTCTTGTTTCAAACAAACCCAGGTCATATCTTTTGGTGGGTACGAAACACCCCTGGCGCTAAAAATCGGCTTGAGTTTTGCGCGCACTGTTTCACCATAAAAGTTCAGCACTTCGTCCACAGACTTAAACACACGTCTGGCGTGCGGTTTTGCCTTTGCTGCCGGGGCTGCTTTTACCTCAGCGGCATCAACCTGTAAACAGTTCGAGGTTGAAAGAGCTGCGGCAATAAAAGTGAGCGCTGCAAAACATGCGCTGGAAAAACGAAGCGGAAAACAGGTATAAGCAAGACGAGACATTGATGAAGCCAAGAAGGCGCTGGGAAGCGACAGCTAAAGAGTATCAGATAGAGGCATAAACTCGCCCTGTCTCAATCCTGAGACTTCTTGAACAGCTTCCAGTCCAGCGCACTCTGTCCATAGATGTTGTCGCGAAAATCCAGGTATTGTTTGCCGTCGTTGACCTCGTTCGCGACCTCGCCCGTGCCCACGGCAGCGGTGCCCATATCCGCCACTTTTGTTGGTTTTGGAGTAAAGTCCAACGATCCGGCCAGAGTTTCGACGGGTAATGATTCCCGCAAAGTGCTTGCTTCAGGCGCAGCCGTGCCTCGCTCAGATTCTGTGGAGGCCTGTTCAAGTCCCATAAGTTGTGTGGTAAGGAGTACAGGGGGAACCAGGCTATTCTCTCAACCGTGCGTTACCATATCGTGACGAGCGGCAATTGCCAGGGCTAAACTCCTGAAAGGCTTTCCTGTTGGAAAAATTCGTTAAAGTCACCAGCAAACTTATCATTGTGTTTGTCACGTCCCTCACGTGCATTAGTTGTTCGCAGCCTGCTGAAAATGTGGGTGGGGCAGTTTCGGAATCAATTAGAGCAAATAAGATTGAAGAGTTGGGCCCGCTTCCAAAGATAAATGAGCTCAGCGAACAACAGTCGGCAGACTACACACAGCGTTCATTCAAGCATGAGGCGTTGCCATATGCCGAAGAATTTAGTGTGCATGACACCATCATTCATCTGGCCAAGCAAGGTAAGCCACGCGTAAATCTGGGAGGTTTGCGCTATTACAATGAGCCTGTCAAAAGCGATGATCTGCTCGCTCTTCAGAAGCATGGTGCGGACCACATAGAAGAATTGATCTTGGAAGATTTGAAACTGACGGATGCGGATATCGAACCAATCGCGAATATGAAGTTGGAGAGTTTGAAGCTCAATTGCAATCCAGTCAAAGACCTGCACGCTTTGCGCGATATGCAGTCGCTGGTTATCCTGCATTTGGATTCTACGCAGGTCAATGCAACAGGCTGGCAAATCGTAGCCAACTTGAAAAAACTCAGGGAGCTTACACTTAACGGCACCCAAATTTCAGATGCCGATTTGTTGAAATTACATACTCTGAAAAATTTGCGATTGATTGAATTGTCCGGCTGTGAGAATGTCACTCCGGCAGGTATTTCTAAGTTGAAGCATGCGCTTCCGAATTGTCTCGTAAGTAGGACTGCAACAATGACGGTTGTTGGGCAAATCGGCCCAACCGATCTGAGAATGGTGCGCAGAGGTCTGATGCATCATAAGGATTTCGAAGAAGCAGATCTCACGCTGCAAAAATTCATTGCCGGCTGGCAGAAGAACAAGAACGGTCGTCCTGCCTGGTTTGCCGAAGCTTATCGCTTGCGCGGCCGGTGCCAGCGGTCCCTGGGTAATCACGCTTTAGCCAAGCAACTTTTTCTAAAATGCCTCGACTTGAGTTTGAAAGAAATGCCAGGGGACATTATGGTTCCTTTGGCGCAAGCTGAGTATGCTCTAGTGCTGGAAAAAGAAAAAGATTGGAGAGGGGCGCTTGAATGGCGGCGGAAGGCGGATGACTTCCTGGTGAAACATCCTGTCGGCGGCAAAGACAAATTGTTGGTTGCGGAGAACTGGAACAAGATGGCTTCTTACTATGAAAAGCTCGGCGACGAGAAAAAAGCGCGGCAATTGGTTGAAAATGCAATCTCACTCACTGAAGGTGTTGGCTACAACAATTCGGAAGAATTGCACAGATTCAAATTGCATCTTCGAAATTTGAAGGACCACAGAGAAACTACTGAGAGTGATCCTGAATGATGATTCTCAGCCCACTAATGCAGTCTCTAATGTCTGCCGGATTGAAGTCTTCGAAATTCGGCAGCCGAGCTAATGATTTAAGGAATCATCCCGTTTAGATAGTCGATAATGCTCAAACAGAATTGGAGTGCGAGTATTCATGGCAAACCTTTTCGGCAAACAATGGCTCTGTGCAATGTCGATTATGACGATCGCAGGTTTTTGCGCAACGCCGTTATTTGCAGGTGCTCCCGTCAGCGAAGCCGCAAAGCAAAGCATGAATTTCAATGCCCAGGGACCGCTGGTTGAGCCAATGAAGGATGGTGCGTCTTTTATCGATACGATGGGAAAAGAAGTCGAGCGATTGAACGATTATTCTCTTTTGTTTGAAACCAAAAGTTTCAAAAAGAATTCCTCAATCACCGATGCAGGAAAATTGTTTTTCAAAAAGCCGAAAATGATGAGAGTCGAAGAGACTGGTGAATTCAGTAAAGGCTCTATTGCAGTCATCACCAGAGACGGAAGCGCGCGCGCCAGAGGCGGTGGGCTGGCCGGACTGGTAGTCCTCACTCTCAAACCAAGCGATAAAATGCTCGATGCTGCCAACGGAGATAAAATGGAAGACTCCGATTTTGCGTCTCTTGTTCGCATTTTGAAGGAGCGTATTAAGAGCGGCCAGGCTGTTCGTGTATCGGAGAAGCCGGTGACTGGAATCGGTGTGACTGAAGCGGCTTATGTTTTGGAAATATACAAACCCAGTGAGCCGAAAATCTGTCTGAAGCGCGTCTGGGTGCATCCCACATCCTACCTGCCTATTCGTTGGGACGACTATGACTACAAAGATCCGTGCACGAGCACCTGGAAGAATGTGAAAAGCAATATCGGCTTGAGCGACGACTTGTTCAAGCTATAGATGCGTGTTGTAAAAGCCTAAAAAATAGAAAGCTCCGGTGCTCTTATAGTGGAGAGCCAACCGGATGCTTTCACTTACTTGTATGCCCGGGGTGTTTGAGACCAAACATTAAACGACGCCAAAAATCAGATTAAACCTTAAAAGGCTAATCTGACTGGGCTCTACAGCCAAGATTAAATGAAAAACGGGGCTATCCGATTGCGCCGCCGCCATGGAAGCTGACCACTACGCATGCGATAGCTGCTTGCAAAACGCAAAACCAGCAAAACCTGTAAACGTTGAATTTCACTCTATTTGTCTCCAATGCTGGTGGGTTCGTCAGGCGGTTCGACTGCTGCCGCCCCTGTTTTATATTCTAATAGAAACGCCGGAATTTCGCCGTACTATCAATTGTCGGACGTTACTTTCACCCCTTCTCTTTAATACGAATAGGCATTTTGCATATCATCGGCCTGTCAGGCAATCAGACACGCGCTTTCTGTCCGTTCACAACATATCGATCTTCCTTGCCGTTTAGCAAGTTAATCATTGAGTCTGTGGCAATATCGCTTGCTTTCTTGTTTGCGTCGCTGGTGTTGTATGCGGTTGACGCGTTTGAGTAATAAAAGGCATCCAGCGGTAGAGTTTTGAAATCGTCCCTGGGCAGGTGATCCGCCGCTGCGCGCAGTCTTTTCTTGGATAGTTCATTGAAGAGCGCTTCCTCTTCTATCGCGCCATGGAAAGATGTGTCGATGATAAGGGCCCCGTCGGGTAGCTGAGCCAATTGTGCTTTGCCTATGTATCCCGCTCCTGCGGCCTTGGATGCGTGAAGCGATATGACGTCGCAGTGCTTGAGCAAGTCGTTCAACTCCATGTATTTGATGCCGATTTCTTTCTCAATGTTCGGTTTGCGCTCTCTGCTGAAATAGGAAACATCCGCGACACCAATGCCTTTGAGCATTTTTGCAACGGTGGCGCCGATGGTGCCAAGACCGATTAATCCTACGCGTGAATTGAGAAGAGATTTGCAGGTTTGAAACGACTTGTCTCCTGTTCTGCCCAGCTCAAACAAGTTGCGTTGCATGGACAGCATCAGCGCAAGTGCAAACTCTGCCACGGCCAGCGCGTTGGCGCCCGGGCAATTGGAAACCGCGATACCCTTCTTGGTCGCTTCTTCGTGCCCCGGCACAAAATGCAGCCAGTCGGTGCCGGTAAAGACCAGCGCTTCCAGGCAGTCCGCTGCGGCAATGATCTTGTCCGTGACATGCTCGATGCCGCCTAAAATGTATCCGTGCTTCCCTTTGATGGCCTCAATCAATTCTTCTTCGCTGGCAGCCGGTTTATCCAGGCGCTCAACAGAGCAGTTTGCCGCTTCCAGTTTGTCTATGTGTTCTTGAAAAATGAAAAGGCTGTCGGTGACCAGGACTTTCTTTCTGCCGGTCGAGGTAGACATGATATTCTCCCGAACATAAGGGAATGCGGTCAGTATTGTATCCGCTTAGCATTCGGGTGGAAAGGCGCAATACCACTTCAGGGTTTTCCCCATCGAATCGCATGGACCGCTGGCGTAAATTGATAGTGCCCAAAGGCGCCATTTGGCAATTGCGGGTCTTACTAAACAAAACCTGAGCCAGACAAGCGCCCTTTATTCAGCGCCGGCTCACGCATAGCCAGCGTAAGCGAATTTAGTGCTGCGCCCCAATTCAGCAGATTACTGCGGGCTGCCGTACTGACAAGCATGCGCGCGCCTGGCTGTGCGCCTACTTGCCCTTGACGGAGGAATGAGTCATGACATTTACAGGGATACCGCCCGTCGACGAACGGGAAATAGACCAGGAGTCCGCGCAGCCGCATTCGGGGCGCCGCCCTGATGCGTTTTATGACTCCTTTGCCTCGCCGTTTCAAGACAAAGGATTATTCAGTAACGCCGAGGGCATGGGCGTAATGTCGCTAGGCGTGCTTCTGCCGGGGATGCTTTTGGCGGCAGCTACCGCAGCATGCTTCGACCGCCTCACTCTAATGATTTTGAAGCACCCGGTTGAAACACTGATTGAAGTTGCACTGGCAGTAATGATTCCCGTCGCCAACTTTGTGGTCTGGAAATCATTGTCGCGCGATGACAGACGCTTTGCAAAACGGCGCGGCATCATGAACGGCATGGCCATAGGCACGTCATCCATAATTGCTGCCATTGGCTGGGCGGCTGTCATTTTGCACTATCCAGCTATCGACGAATCAAGTGGCAATCCGCATCCCGGCGCTTTCACCAGCATAGCTATTATCGCGACGCTGGCAGCTGCAACTGCTGTTTACTTAGCCAATTCGTTGCGCGTCTCTCGTGAATTGCGCAGCTCTCAATTGAGAACAGTCGCCTATTCAGCGCTTGGTTTGATTTTTTCGACTCTGCTTTTTGTCGGGTCGGAAGCGCGCTCTGTCTGCATTCGCGTTGCCGAATATATGTCCACATCAGAAAGTGCTGCTGAGAGAAAAAGCGGCTTGGATTTCCTGCGCCAAATAAATCCCGAGCGCGACTTGATGATGGAATGTGCCGATGTGCGAACCGCCGGCATCCCCGGCTTGTTCATTCGAATCGAGCCGACCACCCAGAGACAATTGTATTTCTCAGTCACAGGCAAACCATTCAGAGACGACAAGTCATCTAACTTCTCGTCCATGCCCGATGAATATTTGCAGAAGCATGTTGTGGGAGCGCCTGTCACAGGGCTGTCTTTGATTAGATCGGCGATGACCGGCGTAGTCAATCCCACCACACTCAGCGCAACGGTAAATTGGACTTTCGTTTTCAAAAACCGCACATACCAAAAGCAAGAAGCGCGTGCTGAAATTGGTTTGCCCGAAGGCGCCGTCATCTCTCAAATGACAGTTTGGCCCGGTGGCGAGCCTACCAATGCGCGCTTCAACGCTTCCGGCCTGGCTGCCTCTACTGTCCAATCTCCTGTCATAGCCGGGCATGATGCTCCCGCTATCGTCACGGATCTTGGTCGCGGGCGCACACTTCTTCATTGCTACCCTGTCCCTGCTCAAGGCGAAATGAAAGTGCGCGTTGCTGTTGTCGTGCCGCTTAAATTGCACACGTTGACCGAAGCCTCAGTCTCGCTGCCACGATTCATCGACAACAATTTTGCAATTTCAGCCGACAACACAATGAGCATTCGCTCGCCTGAGAAGCTGACCATGAATGTAAAAGGCATCCGCTCCGGAGTTTCAGCAACAGGCGAGAAGGTGCTTACCGGCGTCATCAAGGAGGAAGACCTGTCCGGTTCTGGATTGTCCATCCGTGTGGCACGCAACGCCACACTTGGACCAAACGTAATCAAAGACCCGTTTGTTCACGCGGCATCCTACATCATTCAAACGATTAAGAAAGTGGAAGCTCCTCCACCCAGCCACCTAATTCTGGTTGTCGACGGCTCCCAAAGCGTGAAAGACCATTTGAAGGAGATCAAATCAGCCATTGCAAAACTACCGACGTCAATAACAAAATCAGTGATCATTGCATCGGACCAAAACGGTGCGGCACCAGAAATTCTCAAATTCGAAGAAGGAATGAAACAGCTGGATAAGGTTGCCTTGACTGGAGGACAAGACAACTTGCAGGCTGTTGTAAAAGCGGCAGAAGCGGCAGGCGAAGCGAAGGGTGGAACCGTGCTCTGGATTCACGGACCACAACCAAGCTTCAACGAAGAAATCTACATCATGGCTCCCTACATCGCCACACCCAAGTTCTACGAACTGGCACTGGACAACGGTGTTATGGATGCTCATGAATTCTTCAAGAACCACCGTGAAATCGGACCTTTCTCAGCCATCGCACGCAGCGCCACCGCCGGTGATGATCTAGAAAGATTCATTGCTAAGTGGCAACCTGGTGGCACCGACTTTGCAGTAGAATACACCGCTGTCGACAGAGCTGAGACCTCAAAAGCCGCGACATCCGCACAGGCAAGCGAAATAGCCTGTCTGGCTGCAAACCAGAAGGTCGAAGAAATGCTGCACAAAGGGAAAGTCGGCTTCGCAGCCGTGGTTGCTTGTGCCCACAATATCGTCACTCCGGTTTCGCTGGCGTCGGTTTTGCCGCATCACAATCGGACCAGCTATCCGATTTCGACAGCAAACAATGCCGAAGTTACGACAGGTGGTGATGCTTTTAGTCGACCAACCAGTCAAGAGACTAGTCAAGCCAGTCAAGCAAACACCAATGAGTTAGCAACCAACTACGCTCCTACCTCCTATTCCCAAACCAAGTACGATTCGTTCTCCCAATACTCACCCACACTTCAGGGTGCAACCAACGGAACAATCGGACCGCAAGGCGCTGATGCCACTTATATCACAGGCATCAATACAGCCGGGACCGTGCGAGTGAATAACATGGCCAATCTGGAAGCGATGTTGAACATCATGGCCAATGGCTTTGAAATCCTCGGCATCTTATATGGTGGCGCACTGGCAATCAAAGCGATCTTCGCACTTGCCCAGGGAACACCACAAGAAAATGACGGGTACTCTCATGGTTCGCGTCTCGCCTTTGGAGCACTGTGCATCATCGGTGGAGTCGCTACCCCCGGACTGGTCAATTGGTTCGTTGCCTCTGCACGCGACGCCAACTTGTTCAGCTAGTCTCGACTGGGTTAGACAAGTCGAGCCAGACGCGACGAGGTAATCACTACGAGGTAATCACGACAAAGTTAAACACGACCGCAACATGCCAGCCTGGAAGCCGCCTTGAAAGGGGCGGCTTTTGGTCTGAAGAGAGCTTGATAGAAACAATGAAAATCTAATGAATCGCTTTCTTCAGTTCAGAGAGGCGTTGCGCTAGTGCTGAATGCGACTGCTTCTGGTTGTTGGTAGAAAATTTTGCAATTTCAAACGAGAGCAGGTCGTATTGATTTACAACATGGGCCTTGCCACCATCCCTGCTCAGGATCCATCCCCATTCAGCAAGTCCAAAGGCGTCGTGAAAATAGCCTCTTTGCACGAGTTTCTCGATTGCATTTACCCTTGTCTTGTCGGACCAGTTTTTGGTTATTTCTATGTTGTGTACATCACCTGAGCTCACCGCTAGCGGCCAATCTGTTTCCGATCCGTACTTTGCCTGCATCTCTTTCACCGATTCCAAAGCAGTAGTCTTACTTTCTGAGGAGTGCTCGTGAATAGCAGACCAAAGATTAGTGCCAACCCGTAAAAACGAGTTTGCGATCTTGTCTTGCAAGCTGCCGTATCGACAATCGCGTTCTCTGTACCAGCCAAGGTTTGCATTTACCACGTTATAAGCTTCATGTAAGTCACCATTCTTGATCAAAGCTGCTAAATCTGAAAGGCGTTCCGGCAATGGCGTTTTTTCGATAGTGCGGCATAGAGAACCGTAGCTCGCCCGGCGTTCATGCGCGCGGAAGTCGGCATCGCGTGACCTTTCCATTGCGAAGAACGTGTTCT
>JBGAVL010000232.1:0-10308 GCA_044228145.1 Obscuribacteraceae bacterium (SeqCode)
GGTAAGCGCTGTGTGGGATGCATGACGTAGTGCATCTTTAGAGAGAAAGTGTAAGTATCCCGTTTTCAGCGACACGGGATCGATCACTGCCCTGCAGGGAAGGCGCTTATGCGTCTCCCTGCAGTGGCCGGGTCGATTCGTCGAAGAGTTCGTACCAATCCTGGTCTGAGTGCCATTGAAATCGGCGGGTGCCAACACTCGCGTCTCAACGTTTGCAACAGTGGGCCAGGAGCCCACAGGGACAGTTATGCCGCCACTTCTTCAGCTGGTTTGGGCCGGCTACCATTACGGATCCACCTCCAATCACGGTTGGGACAGCACTGTGAGCAGCCTGGAATTTGCTCTCACGAACCTCGATGAGGACAGAGGCAATGCCTTTGCTGCTCTGGCCTACAGCGAGAACGCCATCCAGTACCTGGAGGCTAGACTGCTGGCCGGCTATGTCATCTCCAGTCTTGCCGCTTTAAGGGCGGGCAATCTGGATCTGGCGGAAGAGGAGTATGGACGGGCCGTGCTTTTGGCAACGCTGACCGTGAAAGGGCAGTGCAAGCCGCGCAGCATCGATTGGCCGACTGTCCAGCTCACTCTGGGCATCGTCGAGCGCCGACTCAAGGCGGCGGGACGGAGCGTGCAAGCGGTTTAGCAGGTTTAGGAGATTTAGCAGATTTAGCAGGTGTAGCAGGGATGCCAGGTCACCCAACAACCGCAGTGACCGCATCAAGATGTGTGTGATGCATTGTCGATCTTCGTGCTGATTCGCTAAACGCTGTCGGCATCAATATCTACAGTCTCACGCCTTCTTGTTTTGGTGCGGTTGATACGATAAAGTTTAGTAAGGTGGTGCTGAAAATATGTCTGCTGATAACGGCCGGCTTGACTCAGTCCATACGAAAAATAAAGCTCGGGCGAACGTTGACTGGCTTGTTGCAAAAACAGCCCTTGGGCTGTGATTAGCGCCATCACATTTGGTGCCGGTGCCGTTCGCGCGAGCGCGACAAGCCGGGGTAAAACGCAGCAGGGTTGGGCTTGCCTGCGAACATTAGCGGGGCTGAACGTTACAAAAACCGCAACGCGCGCGATGTGCGTTACTCGCTCTTGTAAACATCCGACGCCGCAACACTTGGATACGTCGCTTTGCAACGCTTAGCATTCGGGAGTTCCAATTCTTTCCACCCAACCTGCAGGCGTACTTCCACACCTGACCCCGTACCCGTTTTGCACCGCTCAACTGCAACCCCGAAATTCAGCGCCTGCTGGGTCGTGAAGAGACATTGGCCCTTTCGTGCACGCACTTACTGCGGCGCACCAATAACAACAAGCCGCTGCACCTCTGGTGACAGCGCGCACAAACCACACTTAAGGACAAAAACATGAGTTTCCTCGACAAGCTCCGCCAGGGTTTCGCCGACACGAAGGCCGCGCTGACCACCAAGGCAGCCCAGTTCAAGAACGCCACCTTCCGCGATGCCACCATGGGCATCTGCGCCCTGGTCGCCAGCGCCGACGGCAACGTCTCCGACGACGAGAAGGCCGCGATCGGCTCGCTCATCACGTCGCTCGACGCCCTCAAGGTGTTTCCGCCCGCCGACCTGATCGCCAAGTTCAACGAGTACGTGGACGCGGTCAACAAGGACAAGACCTTCGGTCCGATCTCGATCAACGGCGTGATCGGCAAGATCAAGGGCAAGGGCGAGCAGCCGGATGTGGCTCTCCAGATCGCCCTGGCCATCGCGAACGCCGACGGCAACTTCGACGACAGCGAGAAGAAGCGCGTCCGCGAGATCTGCCGCACGCTCGGCCTCGACGCCGCGCAGTACGTCAGCTAAGTGTGTGTGCGCATCTAGTGGCAGCGTGAAGCTGTTCTAGTGCGCGCTGTCTGGAGGCGGATCGCCGATGGCTCATCAGTAGACTTTGTCTTCTGGTGCAGTCATCGGCGACCGCTTTCTTTTTTCCAATTCAGCATAAACACAGGCCGCGCCAGGGTCTTTTGATTTTTTTTTTGCAGAACAACTATAACCTATAAAAGAAATAGACAGAAAGTCAAGGGTGGAAGCGCTTTTGAGAAATCGATCAATCAGCTTGTTTTGCAATCGGCAGCTTGAACCAGAAGCGGCTGCCTTTGCCCATTGTGCTTTCCACGCCAATCTTGCCCTGATGTGCATCGACGATGGCGCGAGCTATAGCCAAACCAAGCCCTGTTCCGCCCTTCAATTTGGCATCGTTATGTTCTACCTGATGAAAGCGCTCGAAGATCAGCTCCAGATGCTCCTGCGGAATTCCGCGTCCGCTGTCGATAACGGATACCTCCACAAAATCGCTGTGGCGCTCAGCCGTCAATCTCACAACGGAGCCTTCCGGTGAGAACTTGATGGCATTGGAAAGGAAATTGACGATCACTTGCACGATACGATCGGAGTCTGCAACTAATTCGATATTGGGCTCGTCGGCTTGAACGGTGATTTTCTTGGTGTCAGCAAGAGCCGAAACAGAACTGGTCGAAAGAGAGAAGACATCCTCCAGATTGAGCGGCTCGGGCAGAATTGTAATATTGCCTGATTCCAGTCTTTCGGCATCAAGAATCTCGTTTACCAGACCGATTAGCCTCTGCACGCTTTTGCCTGCGGAATTTACCGTTTTGGTGCCTTCCTTAGTCAATTCGCCAAGGAAGCCTCTTTCCAACATTTCCAGGCAAACATTCACCGACATCAGTGGGCTGCGCAATTCGTGGCTGACCATGGCGATGAAGCTCTGCTTCAACTTTTCAATCTCGTATTCTTTGCTGACGTCGGCGCAAATGAGCAGGTGACCTTGCACATCGCTGGTATTGTATTCGGTGGCAATCACTTCGGCCGGAAATGGCTCTCCATTCGCTCTTTGCCCAAACAGTTTTACTACTTGCTCCGGGTCGCCGGTCAATATGTCGCCCAGAGCAATTGCTTCTCCGATTCTCGATTTGAAAAGTTTTACCACCGGTTTGCCGACGATCTTTTCCGGACCGGCATTGAAGTGCGTCTCGCAAGCCGAGTTTATTGAAATTACCTGGCCGGTATTCGAGATGACCAGCAGTGCCAGAGGAATTGCTTCAAAAACGGATTGTAAGTGCTCGGTTATGGCTCTTTCTTGTCCGCGCGAGCGGCTCAGGATTTCCGCTGTTTCATGAAAGATTTTGTCCAGCTGTCCAATTTCATCGTTACTGGCGATAACTGGCGTCAACTCTTTTTCGGACACCAGTCGCTGAGAATTTTCCATCAGCATTTCCAGTCTGCGAGCAATATCGCGCCCGAATGTGGCGACGAGAACTCCGCCTATGCCAAGATTGAGCACCACACCCAGGACAATTACCGTATCAATTGCCTGGCGTAAGAAAATCGAAGTGAAAGTAGGATTGCGCTGCTGGCGTTCTTCGTAATCGCAAAGTTTGGCGGTGTTTCTCAAAAGAGAGGTTGTGATCGACTTCAACTGCAAACGCCTTTCGTTCATTTCGACGAGGCTCATTTCCGAGTTGCGCAGGGGCGAAGTTAAAAGGGAGAGCCCCCTCTGCAGCTCCCGATGGATCTCATTGACCATCTCTCGTTGAGGTCCGGTGGCAGGCACCAGTTGCTCCAATTCGAACATGCGCTGGTAGGTTTTTCTGACTTCTTCCTTGAATTGCCCACCGGTAGGGTCTTTGTGCATGACCCGACTGATGTAGAAGTTGCCGACCACAAGCACTGCTGCTGTTCCTAGCATATTTGCGGTCCAGACGATTTGCTTCGACTTGCTTTCTTTGTCTGCCTGCGCTTGCGCTGTGTCGAAAAGGACTTTCAATCCGGCGATGAACATGGTCGAAACCAGCATCGGAATAGAGAAAAGAATCAAGACTTTGCGCGTCAGTGATGAGGACAAAATGTCCTTGCTCTTCGCTTTCCTTTCGTTCGTTTGGCTGGAGTTGCTCATCGATTTGTGCATAAAAGACGAAGTGTATAGTGTCGCATACTGGCTACAGCAACGAAGGGTCTCCCAGTCACTTTGAGGTTGCCGAGAGACCGATCTTGCTTGGGGCGAAACCTATGAACCTGCAAACTAGGATTCCGGTTGGGCAAACACCTTTTTCATATAAGCGTCCATCTCGGCGAAATATGCCTTGAAGGTTGGATTGTCGCTGGCGTCTTCTCTTGCTTGTTCTAGATTTTTTTGGAAAGCAGTAAGTTTTCTCAAGGCTTGATGCTGCTGTGCTGCCGACTGTCCAGAACTTTCCAGTTTGGCAATTTGGCTTTGCAGCTCAATTTGGCATGCCCTGGCGGCGACCGTAGCTGCGGCCACTTCTTCGGGATTCCGTCTGAGCGCATTGATCTTGCTCGGATCCTCGGCCGCGTCCAGTTGACGTTGCCTGCGATCGTTGGCGACTTCGTGCTGGATTTCTCTGCGTTGAGCGTTTTGCTCCATCCAGCGATTCATTCCCCGTCTGCCGGCGATGTCTTGCATGGCGGAGAAGTAGTCTGTTTCCGGCAGGTCTTTGGAGGCATTGCGAATTTGGGCGATAGTGCCTTCCACGCGGTCTATTGCGGTTCTTACAAAAGTGTTGTTAGGGTCAATTTCACCTTGAGTTTCTTTAGCCAAAGTGACCTGTGCTGCCACTTCTCTTGTGTGACCGATCAATTTCGGCATCACGGAAGTTGCCTGATTGGCTATATCTTCAGCTGCGCCCTCGCCACTTTTAGCCACAATGGAGAGCGCTTTGTCGAATGCGACTTTAGCCGGGGCGGAGATGGTGTCCAATTGACGCGGTCCGATAGTGTCGTCAACGTAAACCTCGGCTTTAATCAGTTCTGTGGGGCGATTGTCGCTTGCTGCATCGACGCGATTGATATCGCGGATGTGATTTTCGATTACTTTCTTGCTGATTTCCACGCCACCTGTAAGTGGTTTGTTGTCTTTCCGGACGGGAGACTGCGAATATTCCCCGGCTTCAACACGGCGCTGAAAGTCGATTTCATTTTCTTTTCTCTGCTGAGGCGTTAATTCCGGCTCAGGTGTAAGCTCCGGGCTCGGAGGTGCTTGCGTAGCGCGACGATTGTTGGTTTCTTCGACTGCATTGCGCAGGCCTCTCCAGAGCGATTCCAATTTTCGCGGTTGAGTCGGGTTGTTGTTCTTGTGCTGCTGTGTTGCTTGCATATGCATTTGCCCTGCTGCGCGGGTATCGTTGTCCAGTGCTGTTCCGGTGCTTGAGTTTGTAGTTGCAGTGCGTTTCTCGGGAGTGTTAGATTTGCTTTCGGTGTTCCCTCTGGTTTCGCTGGTCGTAATGCTGTCCGATTGCTTCAGGGTGGTGCTGCTGCCATTGCTCATATCGGCCCGTAATGCAGCATATCGATTTGCCAAATTGGTGGCGCTGAATTCCGCTGCGCGCAAAGCACCGCCCAGGCTCATCGAGGTGGCCCCGCCGATGGCGCCGAAATCAAGTGCACTCCAGGTAGCCGCCATAAAGTCGATTTGCCCATTGGGATTGGCTTGTCTTTGTTCTTTGATGTTTATGATGCCGCCTTCAACGCCGGAGTTGACGAAGCCGTCGCCTGTGTTTCTGACGATGCCGCCAAGCACAGATGCTTTACCGTTCAGCGTGTCGCGAGCTGCTCCCAAGACGGCTTTACTTCCCATGACGTCGCCGAGGCGGGCATTGGCATATTGTCCAACCAAATTGGCAAACGTAGCAAAAGCAATTTTTTCAGCGTCCAGTCCTGCTGCTGCGCCTTCGCCGTTGCGCATCGAGGAGGCAATCGAAAATCCCGTGCCCATGGAGAGCGCACTGCCCACACGCAATGACATTGCCGGCGCGGCTTCTTTCACTGTTTCAACCGCTGTTTTCATAAGCGTTTGCTGTGCTGATTGCCTGCTTTGCTTGAGTACTTTGAGAGCTGCTGCCGCTTCGTCCATTTTGCTGAGTAGTTTGGCGCTTTGATTGCCGCCGAACATCATCACACCCTCAATCGAACCGGCTGCCAGATTGGTGCCCAGATGGCTGCGATCCGATGCTCGACCAACGCCTGAGATAATGGCGCCTGCACCTGCGCAAGTCAGCCCTTCGGCAGCCATTGCCGCTCTTGCGGTCAATGTGACTTTGCCTAAATTGGCTGCCCCTGCCACAAATGCCCCCGCTCCGGCAGTCGCTACAGTGATGACAGCCATGACTGCTGCTTCATTGACCTGCCCTTGCACTTGTTGCCCCTGGATTGCCATTTTCGTTGTGTCGGCACTTTGCGCGCCGATCACGTGCATGATCGCCTGCGTGTGCAACATTGCGCTATCGAGTTTGCGCGTGCTTGTTTCTTTCGGGTCGAAACCGAAGTGGAAAAGCTCTTGCATGGAGCCGTTCATCTTAAGGACCTGCTTGTCCAATTGTTGAGCGAAGTCTTTCAACAAGGCTTCTCTGTCACCCATTGCCCAATTGCCCAGGGCTCCGGTCACATATGGTCGATTGGCGAAATATTCGTCATTGCCTTTGCGCGCTTGAATTTCAAATCTCCTGGCATTTTCGGAAAGTTTGCGCACGTCGATGAGACCGCCCTGCTGGTAACCGAGACCGCCGGTCATATGACCTTCGCCCATGCCGATCAAGTGCGCAGGTGCGGAATTGATGTCGCTGGTGAATTTCATCAATACGCGGTTTTCTCTGGCAAGATCAACGACGCGGATTTTGTCGCCATCATTGAATTGGGCTTGATAGCCGGGAAGCATTTTGCCTGCAGGAGGTTGATTTTCTCTGCCCACTTCGTAGAGATCGCCGTTTTTTATTGTGAAAACCTGGTGCCCGAGACGCAAATGACCGTTGACTGATGCAGTGACTTTTTGATTGTCCAGCGTAGGAATCTCAATTACTGGTGCTGTTTCAACTGGTTTTGCATCGACCGGATGGAGAACGGCATGTAAATTGTCTCTGGTTTGCTTAATTGAATCGACCCTGGCGATGGCGGACTGGTCTCCGCTTGCCAATTCTTCCAGTTCGCGGAAACCGGCGTTGTTGATATTGATCTTTTTCGACTGTTCGGCAATTTCCGCTGCATTCCTGCCGATTATCATTTTGAGATTGAATTTACCCATTATTCCCGATTCGGATTCCTTGATGGACGTGATCGTGTCACTGGCATTGAGCTTGCTTTCCAATTGCAGGCGCTTTGCTTCGCCGATATTGAAGATATCGTTCGTCTTTGTGGTCATTCCCTGCAAAAGAGAGGCTTCAGCGCCACTTACGCCTACTCGCTGCAGGCTAAAGATCATGTCTTTTTGCTCGGCAAAAGGTGTTTGTTTTAGCTTTCCGTCCTTGTCTATGGACGATATGCTGCCGCCCGATAAGTTTCCGTCTGCTGATTCACTGGGTGGATTGACCCAGCCTACTTGCTCTCCGGTCTGGCTGTTGATGAGCATGCCCATCTTCACGTCATGACGGATGTGCTTGCCTGAGATTGCGTCTTTCAAGAGAATATGTCCATCGCTGGCAGAAGCAGAGGCTTCGTAGGAGCGCTTTCGGCCATTTTCTTCACCGACCACGATGGCACCGGCCCGAAATGCATTTAACGATTGCCAGGTTGTGGCGCCGTTTTCAGATGTTTCAATTTGTCCATCCTGATTGAGTTTGCCAATCATTTTTCCTGAGGCATCGTACATTTTGCCACCAGTGACGGTGAAGGCTTCCTGGGAATCGGCAGTGGCGATGAAGCCAGTGAATTTGTTTTTGTCGGCGTTTGCCACCAGGTCGAGGCGCTCACCGTCCGTTCCTTTTCCGTGGAATGCGGTGCCTTCGTTGGTGGCGATCTGGAAAGGCGAGCTGCCATTTAGCAAGACGCTTCCGTTGTCTTGAAAGCTGCCGACCAGCTTGCCGGTTTGATCGAAAATCTTGCCCTGTTTCACGTCATACTGTTTGTATGACATGCTGCCGTCTTCCGGCAGAACGAGAGTGCCTGTGGGCGTCTTGCCTTGACGCGGCGCGGTCGCTCTGGCATCGTCAACTGAGATTGTTCTTTCGCCTGAGCGTTTGCTCAAAGCTTGCGCTTCTTGCACAACTTCATTGCTTTTTTGGGCCAGTTGCGAAAGTTCGTTATTGCCCTGGCCGACTTGCTGCAAATGCAAGTGTGTCAAGTTTTTTGCTGCCTGCAGGTCGCCTGCTTTCAATTGTTGGAGTTGCTTTTCTGCCAAAGGGATGAGCCGCTCTCTCTGGTTTTCTTTGTCTTTTCTGATTGATTCGATCTGGGCTGCGAGTTTTGCGTCACCGGAATTTTCCAATTGTGCCAATAGTTTGGCGGCCTCCCCCTTGCCTCCGGAAGAAAGTTCTTGTCCGGCCAGGACATGCAGCGCGTACGAACGGTTTGTGTTCGACGATTCGTCGAATCTGCCTTGTGTCGAACTTAAATTTGCCACAGCCTCGAAATACATGATTTGCTTGAGTTGCTCGTTGCCGCGATTTTGCCGTGTTGCGTCGCCGCTTGTGCAGTCGGCAGCGACTGATTTCAGGACTTCCTTTCTGCCGTTCAGCCCGGAGTGTATGTATTTTTTCACCGGTGAATCGTCGTCCAGTTCTGAGACGGCTACATTGAAGACACCTCTAAGATCTACAGCGCCTGTCGCAGAGTCATTTTTCAATACTTGCTCGAAAAGCGACACGGTTTCATTGGCAATCTGCACTCCACGCACTTCTTCGGTCATTTTGGCAAGGGACTTTTCGCTTTCGCTTTGGGCTCCCGCTTGGCTTGTTTTGTCGAAGTCTTTGTCGTCGCTTTCTGAGACACTCGGTTTGTGTGCGCTTCTTGCAGTGTTTTCAACCATGATTTTGTTCTCTCTGTCGAAAGTAGAATCGAGATTTGCTTCGTTTTTGAGTTCAGGTCAGCATTGCGGCAAGAGAAATGCAATCGGTTTGACCATCTGCTGTTCTCAAATTCAGTCTTTGAGAATAGGAGTCAAACCAGACAGTGATTCTCTTGCCGATGCCGCCGCTGATGCCACTCAGCATATTTATTTCCAGACAAATTTCTGCCAGTGCCAGTTCGGCGTTTTCACATGCTGTAGAACTGCACACACCGGCGAGAATGCCCTCAATTTCATTTCTTGTGTATGCCAGGCAACCGCCTCTGAGCAGTTGGAAAAGGCGCTCTGCTGCAGTGTCTTCGCCGCCATAAACGATGTTGGTAGATGACGATGGGCTATAGTTTTCAGTTTTGACGCAGGAGAAGGGATCGCTGAAAGTCAGGTATTGGTCGTTTTGGCTGTCTCTGGGAAACGTTTGGGTGGGCGATTGAAATGAACTGATGGGGCTGAGCATGTGGTCGATGCCTCTTGCGGAATGACGGCATCATAGGCGGGCGATGTAACGGCGGCGGGCCGGCGTTGCACGATTTGGTTACATTGACGAAAAACCTGGCGGACTGGGGCTTTAGCTCTCCCACTTGTAGCCTTCGCCGCGCACTGTTTTGAGTGGACAGCTGTCTTGTGCCCCCTCGATTTTTGTTCTTACTCGGTTGATGGACATGCGCACTGCTGCAGCAGAGACCTCTTCACTGTCTGACCACACGCGCGCCAATAGGGCGTCTGTTGTGAAAAGCGTCTGAGGGTGACGAATGAAAAATTCCAGTAAGTCAAACTCTCTGGGCGCAAGATTCAACGCTTTGCCATTGGCAGTGGCTGTTCGACCTGCAGTATCGAGACTGACTGTGCCCGACACCAGTGCTGATTCGGGATCTTCGGCCGGACGCCGCAAGAGCGAACGCACGCGGGCGGATAATTCTTGAGGGCTGAAAGGTTTGGTCAAATAGTCATCGGCGCCGGCGTCCAGTCCTTCTACTTTGTCATCCAGTGTCCGTCTGCCGGTCAGCATCAAGACCGGCACATATGGTCGCTTTTCTCTCAACTGACGGCAAACATCGACGCCTGAGATTTTCGGCATTTCCCAATCGAGTACGACGACGTCGTAAAAATAAGTGAGCAAGAAATCGAGCGCTTCCTGTCCGTCCCTGGCTGTTTCAACCACATGATTGTTTTCATGCCTGAGCCATGCGGAAAGCATTACGACAAGCTCGTAATCATCGTCAGCCAGAAGCACTTTTGCCATTTAGCCTTACTCCGGGGACCGCAAATAAGAGGCCTTACTTTTTGCCGATTTACCCGCTTGCTATGTTTGGGAAACATTGGAGTGTGCACCAATGCCAGGAATGCCGCTGGGGGCGTTTATTGAAACACTATAAGAGATAATAGAAATAGTGGTAAAAAATCAAGCGGCATGGATACGGCGCCGTGAGGCGCTTTCTCCATGCCGCTTGCGCTTAGCGCCGACTTGCTTGGTTCACC
>JBGAVL010000233.1:0-10296 GCA_044228145.1 Obscuribacteraceae bacterium (SeqCode)
GGATGTCGGCAATTTCTTTGAAATGGACATTGCCTTCTCGATAAATTTCAGGAGTGTAGGTGAGGGATACGACATAACCAGCCACCAAGCCCTGGGCACCAAAGGGCACCAGCACCTGCGCTCCAACAAAAGCATCATCCCTAAAATGCTCGGGCACTTTATAGGTAAAGAGACGATCTTTTAAATCGCGAATTTGCACATCGAGTGCAACGCTCGCGTAAAGCGGCGCCGTATCTACGCCTGGCTGAGCATTCAAACTTGCAGGCCTGTTGCCGGTCAATCTAAATCGCCGTCCTTGAAACAATCTTTTCTCAAATGAGTATAGAGGTGATGTCACTTTGGCGCCCTCCATTAGAGTCTTGCATTTCTTTAAAACGTCTTTGGCGCGCAAAAAGTTCAAAACGAAGAAGATGCAAAGAACAGAATTAATACCCAGGTTTGCCGCGCGAATTCCCCAAAGCCAGAACCAGACGAGGAAATCCGCCACTTGCCAACAATAATTTTCGGCTATCCTGTTCTGGAAGTTAAAGCGTTAACGCTTTAACTTCCAGACAACCCCAGCTCGGTCAAAAGACCGAAAAGGCTTGGCTGATCTAGGTTTTCACGCACAATATCGTATTTCCGACGAAGGTCGTTGCAAAGAAGGCAGCAAAATGCAGCCGGAAAAATACAGCGAAAATCATTGCCAAACGGCTTAGCCTGGACTCAGGCGCCGATAACGTATTTCTTCCAGCAGTAGTCGCCTGAAATTGAATGTTTCGAGATTTCAAAATGAACGTGACTTTGCGGGCGTCTGGGCGCGCAAAGCAAAGGCATTCCGGCCTCTTTGGGAGTGCGGTCGCCTTTTTTGACGTTGCATTTCAAGCAAGCAGCCACGACGTTTTCCCAATTGTCCGTTCCACCTCTGGAGCGAGGCATGATGTGGTCAATAGTCAGGTCGTGCCTCTTTTCAGCACAATACTGGCACGTATAAGAATCCCGGTGCAAAACGTTGCGCCGGGACAGACTGATCTCTTTATACGGAATCTTGATGTAACTTCGTAGTCGGATCACAGTCGGTAACGGGAAGTCTGCGTAAACAATTTTGCCGTTGTCCTCGATCTGCTCAGCTTTTCCCTTAAGCAGAAGGACAACTGCGCGTCTCCACGTACAGATGTTCAGTGGCTCATACGAAGCATTAAGTACTAAAACCTTAGACAAGACCGCTCCTCATGCTACTTAGCATTTGTTTACGTAGGATTATTATAACGATTACATCCCCAAGTTGTCCATAAATGGGTATTTTGAGCTTTTCGTGTTAGAATTAGTGACTTGTCTGTTCCGGGCGAACAGAGCAACTGGTCACGACTTGCACTGTTTTTACAGGTGCGCAGGAGTTCTGCAGCACAAGTTCGAGTCCAGGGAAGTGTTGGGTTTGGCGCGTCATTCACTCAATGGGGGACGCGTTTGAAAACGAAACACTTTCGGTACCTACTGCGGTGCCATGGGTTAATAAGTATTCGTCGTATCACAAGCAGCCATACCCCCCGCTAGTACTCACATTGAAATAGGAGCATGAGTCAGCCTTGTCAGTAGCATCAATGAGACAACTGTTGGAAGCCGGGGTCCACTTCGGACACCAAACCCGCCGCTGGAATCCTAAAATGCGTCCGTATATCTACGGAGAGCGCAACGGGATATACATTATCGACCTGGAGCAGACAACTCGTGCGCTCGACAAAGCCTGCGATTTCTTGCGCAAGATCGCTTCTGAAAAGAAGAACATCGTTTTTGTCGGCACAAAGAAACAAGCCGCCGACATCATCGAAGAAGAAGCGAAACGTTGCGGAGCTCACTATGTGAACCGTCGTTGGTTGGGCGGCATGCTCACCAATTTTGAAACCATTCGTCTACGCATCAACCGCCTCAAAGAGCTGGAAGAAATGCGCGACACCGGCGATTTCTACCGCCGCCCCAAGAAAGAACTGGCAGTTCTCAACCGCGAACTGTTTAAGCTCGAGAAGTCTCTTGGCGGCATCAAAAATATGCGTGGTCGTCCGGACGTACTTTTCGTTATCGATCAAAAGCGCGAAGACATCGCTGTTGCCGAAGCCAAGAAAATTGGCATCACCGTAGTCGGTATCATCGATACTAACTGCGATCCCGATGGCATCGACTATGTCATCCCGGGCAACGACGACTCGATCCGCTCGATCAAGTTGATCATGAGCAAAGTCGCCGACTCTATCCTGGAAGGCAAGCAAGGTCAAGCACATACCTTCGAAGAAGAGAAAGCTCTGATTCAAGAAGAAGAGACCACGAAGGTACACGCCATCGTCGGCGCCAATATAGCCGCTGTCGCTGAGGACCTTGAAGAAGCCCTCACCGAAGATGTAGACGCCTAAAAAGCGCTTGCTGCTTTTCTTTTAAGTACTCAAAGGCAAGCTGCAACAACCGGCGGCATGCCACAAGTGAATTGCGAGGAGAAATATGGTCATGGTAGACATTTCGGCTCAAATGGTTAAAGAGCTAAGAGACAAGTCGGGCGCAGCGATGATGGACTGTAAGAAGGCCCTGGTCGAAGCAAGCGGAGATTCAGAAAAGGCATTCGAAATCCTGCGCCAGAAAGGCGTCGCCACTGCAAACAAGAAATCGTCGCGCACAGCTTCTGAAGGTCTCGTCGTCGGTCAAATCGCCAAAGACGGCAAGACTGGCGCACTTATCGAAGTCAACTGCGAAACGGACTTCGTAGCCCGCAATGAAGAGTTCGTTCAATTGACCAAGGACTTAGCCGAAGTGTCCCTGACAACCAAGTCAGCCTCGGTCGACGCCCTCAACAAGCAGCCCATCAAAAGCACGACAGTGGCAGAGCACGTCACCGCCACCATAGCCAAGACCGGCGAAAACATCATCATCCGCCGCGCCGCTCTGGAAGATTTGAAAGGCAAAGAAGGTGTGGTTGGCATGTACGTTCACGCACTGGGCGGCAAGATGGGCGCGATCGTGACCATTGAAGCAGACAAGAAAATTGACGCCGAGAAGGGAGCCGCCCTGGGCAGAGACATCGCCATGCATATCGTTTCGGCCAAACCTCAATATGTCAGCAAGAATGACATCCCGGCAGAAACGGTTGAAAACGAGCGCCGCATCGAAGCTGGAAAGCAAGATTTGGCGGACAAAAAGCCGGAAATGCGCGAAAAAATCGTGCAAGGCCGCATCGACAAAATCTTTGCTGAGCGCTGCTTGAACGAACAGCAATTCGTGAAAGATCCCACCCAGTCGGTGAGCAAGTTCCTGGCCCAAAGTTCAGCCGACCTGGGCGCCAAATTGGAAGTGAAGAGCTTCTCGCTCTTTATCCTGGGCGAAACCCAAGCCGAATCGAACGGAAAAGGCGACGAATAGTAAATAACTCGCCAGCAAAGTTAATGAAAGCCGTCTTTCGAGGCGGCTTTCCGCATAGAAGCCGCCAATGCCTCTGCCTTTCAGGGGCTACGCCAAGCGTTGCCCGGGCTGAGCATGGCACCACTCCTACGAAAAGACGCCGAATTTACCTGGACCCAAGTTAGTTTGCGCATCTTATGAGTGTGCATGAGTGGAAGGCCCGATGCGGGTTGCGGTATGATCACTGGTTAAATTCGAGAGAAGATACACAGCAAATCGAGGTTGCCAAGCCAGCATGTCAGGCGCAAAGGAATCCCTACTAGTGAATACGCAACAAGCGACCAACGTCAAAGACCCAATGTACAAGCGCATATTGCTCAAACTGAGCGGCGAAGCGCTGATGGGCAATGAGAAATTCGGTATCGCTCCTGATGTAATCGGACCAATCGCCGAAGAAATCATCGCGGCACAGCAGCTGGGCATTCAAATAGCAATAGTGGTGGGCGGCGGCAACATCTTCCGAGGCGTCACGGGCAGCGCTTGGGGTATGGACAAAGCAGCGGCCGACTATGTAGGCATGTTGGCTACAGTAATGAATTGCTTGATCCTGCAAGAAGTTTTGAAATCCAAAGGCGCTCAGGTGCGAGTGCAAACAGCCATCGCCATGCCGTCCATCGCCGAACCCTTCATTAGACTGCGCGCCATCCGCCATCTGGAGAAAGGGCGTATCGTCATATTCGGCGGCGGCACGGGAAATCCTCACGTCACGACTGACACGGCAGCCGCTCTTCGAGCAGCGGAAATAAAAGCGGACTCAGTGCTCATGGCCAAAAACGGCGTCGACGGAGTCTATGACGACGATCCCAGAAAAAATCCGCACGCCAAGAAAATTGAGCGTATCAGTTTTGATGATTTGATCAGGCAGGGGCTGAAAGTAATGGATCCTGCCGCAGTATCCATCTGCAAAGAAAACTACATTCCCATAGTGGTTTTCGATTTTGCCAAATCAGGCAGCATCGAGCGTATTGTTATGGGCGAAAAAGTGGGAACCCTGATCGGCACTCGCGTTGGAGGAGCAAAATGAGTACTAGTACCGAAGTGCTGGCATCCGCTGAAGATCGGATGAAGAAAGCAATAGCGAATCTGGAAAAGGAGTTCGTCACCATCCGCACAGGACGCGCCAATCCGGCAATCCTGGACCGCGTGGAAGTAGAATATTATGGCAGCCCGACACCTTTGAAAAGCCTGGCCAACATATCGGTTCCGGATGGTCGCTCGCTTTTGATCCAACCTTTCGACAAGAGTGTGGTCAAAGACATCGAACAAGCGATCCACAAGTCCGGACTCGGTCTGACGCCCAATTCCGATGGCACGGTCGTGCGCATCAACATACCGGTTTTGACTGAAGAACGTCGCAAAGAATTGACCAAACTGGTCAAGAAATTCGGTGAAGAAGCAAGAGTGGCTGTGCGCAATATCCGCCGTGACGGCGCCGATGATTTGAAGAAGCTGAAAGGTACCGGTCTTTCAGAAGACGAAATCAAACGTCAGGAAGAAAGTCTGCAAAAGCTAACGGACAAATACGTCAAAGAAATCGACAAGCATGTCCATGACAAAGAACACGAAGTTATGGAAGTTTAGGTCTGGGAGGTAACTCTTAATGTGTGGAATAGTCGGCTATCTCGGTCCTGCAAAGGCTGCGCCTGTACTTCTTTCCGAGCTTCGATGCCTGGAGTATAGAGGCTACGATTCAGCCGGAGTGGCGATCATTCAAGACGGCCAGCTCAGCGTTCTCAAAGCCGCTGGCAAATTGAACAATTTGGAAAAATTGATCATCGACAATAAACCGACGGCTACAGTCGGCATCGGTCATACCCGCTGGGCCACTCACGGTGTGCCGAACGACCAAAACGCGCATCCTCACCTTGATTCGTCGAAGACAATTGCAGTCGTTCACAACGGCATCATTGAAAACTATGAAGAACTGAAAGAAGAACTGATCAAAGAAGGCTGCGCATTCGAATCCGATACTGACACAGAAGTGGTTGCCCACTTAATCTCTAAAGAGTACGAGAAAGCCCAGGACATGCTCAAGGCCATCTTCCACGCGGTTGGTCGCCTTCGCGGTGCCTATGCGCTCGGTGTGGTGAGCCAGAAACATCCCGACAAAATCTACGCAATCAACCAGCACTATTCATTGTCAGTCGGTCTGGGAGTGAATGAAAGTTTCCTCGCCTCCGACAGCATGGCTGTGCGCCAATACACCAATAAAGTGGTGCGGCTGGAACAGAGCGAAATCGCCGAAATCACAGTTGACGGCGTGCGTCTCTTTGCCTTTGACGGCAAAGAAGTGAAGCGCCGTCCGATGTCGCTCGACTCCAATCCATACGTAATCGATAAAGGCGGCTACAAGCACTTCCTGCTCAAAGAAATTCACGAGCAACCCCTGGTTTTGCGCCAGACACTGGCCAAATATCTGGTGCATCCGACCAAGCCCGTCAGTTTCATCCCGCATATCACCCCCAACGGCAATTCCCATTCAGGCATTGCCACCAACAACGAAGAAGAAAACCAGCTCAGCAAGAGCTATGGCGTTCACCTCTCCGATATGGAAGTGAAAGGCATCGATCGCATTCAGATTGTTGCTTGCGGAACTGCCTATCACGCCAGCCTGGTCGGCAAAATGATCATCGAGCAATTGTGCAATATCCCCGTGGCCGTGGACATTGCCTCGGAAACTCGCGGAAGGCGGCTGATGGTCAACGAAAGCAGCCTGACCATTGCAGTAAGCCAATCAGGTGAAACGGCAGACACGCTGGCCGCTCTTGAAGAGGCTAAAAAGCTCGGCTCCTTCACACTCGGCATCACCAACCGTCCCGATTCACATCTCTCTCAAATCACACCCAATTTGATTGTCACCGAATGCGGTATCGAGGTTTCAGTCGCTGCCACCAAAACTTACCTGGCGCAATTGACTTCTTTCTATCTACTCGGCATTTTTCTTTCCGAAAAACGCGGAGCAATAACCGCTGAACAAGCCAAAAAGCTGAAGTCTGACTTGAATGCCATACCGACACTTTTGGAGCAGATTCTGGCCAGAGAGAACGAAGTGCGTCTGGCGTCACTCAAATACGCCGATGCTCACGATGTCGTTTTCATCGGTCGAGGATTTAACTATCCGACCGCCCTGGAAGGTGCGCTCAAGTTGAAAGAACTGAGCTATATTCACGCATCCGGGTACGCGGCAGGCGAATTAAAACACGGACCGATTGCCGTTCTTGACTCGAAAGTACCTGTAGTGACGGTGCTTGTGCCCGGCGTCGTTTACGAAAAAACCTTGTCGAACGCACAGGAAGCCCGAGCCCGCAATGCTCAGATGATCGCGGTTGCCGTCGAAGGTGACGAACAAGCGGCCAGAACATTCGATACGGTGCTCAGCATACCGGCAGTCGATGAATTTTTCAGCCCGCTTCTCACCGTGGTGCCGATGCAATTGATGTCTTATTTCATCGCCGATTACCTCGGCAAAGACGTCGATCAGCCTCGCAATCTGGCTAAGTCGGTGACTGTCGAATAGCTTGGGGAATATTTAAGGGCGCGCACTCGAGCGCAACATATTCTTTGCTGGAAAAACGGCTATCTTGGTTTGCTCTGCGCAGTAGGCATGGACGGCGCCGGATTTTGGTACGGCATAACACTTAGTTCGGGGCATATTAGGTAGGTTACTTCTTCAGGCGAAGTGGTTATGCCAGATAACTCCGACGCAACCAACAAACTCAAGCTCGCACGCGCCAAAAGCAAAGCGACAGCTAAGACAATTAAGCTGCTCATCTTTGTCCAGGGCTCATTTGCACTGGTTCTGGCGGGAATCCTCACGGCCATTCTCTCCACGACAATGCACTTGAACGCTCCTCTGGTATTCATAGGCTCACTGGTTGGGCTTTTTATTCTCAGCGCCTCCAGATCGACGGTTAAGAACATCTGGGAATCGGAGTTCGCAATGGCCTGCCAGGAAGAAGGGCTCTGGAGCGAAGCGTCCAAAATAGCCAGCCAAGGCATTGAAGGTGCGATTAAGGAGATTCTGGAGGGCAAATACCCGCAGGAAGGTGGGCCTGAGCTGGGCTTAAAAGTCAGTCAATTGCAAATCATCGCCATTCGAAAAGGAGACACTAAAACTGCTGCCAAATATGCAGAGTTTTTGTACAGAGAATCGGCTGACAATCAAGAAAATCGTACTTATCAGGTCGGTGCGCTCGGTTGTATCAACGTCGAATTGGGCAATTACGAGCGTGGTTTTCAGCTCCTTGAAGGCAACCTTGACGAACTGGAGGCAAACGGTCGCGCTGACGCGCCTGCATGCGTAACTTCTTTGCTGGGCTTGCTTCAGGGAGCCATAGACCTGGAGCGCTTTGCCGAGGCTGAGAAATATCTGGCTCGCCTCAAGAAAACTATAGAGCTTTCCCATTCAACAGCCAGCAACAACTCAACCGATCGCTGGGTGAAACAAGAAGCCGGCAATAAGAGTATTGAAAACGCATTCTACGTCAACTATTCAGCTAAGCTCAAACATGCCAAAAGCGATCCGGCAGCGGAATTGGAACTATTGGAAGCATTCGAGATCGCCAAAGATCCTGAAGTTCGCTCAAGAGTTACTCTTTTGTATCCGGAGCTGTTGGTGTATCACGCGCAGGTCATGTTGAATAAAGACGACTTTGAAAAGGCGGAAAAACTGGCAGACCAGGCCGCCGTCTATTACGAAACCAAGACCCAGAACAGAGGCAATGATTATATAAGAGCCAAAAGCATAAAGGCCTTTGCTCGTTTCAAAAAAGGCGCCGACACTCTCGTTGAACTGACCGGCTATTTGAAAGACTTAAAGGAGCATTTGTTCGAGCCGCATCCGATTATTGCCACCGGTCACGTACAGATTGCTGAGGTTTTGGCCAAGCAGGGTCACTTCGAGAAGGCCAGGGAGCATTTACAGGAAGCATTTAAGATAAGACAGAGACTTTTTCCGGAAAACAGCCCAGGCATTCGTGAAGCGGAAAAACTGCTGGCGTCGCTGCCCGCGATAGAGGCCGGAGCCACCCTTGACGACATCGCCTGACCTCCATATAGTTGAACTTATTAGATCTAAATCACTATAGAGCTGATATGTGAATATTAAAGGCAGACAGGGGGTATAACGCCCCTAATAGGCGCTGAGGCTTCTGCGAGGAGTTCGCTATGGCTTTCGACAAAAATATGGTGATCACGGATTCCCAGTACAAAATTGACTTCGCGCAAACCGAAGTGCAAATGCTGGACTGCCCGAGATGCGGGCATTCGAATCCGCGGCAACCCCGAACTGTATGCGAGCATTGCTCGCACTTCATCCCCCATGAAGAAGCAAGGCAAGATTGGGCCGGCGGAAAGAAGTCGGCAGCGGAGCTCTATGGTCTTGTCGATGAAGAAACGAAAAAGTCCAAAGAATTGCGCCTCAAGGCAGGTCGCAAGAATATTGGCTGGATCGTTCAGGGCCGAAGAATGGGTCTAATTCTCCTGACCGTCGCCGTCGCCATGGCAGGTTATGCCTTCGCTCTGAGAACTTATCTGGGAGATGCCGGGTTCAAGCAATTCGATGAGCGCTTGAACAGCAACATGAAGACTATCGCTAAGGTAGTCAAAAAGGCAGCTGAATAACTCAGATTCAACAACTTAAGGACCGAAAATCGCGCAATTGGTGAGGCGCGATCTGACACGCTGCACACCCATTTCCGACACCTTGGTGTCTCTCAGTTCCAGATGTTCCAAGTGTTCCAGCTGCTCCAGAAATGTGAGCCCGGAGTCGGTCAGTTTAGTACCGCACAGGAAGAGGACTTTGAGAGTCTTCAATTGGCCGATGACCGACAAAGCCTGGTCACCAAGCATGGTGTCATTCAAATAAAGCTCTTCCAAGTTTTCGACTTTCTCGAGCATCGGAATTGCTTTGTCGGTAATTGCAGTTTGCGAGATATCGAGTTTGCGAAGAGCCTTGCAGGCGATCAAATGATTGATGCCATGATCGGTTATCTGGGCCGGCAAATGCAGGCGCGAAAGCCTTTGCAGGGAGGGCATGTGGACAAGACCAGCGTCCGTAATTCGAGTCGATTTCAAGATCAAATTCTCGATGGCAGGACAGGGAGCGATTGCCGCCAGCTCGAGGTCCGTCAATTCAGCTCCGGTCAACCACAAGGTACTCAGTGATTTAAGCGGCGTAAGACCTGCCAATTCGGCCGCGCGCACCTTGAGGAAATCGAGGCGCAGCTCTTTCAAGTCATTGATATAAGTCAACCACTTGAGCGTGCTTTCCGAAAAATAACTGGTGGAAAGATCGACCGACTGCAAGTATTGAAGCCCGTCTTTAACCGCATCATTGATTGTGGTCGCATCCAGATTGCGCAGCGCAATGCCCAGCATTCGCCCTTCCGGAACGGACAACTCGCGCTCACCTTGTGCTTCTCCGACCCAAAGGCGAGTGTGCGGAAAACAAGCATCGGAAGTATAAAGACTTCCGAGTGATGCCCGAGGCGGAAACTTAATCATCAAGGCTTTAGTCACGAAAAAAGTGTAACACCGTTTGCAACCGTCGAAAACTTACCTTTCCTTCTTGTTAAGGTGACTTTTTATTGCCGGGGCAAATGCTTTTAGGGGTTTGCCTGTCTATTTGCAGGGAGACTGGCTTCAATGCCCATAACGCTTCTTGCGCAAAGCTTCCAGCTCATGCTTAACCTCTTCGCAATTCACATATCGATACGATGCATCCGTTGCAGTTGCCTTACTGACGATTGCATCCAGTTCATCGCTAATGTCCTTTCTCGATTCTTTAACGACCGACACAGAAATCGGCTCAGGGTCCTTTCCTGTCAGCAAGAAAAAGAGAGTGGCACCCATCGCGTAGATATCGCTCTGAGGTGT
>JBGAVL010000234.1:0-10141 GCA_044228145.1 Obscuribacteraceae bacterium (SeqCode)
ACGGCGAGATCATGGCGCGGATCCTTGGGCCCGAGGGCTTCGTGATCGCGCGCGGCTCGAGCAGCAAGGGCGGCAGCGACGCGCTGCGCGCGATGCAGGCCGAGGCGGAGCGCGGCCGGCGCTGGCTGGCGCTGACGTGGCGACCATGCCGTATAAAGTATTCAAACAACTGGTCAAACATCCTCTCACCGATGCCGGATTGGCTCAGTTTGCCGCCGACTGGGCAAAAGCCAACGAACCTGTTTCTGCCAAGAAGTAGGATTTCAGAAATTGCAAATTCCGGGGTTTAAACGGTTTTGCACTGGCTAAATCAGTGCCAGAATGCGAAAATCGGCTCATAGTGCCAAAAAAGATTCCGAAATATTCAAAACGATCCGGAAAGATCCAAAGGTCGCACTGATTCAAGGGTAAATGTCCACAAAAGTCTCCACGATCTCTGAGCAGTCTCAAGGCCCAAGCGGATTTATCGAGCTGGACGGCGAGATGTTCGTGGTCGATTACGGGAAGATTTGTGCTGCAGACGGGTCTGTTTGCGGCTTTCTGTTTGAAGACGGTTATTTGAAAGGCAATTTCGGTCCGCTCACGGAGAAAAACGGGCTGGTTGCCATTGATGACATCGAGGGCTGCATTTTTCGCGGCATCGATGCGTCCGGTATGGAGCTTGATTTGCCGGGAGTCAGAGTCGGCCCGGATGGAACATTGAAATACAACGGTGTGGTCCTGACCGTGATTAACGGGCGTCTGGCAACGCAAGATCACCGGCTAGTAGGCGAGTTCGACGACGAAGGCGTGATGTATGCACGCGACAGAGAAATCAAAGAACCGCGCCGAAAGCTGGACGAAACTACTCAATTGAATTGTGTTTTTGAAGGAAACAAGTCAGACGGTTCTGCCTGGACGCATGAATTTGCTCGACCTCTGTATCGAAAGAACCTTTCCTATTCGGACAACGAGATTATTCGATACTTCGATGACTTCGATAAATTGAACACCCCTCAAAAACAATACGTCATGGAAAGCATGCGTTTATGGGCGTCTTGCGGTCTTTTGCAAATAGTAAGAAAGAGCGAGGGCGTCGCCCAATTCGGCAATGTGCGCCATGGAGCTGCGGGCGTCACAGGGGTGAGACACGGTAATGTCACCCTCGACAAAGAAGAATTCGAAAAGGAAATCATGCTCTACAAGCGATTCGGCCCCCTGGCCGTAATTGCCATTCGCTTGCAGCCTTATGTCGAAGTGCGTGTCAACCTGGTTGTCTCTCACGAATTTGGGCACCAACTGGAATTTGTTTTGTCGCAAGCTTCACAAACACTGATTACCGAACTGTACGAAAAACACAAAGCCAAGAGTGCGCGCCATTATCCGCTGCCCAACGGTTATGAAGGCTATGCTGAGGTGCTTACTCCACAACAAGTGCACCAGAGAGTTTTTATCTCCGGATATGCCCGCACCAGCATGCATGAATATTGGGCTGAATGTGTAGCGGCGTTTTCCGTGAAGGATAGCCGAAAGATGCTCAAGGAGCTGGATCCGGGGGCTTATGCCCTTCTGCGCGATGTGGTCACCAATCCGGCTAAAATGATAAGACCGAACTTTCGCGAACAGATCATGGATCTGCAAACAAGTTTGAGAATTGGTGGCGAATATACCGAGGAATTAATTGCCGACTGAGACATGGAGACCTTTAAAACTTTCAAGTGCGGCATCCAGAGCGGGTTCAATACAGAGCAGCATCCAGAGCATTAGCGAAATGCATAAGGTGGATAGAATCAGAAAAAAACGCGCAATAGCGCTTTTTTGCGCGCTTACCGCCGGCGTTGGATTTTTTTCGCCGCAAGCTTTTTGCGCACCACAGCAATTGGAGCCCGTGCTCAAGGCTATTGATCCTTCCGAAGCAAAAATGGATACACCCATACCGCCACCTGCGGCGCAAAACCCAAATCCATTGGGACGCATCAACGGTCAGCCGGTCGGCCGCGGAAATTCTCTCAACCGCTCTGATGTCAATCCGCAAGATCCCGATCAAGCGGACGGTTCCAACTTCAAATACACTCCATACCAGTCGCCGGATTATGGCAATTCCGCTCCTCAGTTTCCCTCGGATTCTCAAATACCGGAGTTCGGCAAGCCGCTGCCTGATTCGACTAAGAGTACGGCCGGCAGCGCCAATGGCAATGCCTGGACAACCAACCGTTCGACCGGTCCTTCGGCAGGACAAGGTACTTCTCCTGAAGAAACGCGCATCACGCGCCTGGAGCAGCAGGCCTTCGGCTCGACATATCCGGAGCACGAAGTGGATGATCGGCTAGACCATCTGGAGAAAGAGATTTATGGTGCCCCTACGCAAGCGGCACCGCAAGATAGGCTGGCTCGCCTTGAGCAAAAGCTCGGCATGAAGAGTGCTTTTGGGCAGACTCCTTCTGCCAATTCTCTTGCCCAGGGATCGATTCCTATGAAGGCGGCAAGCAATATCTATCCGCCCAAAGGCTCATCAACAGGCGGGCCGACTTCCTTCGGCGGAACTCCGCAGCTCGTGGCAGAGACTCCGCAAATGGCGGCGGTGCCTCCGCCTGCTGCTCCACAAAATACTTACCCGCAGAATCCGCCAGCACAACAGGGTGCCAACCCGCAGCTTGCCTACGTGCCGCAGCAGGCGCCGGCACAGCAAGCCGGATTTGGTGCGCCTTCGACTGGGTATCAACAACAAACACCGGCAACAAATTTCAATCAAGCTCCCACGCAGAGCAAGCCCTGGCGCTCAGGTGGAACACCGGCATCCGGAGTGCCGCAACAGCCAGTAGCTTCACCTAACTGGCAGATGCCGCAGTCTACCTACCCTCAACAGCAACAGCAGTATCCGCAACCTCAACAGTATCCGCCGCCGCAGCAGCAGTTCCCTCAGTCGCAGCAGTATCAGCAGCCACCGCAGCAGTATCAGCAACCTCCGCAGTACCAGCAACCACCGCCGCAATACCAGCAACCTCAACAATATCAGCAGCCACCGCAGTATCAGCAACAGCCACAGCAGTACCAACAACCGCAGCAGTACCAGCAGCCACCGCAATATTCGCAGGGCCAATACCCGGCACCGCAATACGTTCAACCGCCGCAGTATCAGCAACCGCCGCAATATTCGCAGGGGCAATACCCGGCTCCGCAATACGTTCAGCCGCCGCAGTATCAGCAACCACCACAGTATCAGCCGCCCTATCAACCGGCGCAATATCCACCTGTGCAGCAATATCCGCCCTATGGACAGCCGGTGCAACCAATGCAGCCGATTTACACATCTACTATGCCTCAAGCGAATCCGCCCTATGGAGCACCGCCGGCGGTGAAAGTCACACCACCGACTGCCAAAATGCCTCAAGCAATGGCACCGGTCGGAACCAACCCGAACATTACACAGACCGACTATTTTGCAGTGGTTAAGGGCATCCCATACGATGAAAAAGCCGGCGATTATATGTCGGCAATCTGGCGTCCACCTGGAATCGCCAGCGCGCGTTTCAGCCGTTTTCCTCTCAAGGTGCGCTTGCCGCAATCCTCACCCGAATCATGGCGTAAATATTTGGACGAAACTATTAAAAAGTGGGGCAGTTTTATTCCTTTGAAGGTGGCTACTCAGACGGAACCCGCTGACATTGAAATAACCTGGGAAAATCATTTCGCTGATAACAGGCTTCTGGGAATTACGCGATTGCAAATCTTGCAAGGACATCAGCAGGTGCGTGTCTATCTTTTGCGACCGACCTTTTATCCACCGGATGTGCCTGAGCGCATTTTGAAAAACGTTTCGATGCACGAAGTCGGCCATGCAGTAGGGCTTTTCGGACACAGCGATTCGCCCCCGGACGTCATGTTTGCCAGCGAACTTTTTTCTGGCAAGGGCAAGGCCGCGCTTGCTAAGCCTGGCAACATCACTCAGCGCGACATCAACACACTGAAGAAAATCTACGAATGCCCGCCTATGGGCGCCAACGTCAGCACTGCAAAGCCAATGGAGTGGACGTCGAGGTACTGAACCTGAGATCGGCCAGGTCCTCTTCACAATCCCGGAGTGGGGGGCTAAATGGTACCCAGGCGCGGATTTCGCAGCTTGTTAGATTTTCTCGATTTGGTCTAACACAAGCGATGTCAGACTTTGCTGAGAAAATCTAACAAGCAATGTGAATTGCCAAAAACACCCATAGGTGTTTGCTATTGCGGGATCTGCGCTATTTATGATTTCTGCCTCAGGATCGCAAAGCCTGACGGGAGGACAATTTGAGTGCTTACAAAGGAGCTCTGTCATGTCTTTCGAGAACAAAGAGATTACGGTTGCGCATAGTCCGGATTCAGACGACGCGTTCATGTTCTACGCCCTTGCTAAGGACAAACTCGATACGCAAGGACTGAAAGTGAATCAGGTCTTGAAAGATATTCAATCGCTCAATCAGGACGCCATCAATGGCAAGTACGAAGTCTCTGCGATTTCATTTGCTGCTTATCCCTCGGTCAGCGATAAGTATGCATTGATGCCTTGCGGTGCCAGCATGGGCTTTAAATATGGTCCGATGGTAATTGCCAAGCCGGGCATCAAGAAAGAAGACTTGAAAGGCTTGACCGTCGCTATCCCGGGCGAGCTCACCACTGCTTTCTTGACCATGAATATGTGGATGCCTGGACTGAAGACGGTCAATGTCCACTTTGATGAAATTCCTGCATACGTTCGTGACGGAAAAGCCGATGCAGGCTTGATCATTCACGAAGGTCAATTGACTTACAAAACTTTCGGTCTGGATTTGATCGTTGACCTCGGTCAGTGGTGGTTCGACGAAACAGGCTTGCCGCTGCCGCTCGGAGGCAACGTCATTCGCAAAGATCTGGGCGCAGAATTGATTGCTCTTTCAACTAAGTTGTTGAAAGGCTCAATTGAGTATTCGCTGGCGCACAGACCAGAAGCGCTGGAATACGCTTTGACTTTTGCCCGCGATATGCCGCCGGAATTGGCTGACAAATTCGTCGGCATGTATGTCAACGAAATGACTGTCGATTACGGCGACTTAGGTCGCACTGCAATTTCAAGACTTTTTGCAGAAGCGCACAAGCGCGGCGTCATCAAAGAGGCGGTCCAAGTTGAATTCGTCGGTGACCTTGCCGGCGCCGCTGTTTAGAACGCTGTATCGCCAACTTAGCTCTAAAATCTCAACCTAAAACGGTTGGGATTTTTTCTACCTGGCTTTCTCTGCGATTCAGAAATCAATTACAAGCGAGTCATTGTGGCGCCTGTGTTGGTGCGCATTCTGATTGCTCTTCCTGAGTTATCCAGCTCGAAGGAAAAAGTGCAGCTGCTGGCATAAGGACCTGTCCATGAGCAGGTTCCGGTTCTGCAGTCCTGGTTGATTATTCCGATGCCTACTTCATTGAATCTGGGCAGTTTCCAGCCGAAGTTGTAGCCGCTCTGCCAAATTTGGTACTTAACTCCATTGGCGCCCAGCCAGTTGCCCTGGACATCGGGGATGCTTCCTCCAACGCCCTTTTGTGCTTGCTGCATCATTGAGTTGGCCATGGCCAGAGCTTCCGGTCTGATCAAAATTACTCCGTCGTTGCAGACCATTCTGGTTGCTTTGCCTGAGGCGTCCGTTTCGATCATGGCAGTACCTGAGCCTACGCTCGCTCCTGTCCATTGAGACGCTTGTGTCCGGCCGTCTTCGCTTATCGTTCCGCGCAGGGTGACACCTTGCATATCCCAGCCGATGGTGCGCCCGCTTTGCCAATAGACATAATTGATTCCGTTGGAGCCGACCCAGGCGCCCGAAACATCCGGAGTTCTGGAGCCTGCCTGTGTGGTTTGCAGTGTCGCCGCAGTCGGCGGCAATGCCGCTACCTGGACAGGAGGCGGTGACTGCTGGTATGCCTGAGCCGGCGATACTTGCACCGCTTGCGGCTGGGCTTGAATAGAGGGAGCTGCGTGCGCAACCGGTTTTGGATCGTCGATCTCAACCAGTGATTTTCTCGGCTCGGTCGGTTTTACCGCAAGCAAAATATCCTCACCCTTCCATTTGCTCATTTCCAAAACTGGTGTCTGCATCACTCCGCGCTCTGCCGCCACCTGTTGCTGCACGCCAGTCTTCAACATGCCGAATGCGTCGGTCAATTTTGTGTTGGTGCCCTTTGACTGCAGTGCCTCGATCAAAGTGTGGGTGAAAACCCCGTTGGGATATTTCTTCGATTCCCATGATGCTTCGCTCTTGGCGCTCGAGCAGATGACCATATGTCCTGTGCCTTGTGCAATTGCCGAAGCATCGACGTTTGAAGTGCGTACCAGCCCTTTGCTTTCACCGGCACCGCCGGAGTGGCAAGCATCCAGAATGACGAGCACGCGATTGCTGTGCACTCTCGATTTGATTGTCGCGGCAAGGTGCTGAATAGGAATACCTGTGGTGAAAAGTTTGTCGGGATTGGTGTCGTGGGCGACGACGTAGTTGACGCCAGCCACGTCGAGATCTGATGGGCTACCGTGGCTGGATATGAAGATGACCACGAGGTCGTCGGGGAGGCTGACTCGAGGCAACCAGCTATCGCCGAGAATGTCGAGAATTCTATCTTTGGTGGCTTGTTCGTTTTGCAAAAGCTTGACGTGATCGGCGGCGAAATTGCATTTGTTGATCAGGAAGTCACGAAAATCCTGTGCGTCTTTGGCGGCGTATTTTAAATTCAACGAGGAATTGGCAAATTGACTGATGCCGACCACCAGCGCCCATTTGTCCTTGACAGGGGTGTTGATTGTTCCCGGCGCTTGAGGCGCCGCTGCCAGCGCGCAAATTTGACCGGTCAAAACAAAAAGCACAGCCATTGCTAAGGCGCTAAGCCTTTTCAACATTGGACTCTCCCCCAGACTCTGTGATCCGCTTAATGCCCGGCTGCCATTCGGCAAGCAAAGCTTGGAAATTATACTATGCGCCTCAATTGCTTGAGGCTAGCCCGTTCGGTCGCGCCGAGCCTGTTCGTACGCAATAATCAGATAAACAAAACTGGCGAAATTGGAAACCTCAACGAGCTGCCAGTGATTATCTTTCTTTTCCATGCGCAATTCCAAAAGCATGTTGGTGTCGTATCGCTTGTTGAACAGCGTCACACCGATTGTGGCATCGTTTTTTCTCACACGAATGAATGCGACCTTTTTGAAAGCTTGTTTTTCAAAACCGAGTTTGCCTGTGACTCCCTTCATTGAAAGGTCTCGGAGTCCAAAGCCGCTTGACGCCCTAGAATGTTGTTTTGGTAGGGACTCTTCAGCAGGGGCATCTGCCGGTGCTTCAGACGCCTGTGATTGTGCAGGCTCAGCTGCAGCTGATGCATGCGCAATCTTTGCATTGGCAGGCACTGAGTCCGCAGGCACCTCAGAGACTACAAGTTTGCCGTCTTTCGTTTTGGTCACTTTCAGTACTCTGCCGATTGCCGGCGCGGTCGCATTCTCGGATCGTTTTCGTCCTCTTTCAATGCGTTGGGCGCCTTGATTTAAAGCCAGCTGATTGCTTTCAACAAAGTGAGCAACTTCGTTCTTAATCACGTCCATTAGAGTTGGTTTGACCAGGCTGATCAAGCCTGAGCCAAGCAAGTCTCCCAGCACGCCTTTACTAAGGCGCGAGCGTACTTGCGGCGTCAAAAAGCCGTCAATCATGTTGGATGAAACTCGCTCCACATCAACGTATTGTTCAAAAGTCTTCAGATCGTGGTGGATGATCGATTCTCTTATTTCGAGAATGGAGTAGAACGGTGTGGTCGTCCAATACCAGTATCCGAAATTTGCGAATACCAAAAGAAATACAATGGCGATTTTCCACATTGTTCTAAATCGGGCAGATTGCTGGCGCTCTCACCGGCCAAACCGGCTAACATATCATACCCATGACCATTGCATGCGCGTCGGTGCGCTCAAACCGAGACCGGTAATGGCTTGATCGACTGTCTGCTCCTTTTGCTTGCAGCAGGTGAGGATTTTGACAGCCTGATCTCTTGAGATGGCGCCGTATTTGAGTAAAGACTGGCAACGCAAGGCGCGGTGCAACATGCTCTTGGTGATAAGCCCGGCGTCGAGAAGCATTTTGCCGATTTTGACATTGCTGGTGACTGCGGTGGAAACCGTCTTCTCAACAGCATCTCTGGTCAGGACGCAAGACTCGATCAGCAATTCGCCAAGGCGGACATCTTCATTGCCACGCGATCTTTGAGTGACTCTGTTGATGGCAGTGTCGGCAAACATGTTTTCTCTGGCAATCAGGCGCATTGCTTCTGCCGCCTGGTAGGCCTTGAGTTCGCTGCCTGCTACCGAACCTTGCAAAATTATCGCACTTTCCAGAAGTTCATCGGTTGCCAGACCCTGTTCGCGCAAGACCTGGCCAAATGTTTTGTTCTTGAATAACTCAATCTCGAGACACTCAGCCAGTTCGCTTTCGGAGATCAATCCTGCCATACGCATCAACTCGGACAGTTTGAGCGAGCCGACTGGCGGTGTTTTGAAACTTCCCATCTCGAAAAGTGCTTGCTCGAGGCAAATGTTTTTCTGTTGGGAAAGCTTTATGGCGTCTACAGCTTCTCCTCTGCTGATTGATTTTTCTCTCAGTAGAAGCACTGCTTGCAGTGCCGAAAGGAAAAGCGAACTGCTGATATCACCGGTGATCACAAGCACGCGTCCTATCAAAATCTTGGTTTGCAGTGATTTCTGCATGGCGCGCCCGAACTGATCTTGATTGATGACTTGAGACTGCAAAAGAATGTCCGTAAGGTCGTTGTTCATCGAAGGCGTGACGAGCGTCTTCTGGTGAACTGACAAAATCTTTTTCAGTGCGGACTGGAAATCAATACCATCGTGTTGAGCCAACCGGATAGCATTGATTGCCGTATCCAGACGAATCGTATTGGCTTCCACCATTTGTTTGGCCGCTAAAAGCGGGCGCATGCACTCTTCGCTGAAGCTGCCGGACTGCATCAGTGCTCTTTCCAAAGGCAAATTCAATCTTTGCGAAATTGCTATCGCGTTATCGAGAGTTTGATCATCTACTACGTTGGCGCTGCGTACTAATTCCAGCAATACATCCGACTGCTTTGATGCACCAAACATTCTTAAGGCCTCCGAAACCGTCTTTGAATCTGCTTGCAACTGTCTGAAGTCTCTGATGGAAAGGGGGCTGCCCGATTCCATCTTTGCAGACCAATCTCAATGCCCTCAGGTAGAGCGGGAAAAATTACTGAAAAGTACTAGCCCCTCCTTGAAAGATCGATCGGCCTTTAAAATGATCTGCCTATTTTTAACACTCTGATACCGCAGCTGCCTCCCTCAAAAGAGGGTACGCAAATGGACTCAAACACGTGAAGTGGTTGCAGCAAAACCCTGAGGGGGTCTGGAAGGGACATTAACTATTCTTAGTGTATCATGCCGCGTGCTATTGCCAAGTCCCAAAAGCCTCACCGGCTCATGAATTTAACTCTTCGGATCGGTTCCGGTATTCACCCGTCAGGTCCCTCAATTCGCCTGCGAAGGTGTTGAGATCAAACTTTGATACCAGGAAAAAAAGAGACAGCAGCAACTCTCTAGAAATGAGTCCCGATCTACGTTTTGGCTCCGAGTTCCTTCAAGAAGCTGGTCATTGCAGCCAAGTATTCGTTCAGGTCTGCGTCCAAAACATCATTGTGACCTGAGTTTTTCAGCTTGACCAGGCGCTTTGGTTCGGCTGCCGCTGCAAACATTTGCTCGGCATATTTTACGGGCAGTATATTGTCTTTCACGCCGTGAACTATCAAAAGCGGAGTATGTCGGCACGCAAGTATCTCGCAGTTGTTCAGCTGTGGTTGCGGGAAAGTGAAGTCAGGAAACAGATTCAACCAGATGAAGCGATCTCTTGCAGCGCCGGGCAAAGAGGCAAATCCCGATTGCAAGACAATGGCGGCGACGTCACGTTGTTTGGATATCTGACAGGCGACCGCGCAACCGAGGGATTCTCCATACGAGATTACCTGTCCGGCTTTCCATCCTTTGTCTTTGGTCAAGAAATCATAGGCGGCCACGCCGTCTTCAACTATGCCTTGCACGGATGGTTCGCCTTCGCTTTGCCCGTATCCCTGATAGTCATACAACAGAACGGAGGCGCCTAGATTGAGC
>JBGAVL010000235.1:0-264 GCA_044228145.1 Obscuribacteraceae bacterium (SeqCode)
TAGAACTCGAACTGCCGGAAGTGGATGAACCGCCGAACCAGCTTCTTCTCTTTTCAGTCGTGCCGGAAGAGAATCCACCGGAGCCGAAGGTGCTCTTGCTTTGCAGTCCACCGCCGGCTTTCGATTTGAAGCGGGACATGAAGCCCTGGTTGGCGGTCTTTTGCGTTTCGTACTGAGGCGATGAGCGCCAGGCTGTTCTGTGGCTGCCCAGAGGACCCATGCGGTCATAAGGTGTGTAGTAGCGACCGCCCCACATGTTCATCA
>JBGAVL010000235.1:274-10028 GCA_044228145.1 Obscuribacteraceae bacterium (SeqCode)
TGTGAGAGAACATCATCATCTGGATGAAGGGATTGTCGAGAATGCTGCGGTGACCGACGTAGTGGGTAGTCCCGTCGTAGTTGGCGACCTTGTAGGGCATGTCGTTGTTGACGACTTCGCCGGTCTGTTCAATTGAAAACAGCTTCTGGTCGTCCTTTTGGAAGCCGGGCTCTTTCTTGTTGTCTATATAGCCGGTGACGACGAGCTTATTGTTTTCGCGCGTGGCGTCGATGGAAACTATCTCTTCACCGTCATAGATTTCATTGACGCGCTTTTCAAAGGCGCCCATCCAGGACTTGAAATCGGTACCTTTCGACTCGAAAAATGCTTTCTGGACTTCGTCCAGGTTGATTTTGCTGGAGTTGACTTCAATTTCCGGCTGATTCGAGACATAGTGCTCGACATTCGATTTTCCGCAGCCAGTGACCGTCACTCCGATACAAAGGACACAAAGGACGCTAAGGATGCTGAGGCAACGTTTCATTTGGGTACTCCAACACTAATACAACTTCACTATAACAACATACTCTGGATAAAACTACCGAAAGAGCCCACCGGTGAAGGATTTAGTGCTTTGGTGCTACACAATAAATTAGCAATTGCCAAAGCGCTGGAAAAACACTTCCGTTCTCAGTGATGTACTTCCCATTCCGCCTTGGATAGGTTTTCAGCAGGTGAGGGAATAATTCAATTCTGTCTGCAAGCCTTCAGACCCGTTTTTGTGCAATTGCACTGTTCCAATTCCCGACGGAGCAAGTGAGGTTCTATTTTGCAGGGCTTCAGCAAGAAGCAGTTTGTCTTTGCCAACGTCGTCGTAATTATCTTGATGATGACAGGCACGCTTGTTGGCGTCTGGGAGTTGCCATTTCGAATTTTTTCCGCAAAAGAGTCAATCAGAGTATGTGAACGCACTTTTGGAGAGGATTCGCGCATCTCTGTGACCCTGGGCATTTTAATAGCCGCTGAGCTAAGGAAGTCTGCGGCCGGCCGTGATGAGGAACATAGAATTAATCGAGTTCTTGCGCCGATCTGCCGTTCGCTGTTGGTTCGCTGCGAACGGTTGGAGCCGATACCGGAGAATCTGTACGTCAAGTGCGCCAATACTTTATTTGCTTGCGAACCGCCATATCCTGACGAGAAGAAAATCCGAATGGCAGATGCGTTCAACGTGCATAAGCAAGTGCTTCGCTGTTGGGGAAGAGACTCGATAGCTTTGATATTGATTCACGCTAGGGACAATGAAGACCTGCTCAACTATCAAGCTTCCTTGCACACGTATCCATTTGACGAAAACAATATACAGCAGGCGCTAGAATTTGCATCCGAAGCGCGGCGCCTTGGGAAACTCCACTCGCAGATGCTCCCTCAGTATCGGGCTTTTGACTGTATGCGGGAAGTGGGCGAACATTATTTAAACGCAGATCAATCACGAAAATCTCTAGTCTTTCAGACAATGCTTTTGCGTGGTATTCCAGGTGGTGACAAGGGATACATAGCTGAGCAGAGGGAACTCATACTTCATCGAATCCGGTCTGCCGAGCTAGCAATGAGTGGGAAACTCGAATGTACTGCTTACTGCGCGTGGAATTCGAACATGATGATTGTTGAGAAGCCTGGCGCTGTTGACTTCATTGAGTGAGGCAATCATTGCGATGGATCGAACCGACAAAATTTGGCTTTATGGCAGCGTCTCTTTCTCACTTATTGCTTCGCTCGTTTGCGCTGTTGTAGTCAGGCAGGGAGCGGTGCCTGCAGAAATAGCTTTAGCTCGGCTCTCGATTCAAGTTTGCGAACAGATAAACGGAGCTAACACAGAAAAGACGATCAATTGGATGAACCAAGTCGGCGACTATTTGGTGGCAAGCAACCATGAAGTGAGAAACGAGAAGGTGATTGGCGATTTTGTGATTCCCAATTACCGCCAAGCGCTGGTCAGGTGTGAATCCATGAATCCGATTTCTCCTAACCTGTTTACTGCGACTGCTTTCAAGCTATTTGAGGCAGATCTAAAGCTTCAGCCGTCGACGTATTTCAGTGACATGGAAAATGTCTATCAAAGCATCGTCAGCCATTGGGGAAAAGATTCGCAGTACATAAATTGGATTTATCCTGGCAACTCGGAAGTTCTTCTCAACTGTCTGGCAGAAAGATACAGGGGTTTCGAGAATGATGAAAACATGCGGTATTCAACCGGCATTGCCTTTGAGGCGTTCCGGCTTGGAAAACTGCACAATGATGATCAAATTCAGTACACTGCCTGTCAAATCTTAATCAGGCAAGGTGAGTATTATTTCGCTCATAAGCAGTTTGCAAATGCATTACAGTTTTACTCGAAGGCTATCAATTGTGTTCCATCTGCCTGGCCGGAGCAAGAAACACAATTCAAGGACATCATCAAAGATCGTATTGAAACGGCGAGAAAGGAGCTGGGCTTACCTACAGCTGTTGCGCAGGGGCACCGGTCAGGCTGAGACCTGATTCTAGCGCTCCGGATTGTTTCCGATATGTACGTTTTTCACGTTGTGCTGTTTCCAGATTGCGCGCTTGTTGCCAATGAGAGTATTGTTTTCGATGCGAGAATCCGTCACGCCACCATTGCTTGCAGAACCACCGCCCAGGCTGATTCCGGCAAGATGGCTGCCTTCGATGCGATTGCCGTGAACATGAATGTTGGTGGTGTTCCACCCGCGCCGTTCTGATGCCAGCTCGATTCCATAGTTGGAATTCTTCACGACATTGTCGCGGATTGTGATGTCGCTGCCTCCGTCTACATAGATGCCGGCAGCCGACATGCTTCTGTATGTGGGGTTGTTGCGAGTGTCGATGTTGGCGACGACATTGCCAGCGATCAATCCTTTGCGAGCTCTGTCTATTCCCTTTTTGCCGACGCCTTCTCCTCCGATTACATCGATGCCGATATTGTCATTGTCGCGAATTGTATTGCCTATGATTTTGAAACCCTCGACATTTCCATTAATGACGACCGCCTCGCTTTGCCCGAGCTTCAGGTCATGTACACGATTGTCTTTGATCAAGACGTCTCTTATCGGTTGTGCGCTATCGCCGAAGACCCCTACTCCGTGCGCGTTTTTGTTGCTCTTAATGTGATGAATATCGTTGTTGATTATTTTTATGTTGCTGCTGGCTCCATCTACGCGGATCGCCATTGGAGTTTGACCGCCATTGACGTTTTTGATTTCGAATCCGTCAATGGTTACATTCTTGCGTCCTGAAATGTTTATGACTGGTCCATTCAGAGGTTTGTCACCCATATCGATGACTGCCTTTCCGTCGGCCTTCAATGTGATGCCGTCTCTCCTGATGTCCAGCTTTTCTCTGTAAACTCCCTGAGCGACATTGATAATGGCGCCAGCCGGAGCATTGTCTATAGCGCGCTGAATGCTCTCTCCGGCGCGAACTTGAATTTGCGGACTGTTGTTTACCTCGCTTGTTTTCGCCGCACGAATGTAATCATCAGATCCCAAAAGCAATCGTTGGACTTCCTCTGCCTGCGCAGGCTGAAAACTCTTCTGGGCCAGCCTGAGCGGGGCGTCTGCAAAGTCTGCGGACAACTTCGTCCGCGCTTCATGGGCGTGCTCATTTGCGTTAGTCGCGATCGCAAAGCTCTCGTATGGATTGCTATCTGCCAAGTCAGTGCACCTCGGGGATTGGGTTTTGCGCCAAGACAGCCTGCTTAGGCTTTCAGGCGTAATACCGCCGTGACGGCGATGGGGGTACGTGCTGAGAGGAATCTGGTACCGCCAAGAATCAAACTAACATCGAGAAATAACAAGATAGTAACGGCGCAAACATTTTTGCCTCCCATGCTGCTCTTGAGGCTTTTGCGGCTACTCTGGGCAGCATTGTTTAGACTGGGCATAACTAGTCTTGTTCCAGTCGGTTAATGTATCTGCCCTTTTTAGCCTAGTGGGCGTTTTGATCGTTTGATAATGGAGTTGATTTCGTGCAATTGGAGACACCAAGACTGATTTTGCGGACGTGGAAAGATTCCGATCTCGAGCCTTTTGCAGAACTGAATGCTGATCCGGACGTCATGGAGTTTTTTCCGAAACTAATGACGCGGGAGGAAACCTCTGCAATGGTCGAGCGCATCAAAGCTCGCTATGCCGAAGATAGCTTCTGTTTCTGGGCGGCCGAGGAGAAGGAAGCGGGAAACTTTATCGGCTTCATCGGGCTGGGTCGTCCATCTTTTGAAGCGCACTTCATGCCGTGTGTGGAAATTGGCTGGAGACTGGCACGACCATTTTGGGGTAAAGGCTATGCTCCAGAAGGCGCAAGAGAGGTTCTGAGAGACGGTTTCGAACGTTTCAATTTAAACGAAATTGTTGCGCTTACCGCAGTGCTCAATACAAAATCAATTCGCGTGATGGAAAAAATATCGATGCGACGCGATCCTGGTGATGATTTTCTGCATCCTGCGCTAGCAGATGGTCATCATCTAAAGCCGCATGTCCTGTACAGAATCACGCAGATAGGATGGCGTCGCGCAGTGGCTCCTGCAAGGAGCGTCCGATAGAAACGACACGTAGAAGGGATCTTGAATCATGCAGTCCAAACTAAAGCTGAAAGCCGTATTCATCTGGCTATTAATTGGCATTCCACTATTGTGTTTGACTTTGCTGGTGTGGCGTTTTTGTACTGCTAGCATCGGGACGGGCGAACTGGGGGGAAGGCTGATGCTTCGCGACTTTTTCCCTGATTACTTCTCGTATTTCGCTGACATTTTTAGGATTGATGAAGGGTTGCCAGTAAGAATTCCATTTAAAATGAGTGCTTCAGGTAAGCCCGTAGTTAAAGTGAAAGTCGGCAAAGAGAAGGAAATTGATGCAGTTGTCGATACTGGGTCTAGTACCACAGTGGTAGCTGTAAAAATAGCTGAGAAAGCCGACAAGATAGGACAAATGCAGGGTCAGTGGGGACCGCGTAAAGTAGCTCTTCCCGGTGATTTTGTGAGGTTACGCGAGCTGCAAATTTCAAAACTGAGACTCTCGGAAAATTCCCTTCATTTTCGACACAGGTAGTTGCGATTCCATGGTCCAGAGCTCTTTCTTGCCTGGCCCAATCCCCTTGCATGATATTAAGACGGTGTCAGGTTGGGGCTATAGTGCTGATTGGCGTGCCGCAGATTTTAGAAATTTGAAAATCGGTGGACACAACCTGAAAAATCCGTTTGTCTTTCTGGAGCCGGTGCCCGACAAAAAACAAGGAAGCACCGCTCCATATGGTGTGATCGGAAACGCTACATTTACAAGGTTCAAGAGAGTAACATTTGACTGGCCGAATCACCGAGTTGTATTTGAACCATATGCTCCTGGCGAAACCAATGTAGTAGGTTCGAAGTTCATGACGGAAAGGTTGAAAGGAGTGCCAACTCACTGCACATTTTATTGAGAGTTTTGGCAATAATCTTTGGTTCCAATTTAGGAATTGGGTTTTCGGAAAACCACGCCCATGTTTGACGTTTCACCGGTAATTGCTTTTATTGCCATATCTGTCACGGCGAAGAAACCGTTTCTAATCAAGTTGCCGAAATTGGTCTTGGCCCAGTCGATGGGCGGAAAGAGCGGGTCCGCGAGGTTTTTCAAAAGCGGGTTGGCTTTCATGAGCGAGTGCATTGTCCAGACCCAAAAGATAGCATTAGGTTGAAACTCTAAATGCAGGAGTTCGAAATTGGTCAGTCTTGCCAGTTCCTTGACCGATTTTGGATCGTAGAAAACCCAATGTCTGGGGAAGTGATAAGCGCCCCAGTGCTTGTTCTTGAAGAGTTTTGCATCCAGTGAGTTGATGTTGGGCGTCCAGAACCAAAAGATTCCACCCGGTTTCAAAATGCGGTGGACTTTTTGCGCAAATGCTTTTGGATCGCCAACGTGTTCGATGACATGGCTTGCCCAAACAAAATCAAAGTGATTTTCAGGAAGTTCCACATCCTCGAAGCGACCGGCGTAAGCCTTATGTCCTGCGGCATTTGCTTTGGCGACCGCTTTCTCATTCATGTCAACGCCGTATGTTTCAACTTGCCTGGTGCGCACTTTTTGAAACCAGTTGAGTATGTGTCCGTCCGCACAACCAATGTCAAGAATGCGCACCGGATCTGGTGCGGTGACAAATGTGAGACAGGCTTCCAGACCTCTCAATATTTGCTGGTAGCGATACTTGTAATAGAGGTTGTGGCGCTGGTTTTCGTCATATCCTTCTTCAAGGCTGTAGGCGTAATAGTTGGACGGATAGATAGTATCAAGTTCCGAAATGTCCGGACGAGGATTTAGATAAACAAGTCCGCATTTGCGACAACGAACGACGTTAAAAACATCGTCCGTCGTGTTGTCGTACTCGTGTTCGACACCCGTCGTAATCAGCTCGACATCAGTCGAGCCGCAGTTGTTGCAGCTGGTTTCGACTTTCTTGATGTCCGACTTCATGGTCTGCCTTATGCTATCCCAAGTAGTGCTTATGCTTTTTCCCAGGTAGGGCCTTCGGCAGTATCCATTACGCTGATTCCGGCTTTAGCCAGCTCGTCGCGGATTAAATCGGACGTCTTGAAGTCCTTATTGGCACGGGCATCCTGGCGCAGTTGCAAAAGCAAAGCGAGGACCTGTTGGGTGGAATTGCGATCTACTTCTCTTCTGGTATCAGCAAGAGTAAATCCAAGTACACCGGCATAGTCTTTCAATGCTTTCGCCCAGAGCTTTCTTTCGGCAGCATCTTTGGATGCGGAGATCTTGTCGGCCAGTCCAAAAAGATGAGATACGGCAACGGCTGTGTTGAAGTCGTTGTCCATTGAGCCGACGAATTCATCGTGGAATTCGGCGAGTGTCTTATCCTTGTTGTATGCTTCCGCAGCCTTTGCATCAAAGCGGTAGTGCTTCGATGGATAAAAACCACCTCCGTTTTCCTCGTTTTCTGCAAAAAGCGAGGCGCGTACAAGACGCATCAATGCCTGTTTTGCGGCGTTCATGCTTTCTGGGCTGAAATCAATCGGATTTCGATAGTGGTGTTGCAAAATGAACAAGCGCAAGGTATCTGGTGAATACTCCTTCAACAGATCGCCAATTGTTTTAAAATTGCCCAGTGACTTGGACATTTTTTCTTCGCTTACATTGACGAAGCTGTTATGCAGCCAGTACTTAGCGAGCGGCTTCTCATGCAGCGCTTCTGATTGTGCCTTTTCATTTTCATGATGCGGAAAGACCAGATCTTCGCCGCCACCGTGAATATCGATTGTTTCTCCCAGCACGGATTTGATCATCGAAGAGCACTCGAGGTGCCAGCCGGGACGCCCGAATCCCCATGGGCTCATCCATCCGGTTTCGCCCTCATCTGTGGAGACGCTTTTCCAGAGGGCAAAGTCGACGGGATTGCGTTTCAGTTCTTTCAGTTCATCCTGAGAACGAACCTGTTCGCGCGCTCCTGATTTGAGATCCTCAATGTTTTTCTTGCCGAGCTTGCCATAGTCTTTTGAGGCAGAAACATCGAAATAGACGTCTCCGCCTGCTTCGTATGCTTTGCCTTTCTTGACCAGATCTTCAGCCATGCGGATCATTTGCTGCAGATACTCGGTGGCGCGCGGCTCGATGTCCGGCGGCGCCACATTCAAGGCGTACATGTCCGCCCAGAATTCGTAGAGATAATGGCGCGCCAGCTGGTCCGGGCGAATGTTCAATTCTTTGGCCCGATTGATGATCTTGTCGTCGATATCCGTGATGTTGCGCACGAAAGTGACCTGGTAGCCGGCGAAGCGCAAATAGCGCTGAATCACGTCCCAGACGATAGCCATGCGCGCATGCCCCAGGTGGCTGGAGTCATAGACGGTAGGTCCGCAAGCGTAGAGACTGACCTTTTTGCCGTTTAACGGGACAAACTCTTCTTTCTTTCCTGTTAGCGTATTGAATACTTGGATAGACATTTTGCTTCTCGCTTTTTAACTGCTGTTGGTGCGTCAGTGATTTGCGCGCGTTTCAATCGCGTCGCCATTCGCCGCTACGCACACGGACAGAGTGCAAGAGTGTCTTCCAATCGGGCTTTCACCCGCGCTGGACCGAGAATGGAGATGATCGAACCTAAATCGGGTCCCTGCACTTTTCCGGACAGTGCGGCGCGCAAGGGCCAGTAGAGGTCTTTTCCTTTTAATCCCAATTCCTTGCCGAGATTGTCGACCACTGCCTTGCAGCCGGCATGATCGCCGAAAGGCAGATCGCTCAGGTGTTTTAGAGTAGCTTCCAAAACCTTTACTGCAGTGTCTTTCGAGAGTGCCTTTTCTTTAAGCTCGTCGTTGATGTCGAGCTTTTTCGCGAAATAAAACTCGGTTGCCGCCATGATTTCAGACAGCATAGTTAATCCATCGCGCACGCTCGAAACGATTTCCTCGACTTCTGCACTCGAGTAGGTTTCTGTTTCCAGCAAGGTCAAATAAGGCCTGGCACGCTCGGTGATTAATTCCAGAGGAAGCGAGCGAATGTAGTGGCTGTTGTACCAGTTCAACTTTTGAACATCGAAAACAGCCGGGCTCTTGCTTATCTTGTAGAGATCGAACATCTCGCAAGCTTCCTGCAATGTGAAAAACTCTTTGCCGTCCGGCAGAGTCCAGCTCATGGCCGCCAGATAATTGACCATCGCCTCCGGCATGTAGCCATCCACTCTGTATTTATTGATGTGCACAGCCTCTCCGTGCTTGCGCTTGGAGAGTTTGGCTCTGTCGAGGTCGAAGATCAATGGCGCGTGAGCAAACTCCGGCACTTGATGATTGAGCGCTTCATAAAGGAGAATCTGCTTTGCGGTGTTCATAATATGATCTTCGCCGCGAATGACGTGCGTCATCTTCATGTCGATGTCGTCGACAACGACCGCGAAGTTGTAAATTGCCACGCCGTTCGATTTGACGATGACCATATCGCCGCCCAGGACGGAAGCCTCAATGGCAATCTCACCTTTTATGTTGTCGTGCCAGGAGATCACTCTTGGCTCTTCGATCTTGAAGCGAATTGAGGGCACACGGCCTTCAGCGACATATTTTTCCACTTGATCTTTGGTCAGATGTCGGTGGCTGTTGTCGTAGCGATGCGCGGTGCTGTCATCCTTTTGAGCTTCCTTGAGCGCGGCAAGCTCTTCGGGAGTTTCATACGAGAAATATGCAAAACCCCTGTTGATCAGCTTATTGGCCACTTCAGTGTAATGATCTATTTTTTGGGTCTGTTTGTAAGGCGCATATGGACCGCCAATGTCCGGACCTTCGTCCCAATTGAGCCCGAGCCACTTCAAGCCGTCGATGATGTCATCGGTGTAATTGTCTTGAGAGCGCATCTCGTCGGTGTCTTCAAGCCTGAAAATAAACGCGCCTTTATTGCGGCGGGCGTAGAGGTAGTTGTAGAGCGCTGTTCGGGCTGTGCCCAAATGCAGGTGCCCGGTTGGACTGGGCGCTATTCGAACTCTGACCGATGGGGGCACGGGAGGCACGATTACTATCCTTTTGACTCTGTCTTGCTGCTGACGCCGGATTAGGACCGCCCTGAAGCGGTAAACACCGTATTTTACCAAAAATCCCCTAAAAACCCCATAGGGCTTGGCACTTGAGCGATTCTGAAGAGCGCTGGAGTGTAGAAAATCGGGTAGTTGAGCCAATTTATGCCTGTTACAAATCTAAAATCGCGGCCGTCCCAAAATGCAAAGTGCCCCGGTAAAGAGGCACTTTGCAGTTGCGGTTCTGTATCTTTGATTCTTATCGCCGGCCTTAGCTAAC
>JBGAVL010000236.1:0-9976 GCA_044228145.1 Obscuribacteraceae bacterium (SeqCode)
TGCTCAGAGTAACCGCAACGACCTTCCAGTCGGTTTGATAGAAGTCGATTCCCTCAACTGATAAAGGATGATTTACAGAGAAAGTTCCTATGCGAGTTTGCATTTTTCTATCGACAACAGATATTTGGCTGATCCATTGCTTGGGTTCTCCACCGGCATGTACTTCCTTTCTCGTGGAAAGAAGCGTGACCGGCATTGCGCATACGCTGGCGAGCGGCCCGGCTTGTCTGACCCAGGCGCGGAGCGATATTTTGTCTCCTTCCGTCAGATACAGCATTCCGGAATAAGAGAAAAGTGTTGAAATCAAGATTCCAATCAGGAGAACAAACAAGCCCAAGTGGGTAAGGGGAGCCGCCAGCCATCCGGCTGAGCCTTTTTGAAAAATGGCGGAGTTTCCCCTCACGATCACTCGATATCCAAGCGTTTTCATGTACCCGCTTAAATACTCCAACACGCTCTGTGCTGAACAAGGCGAGTGAATTGTGACAGACTCACGCAGGGACGCCACTGCGGAGGAATTCAAAAAGTCGTCGTTATTTAAACGAGTTCGAATTCTCGCTGGCATTCTCAGAACCGTGCAGGCGAACAAGTTAACAAAAAGCGCGGTCACGAATGCGATGAAAGTCCAGGAGTTGAAGACGTCATGCAATCCGAAAAACGCAACGATGGGAGCAGTAGTTGCAAATCCCCTGCTCGAGACCAAAGCACGATCGGTTTGGCCTATCTGCGGCAAGCACGCACCGGCAATTGAAAGAGCGACCAGGCATGCAATCAGTCCCACGGTTAGTCTCGCGGACGACAGAAAAGAGCTAATCGATCCTTCCTCTTTCTTCGCCTGCTTCATGAATGAAACTTTCATTGCCTCTTCCTTGCCTGTCGAGTCACATCTTCATGTGCTCAACCATGTCGTCAAATCGTCCTTCGTCCAGCATCCGGTCATTTTCGGTCGCTTGCCGGTACGAAATATATAAAACCCAGACGATGATTATCACCATTGCTGAAATCGGAATATTGTCCGGCGCCGTAAGAATATGAATGAACTGCTCCATGGTCGTCTCCTTATCGGTTGTGCGAGCCTGTGCTCAGTAGAAACAACTCTCTTTCCAGCGCGATAAATTCAACTGTCATGGCCGCCATCCATAGATAGTATTCTTTTCGTGCGTGAGCGCTGACTGCTTTCTGAAGTAGAGGCACGAAGCTTAGATAATCCTCAATCACAATTGTCTGAGCAGCCACACAGTCATCGACTCTCTGCTGAACACCAGCATTGTGAGCGCGCGACTCTTTTGCGCACAGTAAAGACATGAATTCGCACAAAATACTCAAATGATCCGGTTCGCGCGCCGGGCGCGTCGTCACTCCAAAGCTTCTATACAGACCCCTCAACTGGGCAACTGCCATTGCTTGACGGCTCTCGCCTTTCAAGTACTCACTGGCGGTGAGGGGACAGGCGTCCACGTGAGACAACTGAAAAATTCTGTTGTACTCGATCTCGAACGCTTCCAATTTCTCCAGTCGTGCTTCCTGTATGACCTTCTTGCGGGCTGCCTTTGTGATTTCAAGCAAACGCCCGCCCAGAGGCATAACTACTTCGACGAATCCATCGAAGTATTCCTCCGTGGATAAGGACATCAAAAGCTTTTCGGTCGGATAGTCAAAGCCTGTGGCAATTAGCTTGTAAAGCAATGCACGGCTGGTTAGCGTGTCGATTGCAGTTGTCGTCATTTGCCAGTCCTCTTTTTTTTGATTGTCTTAAGAATGCTATAGAGAGAAGATGAACCCTTCGCTCATCGTACTTTGAGCGTCGTCCAGTTCGAGAGTGATTTCATGCCGTTGCGATCTTGACTGGCTCCATTCCAGACTGCTATCGCCGTGTTCATCGAGTTGCCGGAAAGAAATTGGGGGCATGTGTCATCGCTTTTGTCCGGCAGTGGCTTGTAAATTGCCACATGCCAGGTGCCTTGTTGCCAAATACCTCTTCCTTTCAAGGTTTGGAATCGCTCGGGCTTGGTAGTCACAGACGAGATACCAATTGCGACGATGTCTTCAACAGGGCTCTTGTGCGCCGACTGCGGGAAAAGATTGTACATGCCGCTGGCGGGTCCACCTGCGCCTTGAGCGGTATTGGACTCCTGCGGAGAGTCAACATGCAAGCGCCTGTAGAGCGATCGCGCAGAGCCAATTGATGGGCTGTCCACATCCTTTTCATAGGGTTTTTCGTTCATAACCGGAGCATCGGGCTCCCAGTCAGCTTTCCAATGCCAAATATTTACAGGACCGTGAGGCGAACCCATTGCCAGTACGGTATCGTTAGTGGTGCCGAGCGGAAACTCAATGGCTACCGCGTCCCTGAACTTGGTTTGATGAACCGTGTCATTGTCCCTGGTTTCGTCTTTCCATTCAAAACGAAAAGCCACCCCTGAATGCAGTCTCAGGCTTTTCACCATAACTGCCTTAATGCTCCCGCCACCATAGGGGGGGACCACATTCTGTGCTTGAAGAGCAATGACTGCAGCGGGCGCTGATGACCATGCCCGATGCATGGGGTCGAGCACCTCGGTTCCGGAAGCTGAAGTCTGGCGCATCTCGATGGTGCCTGAAGAAACAGCCTGTCCGTGCTTCACGCTCGGGCTTGGCGCCGCCATTTGTTTTCCTTGAGCAGTGGCACTGGCGGCATCGGCGGTGAGACTAAGCGGCACAGGAAATTTCCCCGCTATGATCCATGCGCACACCAGCAGCAAAAGTGTTGGAATCGGCTCTTTCGCGCTTCTCATGCCTTTTTCTCCTCAATACTGATTGCGCCAGGGAGTATTCGTGTCGTGACGGATGTCCAGCGACGCTAATTTCTTGGCATCGGTGATATTCAACTGTTCGTCTTTAGTGAGGTGCACTTCCACTTTTGGATAGATAGGAACCACGAAGAGTTCCTGCCCCTTTAGATCGAAGGCTCTCACTTTCGCCTCTTTCGGATTACTTCGATTAATGATTTCGTAGCTGCCGACGATCTGCTGCGTGGTTCCGAACAGCTGCAGTACGCCAAGCAATTCAACATCATGACGTGCGTTCATATACGTCTTAACTGCGTGTTTGATTTTCCCCTCGTCATAGTTGCCAAACATCATGGCCAGGAATTTTGTGTTTACCCAGCGCGGTGGGATGTAATAGATCTGAGGCTCAGTGCCGAATTGAGGATAAAGAGGCAATGCCACTTTGGCTTTATGCACCAGGTAATGGATGGGACTTTTTTCGTCTTCGATATTGCCGAGCAAGCGAATCTTTCCTACACATGCCGCTATGCAGCGTGTCGTTTCACCCTGCTCGACGCGAGGGTAGCAGCCGATGCACTTTTGCGAGGTCTTGGTGAAGGTATTGTAGAAAGTCTTTTTGTAGGGGCACGCCATGATGCATTTCTTGTAGCCGCGGCAGCGCTCTTGATCGATAAGCACGATGCCGTCTTCCTTGCGTTTATAGATAGCCTTCCTCGGGCAGGCGGCAAGGCATGCCGGTTTTTTGCAATGATTGCAGATGCGCTGCAAATAAAAAAACCATTGCTTGTCTTGTGTCTGGCTCTTTGAGACGTCTATTTCTTGAAACTGTCCGGCACCGATATGCGGGCCGCAGGTCGAATCTTCAAAGGCATTGGGATAATCGTAATCGACATCATCGGGAATATAGCCGAGCACGCGCTCGCCCTCCGGCGCGGCTTCGAAGATAGTCTTTCCCTTTGGCAGCATGGAGAGCAACTTGGCGTCGAATCCTCGGGGATGATCGCCGTAAGGTTTAGTGGAAACGTTATTCCACCACATATGCTCCTGCCCCTTGCCGAAAGTCCAGGTGCTTTTACAGGCCATCGTGCAGGTCTGGCAGGCGATACAACGATTGATGTTGAAAACGGCTGACCACTGAAAGTCGTACTCGTCCGGAAGATCATACGGATAGGTTGTCCAGCGTTTGAGTTGTTCGTTCCAAACTCGACTCATGTTTTAAAGCCTCTCAGTTAGGTGCCTTCGGGTTGAGCAGCGCCACTTGCGAATTTTTTCATCAAGTCGGACTTGGAAAAATCCTTCGCTTCCCATTTCGGCGCTTTCCATGTTCGATTGCTGGCCACCCAGACATCGGGAAGATCGTTCACGGAATGCACTGGACTCTGTCGTCCTATGTAATTTTCAACAAGATCGGGTATGCCGTGTTTTTGCCCCAGGACAAGCGCTTCTGCAAGCGAAGAGACTTTCACTACCGCTACCGCGCAATCGCGATTCACTCCTGTGGGCGCCCAATTTTGCGGGCTGTAACCTTCCTCGAGAACTTGCCCGGATACAACTTTATGCACCATGTCGTCGGTCTCCTGGATTGGATTAATATACAATCCCGTCACCGACTGCCAGCTGCCCTTCACAAATGACTTGGGCCACCAGCCGTGATAGATGGTTACCTGGTTTTTTCGCATGCGCGAATTGATCTTGACTCTGACTATGAAACTGCCGCGATCGTTGAAGACAAGAGCATAGTCTCCATGCTCGATTTTTTGTACGGCTGCGTCCTCCGGATTCATCTCCAATTGAGGCTCACCGGCAAGAGGTGACTTGAAATTCTTGCTCAGGTCGCCGTTGTTTTCCCGGCTGTATTCATAGTCTCTCATATTGGTATTACGAGCGGTGCCAAAGTCGCTGCTCCAGATCAAATTCCAGTCGGCCATGCGCCAGGACGAATGCACGGAGTGACGCCCGTGTGGAGTGTTGTAATAGAATCGATAGCCTTTTTCCCAGAGCGGATTCTTGAAATTCTTCGCCTCGGGCCACTGCATTCCCGGACCGTACGGTGTGTATTCAACCGACTCTTTATAAACACACAGATTCTCATCGAGAGCCAGGAATTTGTCCTCCTCCTTGTAAAATTCGAATCGTCCGGTTTTGGTGTACACCGGCTCGTCAAGATGCACGCAGTCCCAGTAAGGAATACGGGGATACGTCTTGAAATGCAGGCGGGCCGGCCCCTCCTTCAAGCGTTCGACAGTAAGCCCCTTCGTAGACGTGCCGGCATCAAGTACTTTCTGAATATAGCCCTCGCACGTCTTGACGATTTTATCCACCAGCTGATTGTCGCCTTTGGCGCGGGCCTCGTCGATGTCGCCTAGAAGAATGTGCGGAAAGGCGGTGGCTGCATACGTACACTTGCGGCCGTAGTCTTCTTCGTAAATTCTATCCATCCATTTGAGTACATTGGCGAAGTGGTCGATATCTTGCTTGCACTGGCAAGTTTTTGGAATCACGCCCTGCTGCAATTGAATGAAAGGCATGGGCGGTCCGACGCTGATATCCGGATAATCAAGCTCGAACCAGCTCGGCACCGGCAGGACGATGTCGGAGTGATCGCAAGTGAAAGTCATCTCCATATCACTTGTAATTATGGTGTCGAGATAGTGAAATGCCGGATTCTTAGGATCAACAGTCAGATCTTTGTCTCTACCGTAATCTTGTTTGACCAGACTCTTCAAAACATGAGGCTGGCCTTTCGTCTGATTCAGGAAATTGCAGTGCAGCGTCCACCAGAGTTTGGGCGGCGCATAGCAATACGATTTTCCCCGGTTGAGCAGGTAATTGTAGCCGCTTGTCACTTTCCCTTCAGGATCGAGACTACGGTCGATATCGGTAATTTTCTTGAGGTCGTAAAATGATCCGTCGCGACGGCGCACCCGGTCAAAACACCGAACTTTCACAGGGTCGAGCGGAAATCTTCCGGCCAGAGACATCGGATAGCCCGTCCACATTGGTTGATGGTGCAGGACATAACTGACTTCTTCCTTGCCTGTTTCATGGTTGACATGCCGGTGTTCAGGATTTATTTGTGGGTAATCGATCCATTTTTTCGTATATTCAGGGTTGGGTGGATTGTTTCCGTCAAGGGTGACTTTCCACCAGGCTTTGAAGACTCCGTCGCAATTAGGGCCTTTATACTGTCCCGACCAGTTGCTCACACCGCCGCCGCTCTGTCCGAGGTTGCCACACAGTGCCTGCACGAGGTAAGCGGCCCTTTGAGTAAGATTCTGATAGAACCAGTGGTTGATTCCTTCACCCTGGTGAATGGCGGCCGGACCGATTGTGGTGAATAGCTTGGCCACTTTGCGCACAGTATCCGGGTGGCACTGGCAAATCTCTGCCGCCTGCTGGGCCGTAAAGTACGAGCAATATTCCTTTTGCAGCTGGAATCCAGGCTTTACCTTCACTTTCTTTCCATCGGCAAGTGTCGCATCGAACTCGCCAAGCAAGGCTGGTTTTCCAGCAGTCATTTTCTTGCCGATCTCTGTGCGGGAGACTTTCACAAAATCCCTGGCCGTTTCGTCATAAACAACGAAATCTCCCCACCACTGTTTGTCTACATATTTTTCTTTTCTGGCCTCACGCTCTTTAATGGAATGATCGTACTTTTCGGCGTCAGCGTGCAGATCTGACCAGCGCAGGTATTTCTTGGTGTCCTCTCTGATGAGAAATGGCAGTGAAGTATAGCCCCTAACATAGTCTTCTTTGAATTTTCCTGAGGAAATAATTTCAGAGACCACGGCGAGAAGGAAAGCACCGTCTGTGCCCGGGCGTATTGTCACCCAGAGGTCGGCCCGGGTATTGGTCGGCTGATAATCAGGAGAGATAACAATGATTTTTGACCCTCGCTCCAGGCTCTCGGTCATAAAATGATTGTCGGCAAGCTTGTTCTCGATCAGGTTTTTGCCCATCGACATGACCAACTTAGAATTGCGCCAGTCCGGTGCCTCGTGATCCGATGTTTGATAGCCTGCCGTGATCGGGTGCCCGGGCGGCAAGTCTGCGTACCAGTCGTACTCGGTGTACTCCATCGAGCCGAGCGTCGAGGAAAAGCGCGACGCTGCCGAGTGACGGGTGACCATGCCGGCTGCGCGGATGGCTGGATAAATATGGACCCGCTTCATCGGATCGAATTTGCGTCCGGTCTCAGGATCGACAAAGGCGTTTTTTTCGTCTTCGGCAATCTCGATTATCTTTCTGGCGATAAGCTCGTAAATCTGATCCCACTCTACTTTCACCCACTTGCCGTCACCTCTCATGCCGCTTCGACGTTCGATCGGCAGCGGCTTCATGCCAGTGGTGCCATCCTTTCGGGTGTATTTTTCCGCGTATCCGACGCGCACCATGGGATAGCGAATTCTGGTTGGACCGTAAAATCGCCTGATCATAGTGAAGCCCTTCAGGCAACCGCGCGGGTTCCAAGAGACATCCACATCGGCTAGCTGCGTGTTGTACGACTGCTCGATTCTGACCGCCACACCATCTCTTACAAAGACGGTCGTATCGCATGAATGGGTGCAGTTGGGAGCGCAAATTGTGCGAGCTTTGTAGTCGTAGGCGTATTGATCTCTATAGAGCTTTTCCCAGCCGCGTTTCGGATAGTAATCCAGCGGATTCTCGACAAATGTTGCCTCCACCGGCTCTAATGATTCGAGCATTCCAGTGCCATCGGCAAGCGAGTAGGCCGCTCCCAGTCCCAGCGCGCTAAATAATCCGCCTGCGGCCAGGAAGCTCCTGCGGCTGATTTTAGCCTTTTGGTTCTCACTCATGCTCTTGGCCCCCGTTTATTTCACACTGCTTGTATTAGATTTTTGGCCCTGTCCCTGGCTCAGGTAAATGCGGATCGCCGACGACTCTTCGTCTGTCAGGACCACATTTGGCATTGTGGTATCGGGCATGATGGCATGCGGATTTGCCATCCAGCGATTGGCCCACTTAGGATTGAGCTTTCTAGACACCGATGCCAGATCGGGCGCCAGCAGGCGCGCTTTATTCATATCGTGATACCAGCGCACAGGGCTGGCTGCGGGCAATTCCTTGCCGCCGACCATATGGCAGGTGACGCACTGCCTTTTGGCAAGCAGCTGCTTGCCTCTTTCCGGATTTACTTGTGCTGATAAAACAGCTGTTTCTCGTCGGCCGGAAGGAGCGGGATCAAGTCCCGAGGCCTTGAAATAATTGACAAGCGACTGCTTGTCGTCTCCATGGAATGGAAATGCGGGCATGCGCGCAGGCAAGTATGGTCTCATGACGTATGGCGCATCAAGGAAGTCGGAAAGCCAGTCGGCGCGGACTCTGTCGCCTTCCGGTCCGAGATTGGGCGCCAGCTTTCCGTATTTGACCTGGGGCTCGCTATGAAAACCCCCGGCCAGCACTTTCTTTTCCGGCTCATATCCGGAATGGCAGCCGTTGCATCCGTAATGATCGATCAGTTGGTGACCTGTGATCAGCTCTTTCTCGCCCTGCTTGAGCAATCGGCGGTGCTGTTTGGCAATGGTTCGCTCGCTGCTGAGCGTCTTCAAGAAGACGAGCATTTTCTCGGTCTCTTCAGGCGATAAATGCATGTTTGGCATAATCGCGGCAATACGATCGGTCTCGAATGCTTTCGGCTCGTCGAGTCGGGCCTTTGTCCAGGTGTACCAATTGCGCTTCTCATGAGGCACAACGTCTTTGTTGCCCCAGAAAAGCAAGTTTTCGTCCTTGGCGGCGAAATCCGACAATTCCGGGCCGACTCTCTCCAGGTTGCGCTCGAAACCGGGAATGTTGTGACAGCTGTAACAGCCATATTTCTTTATCAGCGATTTGCCTTTGTCGATATTTTCGTTGGAAGCAACGGCATTCTCCAGAGCAATATCTCTCTTTGGTTTGACGTCCTTAAGTTTCAACGTGAGAAGGTAGTCTCCGAGGCAGGATATTTCTTCCTTGGACAACGGAAATCTAGGCATGATGGTGGTCTCGGACATGGCCTTGGGATTTTCTATCCATGAATAAACCCAGGGTTTGGTTACCTTTTCACCAAGACGGTCCAGCCTCAGATGTCTGGGGCCTGCTGCTCGATTGGGCCCCTGGTCGTGGCAGCCAAGACAGCCTTTGCTCTCGAAGAGGCGCTTGCCTTTTGATACCGTCTCAGGCGTGGAGCCGTGCTTGTTGGCATACTCGTAAGCGGCAGGCGAGATAGCAAGATCGCCCGAGCTGTAAGTCAGGTAGGACGCCAGAGCGACGGCCTCGCCCTCGGCTAGCCCCTTTCCTTTCTCGCCGAATTGAGGCATTAAAGTGCGCTCGTCAAATTTCTTGGGATCTTGTATCCAGGCAACCAGCCACTCCGGCCTTACTTTAGCTTTGATCGCCTTAAGGTCGGGACCAAGTTTTACCGAAGGAATTGTGATGTAGGGAGATCCGTCGACTTTATGGCAAGCCACACAGCCTTTTTCTTCGAAGATTGCCGCGCCTTCGGCCGCCACCGGCGCTGTCGAAACCAGGGGCGCATTTTCGTGGCAGCGCGCGCATGAGGCCTGCACCATCTTTCCCTTTAGCATGGGCGTGTGAAAATGCTTGTCTCCTTCATGCGCCTCTTTCTCGCTGAGCGCCCGTCCCTGCCCGTCATGACAGCTGGTGCAACCGGTCTTGTCGATGGGATGAGATTTAAACAGCCTCTCGTGGTTGGAGTGAGCGCGAAAGACAAGTTTTTCGGCGCCGGCAAATTCAGGACGATCTATGCCCTGATGGCAGGTCGTGCAGCGGTCCACTCTCTCGTACTCGCCCAGACCTGTTACAACGATTTGCTGAATTGCGGCAGGGCTGCTTTCAAGCTTTGCTATGCGTTCTTTGAGAGTAGCCAGATGGCTGGTTTCTTTGTCTAGACCACTCTTCAGGGACTGGAGGGACGATTCGGCCCGCTCGACTTTTTTCGTCACTTCATTCAGTCGCGCCGTCACTGCAGCTGACTTCTTTTCGTTTTCGCTCAATTTCCCCTGTATCGAAATTACTTCTTTCTCCCCGGCTAAAGCGGCACCGCCTTTCTCACCGCTTTCCAGGGCTGAATCGCGCGTGTAGTAAGCTGCGTCCAGATCGGCTTTGATAAAGCGATGTTCGACGCCTAGTTCGTTTACCTGATTGGTTAGACGCTCTTTCTCTTCAATAATTTGCCTGTAAGACGGGCT
>JBGAVL010000237.1:0-9942 GCA_044228145.1 Obscuribacteraceae bacterium (SeqCode)
CATTTGAATTTGGTGCAAATCTTGCAACAGAAACATTTGAAAACACGAACAAGCAGAACTTCCAACAAAATCTGGTGGAAGGTTTTTGGCGTTACAGCAATATTTTTCACATTGTTGTGTTTTGGAAAAGCCCTGGCACAAACGACTGAGCTCAAGGCATTACCAAACCCGACCGAAGCATCACCGGTTCCAGTTGAAGCAAATCCAACCACCAGCGTCCGCGTTCCGCTGCAGGGTAGAGCACAGTACGAAGGTCCGATCGAAACTCCGCGCATGGCGCTTCCTGGACGCGCCAGCATGGCGCCACCCAAGACCTATCGAGGCTGGCTGGAACAGACTCATCCGGGGTTCAGCCTGCAAACAAGCGCTATGGAATCCGAGCGCCTTGTGGTCATATCGGATAAGTACGATCAGGCCGAGCGGACTCTGGAAAGTCTCGATTTGCCGTACAAGATAATGAGCAAGAAGGCTTTTGATAGTTACGATCTGAGCAATGCTCAAGTGGTAATCATCGACTGCGGTCCGAATAATCTCTCATGGAATGGAGGTATGAAGATTCGCGATTTCGTGATCAAAGGCGGCTACCTTCTCACCACCGATTGGATGATCGATAGACTGAATCAACATGTATTCCCCGGCTTTATCGCCTGGAATGGCGCGACGAACCAGCAAAAGATGTACGAAGCATCAATTGTCGGAAAAGATCCGGCGCTCTTTCGACATGCCGTCACCAATGGTGCCTGGAAAATGGACATTCATTGTCATTTGATTCGAGTTTTCAACAAAGAAAAAGTTAGAGTGCTCGCGGTCAGCGACACACTTGCACAAGAAGATCCTGATAAATTGGGAGCTCTTGCGGTAGTGTTTCCATTCGGCAAAGGCTATGTTATGCACATGATGGCGCACTTCGACAGAGGACAACTCAAAGGCTACGAATTGCCGGACGCTTCACCGGCAATCGGGATTAGCCTCAGACAGGCAATCGCGATAAACTACGTGGTGGCCGGTCTGCAAGGGACGAAATTGTGAAACGCAAAATATTGGTAATAGCTGCGTCCGCTACATTTGTCTTTTCCTGCATCTGCGTTTTCGCGGAAACATTGGCGCCAGCAAGAGACGAGGCTTCCAAGAAATGGAAGTCGTCGATCATCGACAAAATTCACGAGAAAGTCAGAGACATTGATTTCAGAGAATCAAAAGGTGGTTTTTCCATTTGCAGAGTTTCCTTCAAAATCAAAAGAGATGGCAGCATCATTGACCTTCACACCGATGACCGCTCCGACGGCTATTTCGCGTCTCAGGTAAAGGCTAAGGTCGAGTCCATGACAGGAAGTAACTTACTGCAATTTCCACAGCACCTCCAAGGTGATACCGTGAAAATTGAGTTCGCATTGACCTCAGACGACAAATTGCCGATTAGTGCGGAGACAAAGATTCCGAACGCATCTACATCAACGTCTCCTGTTGCAGCAACCTGGGACGAATGGCACAAGAAAATAGCGGAAACACTGTACATGCGGATATACAGACAAATGGAACCGCTGTTAAGAGACGATTCGAGATTGCACTGCATCATCACTTATCGAATTCGCCGACTCGGAGAAATTGAGCTATTGAAAATAGAAGGAAGCGAGAATATGGTTTTTCGCGGAATCGTAACTAAAGAAGTGCAGTCATTGCAGAACAATCCAATCATCATATTTCCAGAATGTGCCGGAAATAGCACTTCGATAACAAAGAGATCTGAATTCAGTTTTGGACTTAAGTTGTGATTAAATGGAATTAGGGATTCTGACTAGAACACGAGTCGGAAGATTCCGGAAATTGACAGCAAAGGTTCTTGGTAATTGACAAGATTTTGCGTTTCAGTATTCATGGCAGTTTTCTGTCTGCAATTGCAGACATTACGCGCTTTTGCCGACACCGAAAAGACCTCGAAAGACAACGACTTGTTTGATCCTTCTTGGCCCCAGAAGATTCCTAAGGACCGCTATCCGTGCATCTGTGATCCAATTCCGCTTGGGGTGAATAAAAGAGAGATAAATGAACGCGCGCAGTTTCCTTCAGATCTGCTAAGCCCGTTCCGAGATCAGGAGATAGTGATACAAGCTCAAATCGAGCGCGTCATGTATTCAAAACTGAAAATGATTAGCAAGGAGCAATTCAGCAAATTAAAGTCACTTAGTTGTGAAATAAAGTACGAATTGACAAAAGATAAAGTGATTCGCAACATTCAAGTAGTGCGTCCAAGCGCTGACCCAAAGTTTACGGCTGCTGTTCTTCAAGCGGCAAATTCTCTTGGATCAAACTTTGTCGTTGTACCATTTGAGCTTGGCAATAGCAGTATTCAAATACAATCCGTTTTCACGCCGGATGGAGTATATGCAGGTTTCACAAGACGACTCTTAATGCGCATCTCACCAGCACCAAATCCGCAAATGAATAAACTTTTTGAATAGAATTGAACGTCTATTTCTCGCTTCAACGTGCGCAAGCAAGCATTTAGCCCCAAGTCATGGAACCTAGCTACTCATCATGATCTTCCAACAGCCCTGCTTTGTTGAACGGAGCTTCTTCATCTGTGAGCCAGCGTGCATAGATGATGGCGGAAGCGACAGCGAGAGCCATGTTGCAGATGACCGGACCGATGATAAGGAAACCGCTGGCAGCGCTCAATCCTAAAAAGGCGAGCGACACAACTGCCATCGGAATAAAAATAGAATTGTCGGTTGCATGCCAGCTGCGTTTCATTGCTTCAATCGGCCCGCAATTTTGATCGACGATGAAATAAGGCACCAGCTGCCATTTTATGGCGAGCAAAAATCCAGGAATGATCAGCCACCAACCCATGCCAATAAGTGACGCAGTGATGGCACATGCAATTAAACCGGAAAGCATTTGTCCGGGAGAACAAATTACATCACTGGCTTTTGTCGGAATGCCACGAGCAACCTTGAGTGCGATTTTCGCCCAGCCAGCCCAAAAGCATCCGATGGCAATGACTCCAAACATGAGTCCAATCAACGTGAAGGGGCCGCCGCCTTTTGGAAAATGAAGCAGCATCTTATCGATACCTAAACCGGTCAATGTCAAAACCGCAGTGACCAGGAGTGGTCCGCCCAAAGTGAGAAACCAACCGATAAACAGCGGAAAAAAATTCTTAGCCGTAAGAATCCAGGCATCTTTTATCGTTCCAACAGCGTAAATCGAATTCTCTTTGACGTTGGTGAGTTCGAAGGCCATAACCGCTCCTGGATTTTGAAATACGGGAATCTCTGGTGTTTCAACTATCTGATCAACTATACCCCTCCTTGATAGAGCGACGTTATCAAGCACCGAATGATTTAGTGTTTAGCGCCAGCCGGTTTGGGTTTGCCGAACTCTGTTTAATCATCATCCTGACAAAACGCGCTACCCTAACGCTTGATGGCTGGGAAACCCGGGCGTGAAGCGCCCGCGGGCATTTAATGGACGGATGAAAATGAACAGAACGGGCGTGAATTCCAAGAAAAAGGTGGTCACGGCGGCTCTCTTGAGCCTTTTTGCGATTCCGGCGGTGCAATTTTCAAGCAACGCTTCGGAGATGACCATTCCGGCCCAAATGACTGACACCGTCAGCCCGGACATACTGGCGAAGTTCACCTACGCTGAAGACACCGACCTCACGAAAGCCTGCGGTCTGCCTACATATGAGTGGATGCCGGCAGGAAAAGAGCCCGAAGCGGTCATTGTCGGTATACACGGTCTGACCTTGCACGGACGCCGCTATAGAGTCCTGGCCAGAACAATGGCACTGTCGGGAATCGGTTTCGTCGCTTGCGACATGCGCGGATTTGGACGCTGCCACTATGATGACGACAACAAATTCAGCACACCAACTGACAATCGCCACAAAGTCTCCCATCACAAAAGCTATGATGAGCTCGTCCTTTTGACTCAGGCAGTGCGTGCGAAGTATCCTGGCAAGCCCGTGATACTGCTCGGCGAAAGTCTTGGTTGTACATTCTGCGTAAAGATTGCCGGCGAGCACAACGATCTCGTTGATGGTCTGGTACTTTCGGCACCGGCAATCAAAGTGAATCCGAAGATGTACATTTCGCCTTCCGACATTAAAGCGGGCTTGGCGTCTCTGATTAACAAGGGGCACAAGGTGAAGCTGCACGGCTTTTTGACGAAGCTCGTCTCGCCGCGCAAGGAAGTCGTTGATGAGCTGTTGATGGATCCGCTCATGGTTACGGAACTCTCGCTTGCCGATCTCGTTTCGACTGATGATTTTGTGGACAAAACTGCCAAGCTCGGAAAACTCCTTGCTCCGCACTTGCCTCTATTAATCATCCAGGGAAGCATCGATGGATGCGTGGCTCCGGTGCACGTCACAGACTTCATGATGAACGTTCCATCAGACGACCAGACGCTTTGCTGGAGAGGAAAGCAGGGACACTTGCAATTAGAAACGTCCTTCGTTCGCGCTACTTCAATTGATGCACTGGGCGATTGGATCGAAGATCACAGCCCCTCCGGCAAGGATAGGGTTGCGATTTTGAAGAAGAGTGTTGAGGACGTCGGCGGTCGGTTGGTTCAATAGTTATCGACGAGCACCGGGCGACGCATGGCGTCGCCCCTACAAAAACATGTTTTAGAATAGGTCTGTTAGATCTCGGAGTCCGTTGTGCCGGACAGAACCCCGCAGAAGAAAATCGATGAAGCAAAAACGCAGGATTCGTTCTCGGAGCCTGAGTCGTTAGAACTTGTCGAAGAGCAGGCAACTGCAACTACGCATCCAAAGACTGCTGAAGCGAACGCTTTGATCGTTCAACCCCAATCGAAGGTTGCGCACACAGCCCGTCAACTCGAAGTCCTGCCGCCCGAGACCGTGATCGGCGCCAAATATCAAATCCTGTCCTGCCTTAGCAAAGGCAAGACGAGTGCTGTGTATAAGGTTCAGCACATTGAGCTAAACCAACAGTTTGCCCTGAAACTATTTGCCTCAGGCTCCAGCGATAGCTTTGAGTATCGCTGTCAGGCAGAAGTCCGCGCGGCAGAAAAGTTTGACCACCCAAACATTGCTAAGACAGTGGAGGTCGGCTTGCTAGACGGCAAGCAACATTTCTATGTCATGGAATTCATAGAGGGCGAAACTCTCTCGCAGTATTTGAAAAGATGTGGACGCCTGACGTACGATGACATTTTTTCAGTATTTATCCCCCTCTGCTGGGCGCTTCAAGATGCGCATGAGAAAGGCATTGTGCACGGAGGTGTTAACCCCGGCAACATAATGCTCACAGGACAACAGGGAAATTTGCAGTGCAAGCTCCTGGATTTCGGAAACGCCAAGCTCATTCACGGCGCTCGTCCAGCCGAATTCGGATCAGCAGATTTGGAAGAAGATCCAATTTACATGAGCCCAGAGCTACTCACCGGGAAGAAAGTAGATCACTGCAGTGACATTTATTCACTCGGATGCACGCTCTATGAAGCCATAACGGCGCGCCCTCCATTTTCTGCCGAAACAACAGATTCAATACGAAGCCTGCACGTAAATGCTGCTCCTCCAACGCTCAGAGAAGCGTCTCTGGGCAGAGATTTCCCTGATGAACTAGAGCGCATCGTTCAAACAATGCTGGCAAAAGATCCGCAACAACGTTTTGCAACTGCTGGTCATGTGTGTGAAAGTCTGATGCGCTTGAAGTTAAACGATCAGCTGAGAATAAAACCAAAGACCCCCGAGAAAATAAAAGGCACTCGACAAGAAACTGCGATCATCACCCTGGGGTCCACAACAGCGATTGCCGCCGGATTGGCCATGTACTTTTGGGTGCAATCAGTCCAGCCAATTTCGAGCTCACGACACCGGGTTGAGACCGTAACGATCTCACCAATGTATGAAAAGCGAAACCGTATGCTATTTGATGATTTCAGCGCCGACCCAATCAGTAGGACAAAACCGCACAGTCCGGGCAAACTGCACACGCCGGACAAGCTGTACACGGTGGATAGGCCGGACACGTCTGCCGCGCCGTTTTTGAAAAAAAGGCAAATCGAAAGTGGAAACGAAATTCGCAATTTCGAATTTCCTGCCAACATAGGAACGCTAGAAACACCATCAGAGAGCAAGTTTCAGGCAGATGGACAGGTAGTAATTGCGTGGCAGGGTCCACTGGTTTTTTACCCTAACTCCTATGCTTTGAGTATGGTGCCAAACCTGTTCAAACGTTTTAAGACTGACGAAGTTAGGGCGATAGTATTTGAAAACACGCAGGCGCCAAAGTTGAAATACTTTCAAGATTTCTCGACATACAGATTTTTGAACGAGCTTTCTTTTGATAAGTCGAGAATTGGAGATACAGAACTAAAATTCTTGGAGAAGCTACCCCGCCTCACATCACTGGGTCTTTTGTCGACAGATGTATCAGTAGGGTCACTGGCAAAATTCTCCCGATTAAAATCACTCAAAAAGCTGACCCTGGGGGAGATGCCGAAGGTCGGAGTTGTTCTGAAAGCTTTGCAAGGCTCAACCAACTTGGAAGATTTAAAATTGCGAAACTGTCAAAATCTCAAGCCAATCGACTATCAAATAATAGGCACTCTTCCACGGCTGCGCAAATTGTCGATAGAGCAAGGCACGGAGATTGACCCAGCCTTGTTTGACGGACTGGCTAAATCAAAATCATTGCAAGAGCTTGACCTGCAAGACTCGATTATTACCGAGGCAGTCATAGAAGGTCTGCACAAACTTCCCAACCTGAAGATTCTGGATCTCTCTTCCAGAGAAATTCCAAGTGAGCTGAGAGCAAAATTGAAGTTTCTCGCGCCCTATTGCGAGCGCAGATTTCATTAATGGTTTAAGCCCGCAAAGTCTGGATGCGGAAGAAAGACTTAGTGCCCGCCGCCACCTGACGTGGTGACCTCTGGCGCGTTGACGTCGTAAGTGAATTTGGCAAAGACGCCAATCCCGAAGACCACCATCGCGAAGCAAACAAAGAAGAAAATCAGCCAACCTTGAGAGGGGTCGCGATGTCCGGGTGCACTCATCAAAAAACTCCTAAAAACTGCCGCGCCAGCAAACACGTAGATTATATGGCTAACAGCCGAAAACAGCATCCCTGACTACGTCGCTTTGCATAAGCACTCAATAATCTAAACCCCGCCTTCGCCGCGTGGCCGCGACTCGCCTGCCTTTTCGCCCTGGAATTGAGTCTTTACGACCGCAATTCTTGACAATTAATCCAAACTGCGGATAACCGTGTGGCGTGGCTGCCTTCACTTGACTACCTTGTTCGGAGCGAGGAAAAGTTGGAGAGAACATATGGCGTCAAGCACTTTGCGAGACCACGGCGTCCTATTGGTTAAAACACGCGGAGCGTATCTGCCTACCTTAATCGCGACCTGGCTAGGAGAATGCTTCGACGCCATGGACGCGACAATCTATTTCATTGCCATGTATCCGGCGGTGAGCCAACTACTGGCTACCAAAGATGCCGTACAGATAGGCTGGCACGGCTCGTCTATTCTGTTTTGCTTCATGCTGGGCTGGGCGATTGGCAGCGTCTTTTTTGGTTTTGTCGCAGACAAGCTGGGGCGCAAAAACACTCTCTGTCTGACAATTCTTCTCTACGCCCTCGCATGCGGTCTGTGCGCACTGGTACAAACGACCTGGCAACTGGCTATTTGCAGATTTGCAGTCGGACTCGGCATCGGCGGGGAAATCGCGTTGGGTGCCGTCATGCTGGGCGAAACATCGCGTCCGGGAAAACAAAGAGCCTGGTCGATGGCAGCTTTGGGAACCTCTTTCGGCGTCGGCTGCATGCTTTGCGGGCTTTTCAATTTTGGAACCGGCGATCTCGGATGGCGCTATCTCTTTGCCGTCGGCATCATTCCTGCGCTGGTAACCTTCTACATTCGTTTTAAAATCTCCGAGCCTGAGTGTTTTGAGGAGTTGCAAAAGAAACGGTTCGATTTGCAAAACATACCGCGCATTTTGTTGAAACAACACGAGCGTGATCTGATTACAAATCCATTTGTACTTGCATTCGACCAAAGAAACCGCCGCTCTATCATCGTTGTGACACTACTTGCCACTTCCGCCATCGTCGGCTACTGGGCAGGTGTGTCATGGATGCCGGCGTGGATCAATCAATTGACCGGTCATGAAGCTGTCAACGAAAGAAGCACCGCCACGCTCTGTATGAGCATCGGCGGATTCCTGGGCGCGCTGCTTTTGTCTTTTATGGTCAACCATCTCAGATACAGCGCCGTCTTCAAAATCGGATTTATCGGCTCGCTCGTCACTGCGATAGGCACATTCATGCTCATCAAGAGTTACGGACCAGCTGTAAACTACGCTGCTTTTGCGGTCGGTGTTGCCACTTACATTCCATTTATAGCTTTGCAGATTTACATTGTCGATGCATTCAAGACAGAACTGCGCGGCACCGCATCCGGTATCGCCTGGAGTTTCGGAAGAGTTATAGCCGGGCTGGCTGCATTAATGACAGGACCATTAATTGCCGCATTCGGTGGCTCGTATGGAACCGCCGCCGCCTGCGTGTCTCTTATCTACTTGCTCGGCTTGACCGCCGCATTCTTTGTGCGCCAACCTGTAATTCAGGAAGAGCACTCCGACAGGCGCAAACCAAGAAATGCTCGCACCGGATCGCATGTACCGGCCGTTGTCGCTGTGCAGACACTGCATAAATAACTTCGCTTGCCTTGGCGCATGGCATGCTCCGGCTCTCGTAGTGTCGTATTGCATGGGCCTATTTCTTTTCCAACAAGCGTTGTTTCGCACCGCCGGTATCGCTGTCGGGAATGTTCGAATAGGCCTCATAAATGAGTGCAGTCGCCTCAAACAGATTTCCTATTGCCACATTAATTTCGGCAAGTTGCAATCTAAAACAGTTGCAGAAATCACCCAATTGATGCCTATTCAAGAGCGCCCGCTCAATTTGCAGTGCGGCTTGTTTATACTGCTTCAGAGCCATATGACGTCGCGCGCACTCCTCCGACAGATAGTTGAAAACATGGACACATGATGGAGAAACATGCTTATCCAAGAGAATGATGATATCCTCACACAATTCCAATTGTCCGTCGCACACTACATGCAAACCAATTTGACCTAGACGGTAAATCGATTCATTTACATCGAGCAAAATGGCTCCTTTTTTCAAAACGCTGGCGAAATTCCTCCAATCTTTCTTTTCGGCAAGTCTCTCCAACTTTCTCAATACCGTTTGCGACTTGGACTTCGCCTTGTCCTCAGTATTCAAAACTACCAGTTTCCACTCCTCGCTTGCCTCACGTTCGAAATTGACAGCGTGATTACGCAGCGCCAATACTTGTTTCAATTGCTCTACTCGATCTTCAAAACTCTCATATGCTTCGGCATCTCGACGCGTGATGATCAATGCTGCCAGTATTTCGTTTCCGTATTCACGATCATCAATTCGCTCGAGAAGTCTTTTAACAAGCGCTCCCAGACGCATATTGAGATATTTATCTGCGGCCCATTTCTCGCTCTGTCGAACAAGCGCCAGAGTGCAGCTTCTGATCTTGCTGAGAGACGTCTCTTGAGCTAGCCACAACATCTCTCCTACCCGCCGACTAGCATCACCCACGGTATCAGAATAGAACCAGAGAAGTTCGTTGAGAATCATTCCGACGCTTTCCATATGTCCGGCGTGATAGTCATCGAGAGCCATAGCGGTAAGCATCGCAGCAAATTCTGCAGACTCATCGATAGCCTTCAAATGGCAACCCGTCTCAGAATTCTCTGGATTGTCGCTTTTCGGCTTGAGGTTGGCCATAAAAATGACGGCCGATGAAACCTGGCGAACAATAGGATCATCCAGACTTCTCAAGCGCGCCAGGCGCTGCAATAGCAAGTCACAATAAGCGCGCCCCTCTACGAGAGTGTCGGTTTCCCGCCACAGTCCAACAAGC
>JBGAVL010000238.1:0-9632 GCA_044228145.1 Obscuribacteraceae bacterium (SeqCode)
TAATCCACGTAACTCTGTCGCTGGTGCGTCGGAAGTGTCTAAGCAACCATTGACGGCCTGAGTAAGTTTTTTGACCCCCAAAAGCTCGCATTGCCATCACCGGCGGTGCGAGCTTTTACATGCCAGCGCAGTTCGCTTCGGTGTTGGGGTTTTCAAGCGGCTTGTGAATTCCGTTTAAGGAGCGCAACGAACAGTTATTATGGCTCGCACCTGTGGCACTAAGCCTAAGTGAGTCACAATTGGGCGGAGGTTTTCGCAATGCGAGCAAGTCTGGTATCGGTTGTCCTGGGCAGTCTTCTTCTCTTGGCAGGGAATCCCGGCTTGGCTGATAATGATTCTGCCGCAGTCAAAGGTGGGGCTCCGCCCTCGGCTTCCGGCCCTACCGGCGTGACGCCTGCGTCTGCTGTAGCTCCGACTCCTGCAGTTTCAACCGCCAATCCTTCCGCTCCGCCAGCAGGTGCGACGGCTACTGGGTCAACGGAAGCAGGCACGAGCCCTTCGCCAACTCAACCGGTGACTCCGCCAGCGGCCACTACTCCATCCGCGATTGACGCCTTGGCCGCTCCTACCGACTCGGCCTCCTTAGAGCCTCACAAAAGACCTGTTCCCGAAGGTTATTCCGCTGCTGCCGAGTTGTTCAAGCAGCACAAGTTTCCCCAAGCTCAGAAGGAATTCGAGAAGATAATTGCCTCCGGCACTGCCGATGTGAATACCCACCTTTGTCTGGCGCACTGTTTCTTGCAGCAAAAGATTTATTCCAAAGCGATCAAAGAATTTGATTGGCTGGGCAAGTATGCGAAGAACAGCATGTCTCTTCAAAAGAGCTGCGAACACACGGCCAGATCTCTGCGCGATGCGATGAAAGGTATTTGTCCATCTACTTGCCTGAAAGGACACGATCCAAGATGGACTCTTAAGGCTGGGGCAAAGGTAATTCAGGTTCCGCATAATGGCGGAGGCTATGACACGCTAACCCCGAATGACATCGGGCATCTGGTCGTCTATGAACATGGCAATGCCGTTGTTAAAGGAACATGCCCCGTCTGCGAAGGCACGACCCAAATACCCGTTCTCAAAGACGGCGGTCCGATGCCCCGGATTTGATGTTCGACGCGAGAGTACTGGAAACATCGATTTTGTTGGAGAACTATGGTGCGATTGAAAAGTTTCGCTGCCACAATGGCGTGTCTGGCTGTATTGACAGGAAGCACTGTCCTCGCAAAAGACGCGAAGACAAAGGAGTCACCGAAAGAGCTTGTGCCAACTCTTGCGCCTCCGACGGCAGACTGGCCGGAGTTTCCGCCCGTTACCAAACCTGACACATCTCTACCTGCGACAGCGAATACCTCGGCAACCACGACAACGAGTAATTCGGCACCTTCGACCGAAAGTTCTTTGTCAGCTGGGTCTCCTGCTCCAGCCGATGTACCCTCTTCTGCAGCTGGTTCGCCCCCTGGAAGTAGTTCAATTCCAGCAAGCGGTTCGACCACACCAGAGGGTTCTTCCACACCTCTATCGCCCGCTGCGTCAACGCTGGAAGCATCGTCGGCACCGCTCACACCGGCTCAAATGGAACCACATAAGCGCCCTGTTCCGCCGGGCTATGATGCTGCTGCCAATTTGTACAAGCAGAAGAAGTTTCCCCAGGCGGGAAAAGCATTTGAAGCAATCATTCAACAGGGTGCTGCAAACGTTGACACTCATTTGTCGCTGGCGTACTGCTATCTGCTTCAACGCCTGTATTCGAAGGCTGCTAAAGAATTCGAATGGGTGGAGAAGTATGGCAAAAATAGTATGACTTTGCAGAAACAGGCTGGACGAACAGCGATTTCCTTGCGCACAATGATTTCCGGCGTATGCCCTGCACCATGCCTGAAAGCCAATGATCCTCGTTGGCATATTGGGAATGATGGAAGAAAGTGGATTACTATTCGTTACTCTTCTAACAAACCCGCTTGGAATTTTAGTGAGTACCATGTCGGCGAGTTTGTTGCCAATGAGAATGGTCTTCCCGTCCTCAAAGGAAAGTGCCCCGTGTGTGATGGCACAGGGCGAGTTGCAAGACTCAAAGACGGCGATCCGCCTCCAAGGCTTTGAGTCTGCGCTTTCGTAAGGGAAGCTCAGGGATTTTTTGTGTACCTATTATTGGCTCGGCGCGATTTCTGAGGGCGTATGAAAAGCGAAACGATAAAAAAGACAAGTGTTCAGAGGCTTCCGGGGATGGTTATGATCGGGCATTATTTTGATGTTCCGCTTGATTATGAAAAACCGTCCGGCAAGAAGATCACTGTTTTTGCTCGAGAAATTCGCTCAACCGAAAATGCCGAGAAAGACGACCTCCCGTTGCTTGTGTTTTTGCAGGGCGGTCCTGGGTTCCAGTCCCCGCGTCCTGAAAGTGCGGATGGTTGGCTTAAGCGGGCGTTGAAGAACTATCGCGTGTTGCTGCTTGACCAGCGCGGAACGGGTTTGAGCACTCCTGTGACCCATCAGACTTTGAGCGAATCTCCTGATGTTTTTTCCCAAGTGGAATATCTGAAAAACTTTCGCGCCGACAATATTGTTCGTGATTGTGAGTTCATTCGCAAATTGCTCGCACACGGAAAAAAATGGACAGTCCTCGGTCAGAGTTATGGCGGATTTTGCATAACGACTTACCTGTCGCAGCATCCGGAGGGGTTGGAGGGCGCCATTTTGACTGGTGGATTTGCACCTTTGGTCGACGAGCCGGACGATGTTTATCGAGCTTGCTATACGCGACTGCTTGAAAAAAACGAAGAGTTTTACGAGCGGTTTCCGGAAGATGCAGAAATTGTTTCTCGTGTCGTAAAACACCTGCAGTCAAATGATGTGCAATTGCCTTGTGGTGAAACGCTCAGTGCAAGGCGTTTTCTGCAGTTGGGAATCAATTTCGGCTTCAAGTGTTCCGGTCATTCGATGAATACAATTCATTATTTGCTGGAAACCGCGTTTGTTCCAAACTTGAAAAAAGAAACACTGTCATTCGTTTTTCTTCGAGGTATGGAAAATCTTTTGGACTTCAACACCAATCCAATTTATTCACTTTTGCACGAAGCGATTTATTGCCAGAATCGAGCCTCCAACTGGTCTGCCGAGCGTGTGATGAAGGAGTTTCTGCAGTTTGATTTGAAGAACGATCGAATTTATTTCACCGGCGAAATGATCTACTCGTGGATGTTTGACGAATATAATTGCCTGAAGCCGCTCAAAGAAGTTGCGCAAAAGTTGGCGGAATATTCTGATTGGCAGTCACTTTATGATGCGGAGGCTTTGAAGAAAAACACTGTTCCGTGTGTCGGCACCGTTTATCACGGCGACCTTTATGTCGATCGCACATTGGCCGAGAAGACTGCAAAGACAATTCGCGGCTGTCAGTATTGGTTGACCAATGAGTACGAGCATGACGGCTTGCGTCAGGATGGGGAGAAAATTTTGGATCATTTGCTCTCGATGCTCAAAGGCGAACGCGTTTAGTCGAGCGGTCCCAATACCGACTCTACTTTGTCGAGCAGTGCACCACTCTCGATGATTTGTTCAGCTTTCTCGATGTCGATATGAATTTCTCTGTCTTCATCCATATGTGGAATTGTTTCTCGCACCAATTTATATGCAGCGTCGACGCCCTTTCCTGGCGCGAGTCCAATCGATTGTTGGTCGCAGGTTTCGTGGGTGATGGCGTCGCCGCAATTGCCGATGCGGAAGTCCAAGCCCTGGCACGCGCAGACGAGTTCGATGGCCAGCGATTTGCGAACGTTTTCCAAAATCGTGCGTGCTTTGCGTGCCGAGATTGAGCCCATCGAGACATGATCTTCCTGGTTGGCGTTGGTCGTGATTGAGTCGACGCTGGCCGGATGCGAAAGCACTTTATTCTCGGAAACCAGCGCCGCTGAAGTGTACTGCGAAATCATCAAGCCGGAATTGAGACCGCCTTTGTGAGTGAGAAACGGCGGCAGTCCGTCGGAAAGGACCGGATTGAGCAGGCGCTCGACGCGGCGCTCCGAGATGTTGGCGAGTTCTGCAATGGCGATTGCCATGTAGTCGAAGGCAAGGGCGAGCGGCTGCCCGTGGAAGTTTCCACCGGATAAAGCGTAGCCGTCGAAAACCAGAGGATTGTCGGTTGCGGAGTTGATTTCTATTTCCAGAACCTGCCGGACGTGCTCGAAAGCCTGACGGGAAGCACCGTGTACTTGCGGCATACAGCGCAGAGAGTAGGCGTCTTGCACTCGAGTGCAGCCGGTGTGGCTTTTGATCAGTTCGCTTTCGGCAAGCAGACGGCGCAAGTTGGCGGCGGATTTGGCTTGCCCTTTGTGAGGCCGAACTTGCTGGATGATTTCGGCGAAAGGTTTTTCCGATCCCAGGTGAGCTTCCAGCGACATGGCGCCGACGATGTCGGCTACCTTTGCCAGTTTTTCCGCCATAAGCAGGGTCAGGGTTCCGACGCCGGACATCATCTGGGTGCCGTTCACCAGAGCCAGGCCTTCTTTGGCGGAAAGTTCGATGGGCGTCAGCTTGGCTTTCTTGAGCGCATCCATGCCGGACATGCGTTTTCCTTCGAAAATCGCTTCGCCCTCGCCAATCAATACGAGCGCCAGATGGGAGAGGGGCGCCAGGTCTCCGGACGCGCCCAGTGACCCTTTCTCGGGCACGATTGGATGAACACCTCTGTTGAGGAGGTCCAGAAGCAGGTCTACGACTTCGATGCGAATGCCGGAATATCCCTTGGCCAGGGCGTTTGCCCGCAAGAGCATGATGGCTCGGACGGTCGGTTCGTCAAAGGGCTGACCGACGCCGGCAGCGTGGCTGAGCAGGAGGTTGCGCTGCAATTGCGAGGCATCCTCTTTCTTGATGACGACATCATTAAATTTGCCAAAGCCCGTCGTGATGCCATAAACGACAGCATTTTCGTGGAGAAACTTCTCAACCACGGCGCGACTCTTGGAAAGCTGCTCGGTCGCCATAGCCGAGAGCTTGACGGTAGCTGTGCCTTGAGCGACCCGGGCGACATCCTCAAGGGTGAGGCGGTGACCGTCTATTTGCAGCGTCGCGGCGGGGGTTTTGGTGGTTGTGACCATAATTCAACGTGTCCTGAGAGCGCTCTGCAAATGCTTCGCAGAAACGTTCTATGAATGTTACCAGCCGAGAGGACACTCTACGGACTTGCTAATTATGGTTGAATCTTATGGCTTCTTGACATCGGAACAAAATCCGACTGTTAACGTCTTTCACTGCTTAAACCCACTTTCATCTATCCCGGCTGGATTACCCAACTGGTTTTGGCAGTTCCGGCGGCTAAACCTAGTGAAAATCAGGGTTTGTGGCAACTAACCGCATGGTAAGATGAAGTGGCGAAAGATGTCAAAGTTGTGGTCCGAAAATCTCTAAGTGTCCGCGGGGAAGCTCATTTACGGTTTCCCGAATGTCTATGAAAAACACAGGTATGAACAGGCCGAGCCAGCTAAAGACAAAGGGAAGAAAGCGCACGCGCTTGTCGGCTTTGGCTTTTGTGGCCTTGAGCGTTTTTCTGATTGCGCCTGCGTCCTTTGCAGTGGCAAGCAATGACGGCAATTTGCTCAAATTGGAAGACAAGTTTTTCCACAAAACCTATGAGAAAGAGACTATGGATGCGCGCCTCGACCGCATTGAAAAAATGGTTTTTGGAGAGGCGAAAGATGGAGACGACGCAGCGCGCCTGTCTTCGCTCGTACAGGCTGTGCCCAATCTTAATAGCGGCGAGGGCAGTGATTCTGCCCCTGCTCAAACTGCTCGCAAGGGCGGCGGAGCAGCCGGTGGCGGTTCAGCCCGACCGCCCGCAAACGTCCCTGCGGCTGAGGAAGAAGATTCTGAACCGGCGCCGATTGGCAATTATCCAGCCATCGATGCCATTGAAAAGAAGGCATTTGCGGGGAAGACATATAGCCAGGAACCAGTGAACCAGCGCCTGGCGCGCCTGGAGACCAAGTATTTCGGAAAGCCTTCTTCGAGCACCGACCTCACCGATCGCACCGACAGATTGAAAGCGCAATCAGGTATCGACATCACAAAAAATGCTCCGTTAAATGCCGACTGGGCGGACGAAGATGATGAAGATCCGACCAATATCGCGCCACCAGCACCAGTGGCACGGCGCGGTGGGGACAGTAAAACATTCAGCGGCAGAGACATGCGTGAAGACTTCCGCAAAGCTGGGCTGATCCCACAGACAAGCATGCCCGGCAGCGGCGCGTATGGTGGCATGGGCAGCAGTGGGAGCACCGGCGGTCGCATGGGCTCCGGCTCCGGATCATACGGCAGCGGGTCTTACGGCATGGGTGCAGGCGCAGGAACATATGGTGGTGGAGCGGCTCCCGCACCACGAGCGCGCCCACCGATCACTTCGCAAGATTTCGATGACGAAGATGATGACGATTTGCCTCCGCCCAAATCTGCGATGGCTCCTCGGACGGCGCCGGACATTCGCGCATCTTCACCGCGTGCTCAGGGAATGGGCTTGAATTCTCAAGTTACGTTGATGGAAAACGAAGTCTTCAACAAGACTTTCCCGAAAGATGCATTGCCGACACGCTTACACAGGTTGGAACAATCTTTGTATCCGCAAGAAAAGCCCTGGACTGACAGAGCTTTGCCGGACAGAGTCAATCGGCTGGCCAGCGTAATTCAAATTTCACAAGGCGGTGCGGGAGGATCTTCTCAGCGTGTCGCGCAGAGCCCGCAACCGGCACCCAGTTACAACGATGACGACGGCTATCCACCGGCTGCTCCATCGATGAAGCGCAGAGGTAATGGCGGATTAGGCAAAATCATCAATTCAATCGGCAATTTGATTGGCGGTGGATTTGTCGGCGGCTATCCGATCCAATCCGGCAACGTAGTCACAGACCCGCGCACCGGATTGCTGCTTGATACAGTCACTGGCAACCTCATCGATCCGGCTACAGGCATGGTAATCGGGCAGCGCAGTGTGCAGCGATACGGCACCGGATTTGGTAGCGGTGTGGGCACGTTCGGCAATGGCTTTTCCACCGGCGGACTTGGTATCGGCACGGGTGGTATGCGCTTTGGTGGCGGTGGCATGGGAATGCCGATGGGCGGCTACGGCTTCGGTGGGGGCATGTGGCCGTAACCACAGCCGAAAGTTAGAGGTTTAGCGTGATTCTTGTTCTTGGCGGTTCTGGTTTGCTTGGAAGCGCCATCGTAAAACACTTGCAGCAGCAAAGATATCCGGCTCGAGTGCTTACGCGTGGTGAAGGCGATTGGCGAAGCTCAAATATTCCGCAGCTAAAACAGCTTGGCTTTGAGGTTGTGGTTGGCGACATGACTGATCCTGCTGTGCTCACAAAAGCCATCAGCGGCTGCACGGGAGTGATACACGCGGGTGGTAGCCTGCTTCAGTCGGATCCCCATGAGATGAAAGCGGTTCACCTTGATGTTGTGTCTGAATTGGCTCGGATTTCGGAATTGGGCGGCGTACAGCGTTTTATTCATGTCAGCTGCCTGGGCGCATCGGAGCGTTCTGCAAGCACTATGATGCAGTACAAGTGGGAGGCTGAGCAGATCATAAAGGCCGCCCCCTTCTACTGGACGATCGTTCGCCCTTCTTATTTTTTCGGTGATTCCTTTCCTTATCTCAAGGTATTAATGCCGGTCTTGAAACTAAGACCGTTTATACCTATTCCCGGCGCTGGATTGAGCGAAATCGAGCCGGTTGCGGTTGATGATGTGGCTAATGTGATTGTGCAAAGCCTTTACAACCGGGGCGCCGTAAGCAAGGTGTATGAGGTTGGCGGCCCGGTCACCTACACGCTAAATGAACTTATCGAGTTGATTAAGCATTACATGAAAATCCGGACACCCCTTATGAACGTTCCTTCCGAAAGCGCCGGGAAATCTGCGAAGGTTTTCAGCAAGCTTCTCAAGAACGTGCATACGGACTTGATCGGTTTGATGACAATTGATTCGGCCTGTTCTGATGACGAACAAGAGCTGCCTGTTGCGCTTTCTGGGCGTACACTTGAGGAGTGTCTGCCCAAGATTATTCAAAAACTTTAGTCTTTGGCAAAACAACCCAAACAATGGATAAGGCAGGTCCGCGCCGAATATGCTAACCTCTGGATTCTAAAGAAGTGGTTTTCCAGAATTGGAATCTCAAGAAGGCAGCGTGTGAGGAGTTTCAGATGATAAGAATCGGCAAACCGGTTCAGTTGCTCGAGTGGGGACAGGGCACTAATACCACCAATCAAATTTGGACGAAATTCGCCGAAGGAACGATTGAAGGTAAGCCTCGCTGCACCGACGGTGTGACCAACGTCATCATTGCCATTGAGGGCAAGCTTCACAAGAAAAACGGTGCTGACGATTATGTCAAAATCATGCAGCAGGGCGAAGGCATGACGCCTGCTTCGCAGAAGTGGGGCGAAGTGGCAATGGGCACTTTGAGCAGTGTAGATGACAAAAGTGGAAAGACACTTTTGAACATCGCATTGCGTGGCGCTACCAAACTTGGGAAACTGGTTAAGTAGCCTTTACTTTGAATTCGTTTTTTTACGGGAGACGTTATGCGTCTCCTTTGTTTTAGCTTCTTTCTCGACGTATTGCTTTACCTGCCCGACAACTTCCCTTTGTACGAATTTCAGAAAGAATGCCACCATGGAGGGTGGCACAATTGTGCCTGCATCTACATGCAGCGTGTAAGTAAGTTTTGTCTTGCCACCATCGACAGGAGCGAGATCCCAGGAGCCGTCGACATGTTTGAAATTACCGTCCAGTTGTTTCCAAACCAGGCGACTCGGGCTGGCAGCGATATCACTAACTGTGTGTTGAACTTGATTTTTGACAAACATCTGAGGCTTAAGATAAGTCTCCAGATAAACCAATTCACCTTCTTTGCGGGTGATTTGCGAGGTTTTAATGCGTTTGAAAATCTTTGGATATGCCTCGAAATCGATCAAAGCACTCCACACGTTGGGTGGTTCTGAAGAGATGGTGATGCTGACTGCTGATTCGGCCATGCCCTTCGGCAGCTTCTTGCCTGCCTCGTAGACCGGCATTTGCGCATCGGCTGCTTCCTTATGCGAAATCTCTTTCGAAACCTCTTTGGAAACTTCTCTCGAGATTTCTTTCGAGCCGGAGTCCGCTGCTACAGCGGGCCATACGAGCAGAAGCGAGCAAGCTATGACAAGCAAGGAGGGACAAAATTCTCGCCAGATGTTTTTCACTTACAGCTCCGGGCAGACACTAGAGTCTATACCACGAAGTGAATGGGCTAAGATAGCTCACTTTGCCGACTTTTCCTGTTAGGACTTGTGCTTTACCAATTCCGCAGCGATCTTTTACTCTGCCAAGAGGATCGATGACAGCCGATGGTCCTGTGTTGGCAGCGAAAACAACAAAGCGTCGATTTTCAACTGCACGCATGACGGAAGTAGCTATCATTTGCTCACCGATTAGAGAATCATGAAACCAGGCTAGATCGCTGATATTAACCAGAACCTCTGCGCCTTCTCTAACAGTTGAGGCCGTTTCCTCAGGAGAAATCGTTTCGAAACAAATGAGCGGACCAACTCGAGCCGAAGCGAAATCAAACACTTCAGGTTTTGTGCCGGAGTTAAACCCGCCAC
>JBGAVL010000238.1:9642-9872 GCA_044228145.1 Obscuribacteraceae bacterium (SeqCode)
TCAGGCGTCTTGCCCAGTCCGGAAGAATTGTAAGAAATGCTGGTGCGTATTCGCCTACCGGAACCAGATAGCGCTTGTGATAAATGTTTTCCGCAATTTTGCCACTACTGGTAATGCCATATGCAGAGTTGAATGGGCGTCCGTTTTCGTCCAAATCCATAGCGCCTAGCACTATGTCTGTGCCCCTTTCGGTTGCTAGTTCCATGAGATTTTGATGCAGCCCTTTCTCT
>JBGAVL010000239.1:0-9865 GCA_044228145.1 Obscuribacteraceae bacterium (SeqCode)
GTATGGCCCGGTTTGATTTTTTGGTGCATTTTTTACGTGTTGCTATGCCGATCTAAACGGTTATTTTGTAGGGGCGACGCCATGCGTCGCCCGGGCGATGCATGGCATCGCCCCTACAGATGGTGCTTGCGGGCAAAAAAGAAAGAAACAGACCGCACCTCGAAAGGCGCGGTCTGCAAAATTTCAACTCGCCGAAATTAAACGGTGAGCGGCTTTTGGCCTGGCTTCCAGTCAGCTTGGCAAAGTCCGCCGGTCTTCAGTGCTTCGAGAACTCTCAAAGTTTCGTCAACCGAACGTCCGATGTTGAGGCTGTGGACGACTTGATATTGGAGGTTGCCATCCGGATCGACGATGAACAAACCACGCAATGCAATGCCTTTGTCTTCCATCAATACGCCGAAGTCGCGGCTAACGTCTTTGGTGATGTCGGAAGCCAATACGAATTTGATCGGTCCAAGTCCGCCCTTGTCTTCGGAGGTCTGGATCCAGGCACGGTGGCTGTATACGCTGTCTGTGGAGATAGCGAGAATTTCAGCACCGGCTTTCTTGAACTCGTCGTATCTCTTATCGAACGCTGTGATTTCGGTCGGGCAAACGAACGTGAAATCCAGTGGGTAGAAGAAAACAATCAACCATTTGCCTTTGTAATCGGCCAGGCGTACGTTCTCTTTGAGACCTTTCATGTCCTTGGTCGAGGGCATATCAAAGTCAGGAGCTCTTTTTCCAACTTGCAACATAGACGCAATCACTCCAAAAAAGCTTGGGAATCAGTCCGGCAATTTTATTAGCATCTGCGGGGATCCTTAAAATGTTTAATGGAAATTGCACAATTATTGATGCAAGTTAAAGACATTCGCGCCGGCAAGCAATCATTTCTTGGCTGAGGCGCGCCTTGAGGCAGCTTCGGTCTCCAGCTCTTGCCAATCGGAGAGTTCGCGCTGAAGACGGTTTTCAGCGACGTACTTAAGTATGAGGGGACTCTTGGGATTCCAGCCGATCGTCAAAAGATGCCGCAGGTGCTCCTGAGGTGTTGAACCGTACTTGCTTCTGCCCAGTTCGGCTTCGTTTCCTTCACTCACGATCGCATCCTCTTCACTCTCAAAAGTCTAACGCCACACTCAGGCTAAGCGCTGGTGAAATACGTTTCATTATGATTGCTTGTTTCACATAAAGCTTAAGACAATTTACGTAAGTTTGGACGGCAGAATTGATATTTGGTACTATTGCCAGTCGCCCGAGTCCCGGTTAGGGACATACGGCGTGACGCCCAGCTGAATGCTGGGGCGACATTTTATTCAGTGAATTCGCAGGTCAAAGAACTGCACAAGATTTGGAGACGACAATGTTTGCCATCGTAGAAGCCTCTGGAAGGCAGTTTCAATTGGAAGCAGGCCGCTTTGTGGACGTCGATCTGACGGACGGCAAAGAGGGCGACCAATACGTATTTGCTAACGTGCTGATGCTCGTTGATGGCGACAAGTCCACTGTCGGCAAGCCCTACATCGAAGGCGCCAAAGTGGAATGCAAAATTCTTGGTCACGGCAAGAACAAAAAGATTATCGTCTATCACATGAAGCCGAAGAAAGGCACGCGCAAGAAGCAAGGGCATCGCCAGCACTACACACGCATCCTCATTGAATCTATTAAGTTGAACGACAAGGTTCTCGCCGAATCAAAAGGCGAATCCAAGCCAAAACCTCAAGCCGAGCCGAAAAAAGATGCGAAGCCTAAAGTAGAATCCAAAGGCACGGAAGCAAAGCCGAAAGCGGCCGCAAAACCGCAAGCAAAGAAACAAGCTGAGTAGTCTCTACAAAGACGCTCGCAAGGACACAGATTAAAGGTGATTTGTCATGGCACATAAAAAAGGGGCAGGTTCGACAAGAAACGGGCGCGATAGCCAGCCCAAGCGCCTTGGTGTTAAGAAGTACGGCGGCGAACACGTCACTGCCGGCAATATCCTGGTCAGACAACGCGGCACTCGCTTTCATCCAGGCGCCAACGTAAGAGTGGCCGGGGATGATTCTCTCTATGCAGTCGCAGCTGGAGTTGTTAAATTCGAAGAGCAACGCGGTCGGCAGCTGATCTCTGTTTACCCTGTCTGATAGCCTGTCCAACAGATTGATCTGACCCAATTCGGACGATACTTTGTTGACGCAAAAGACAGAGCCAGCAGTCAAAAAGCTGGATGATTTTCTTTCAAAATTGAAGACTTCGTTTGAGGACGAGGTTGCGGTTTTGACCGGGAAGGCGACCGAGAAAGCAGCTCAAATCAAGGGAGTTCGCTATGACTCGCGCCTGGTCGAGCCGGGCGATGCCTTCTTTTGCATCGAAGGGCAAAAGCAAGACGGAAATACATTCATTCAAGATGCGCTGAAAAAGGGCGCCGCGCTTATCGTTTCAGAAAAGCGCCCGGCCGACGAAGAGTCGATTGTGGCGCCCATTGCCATTGTGCCCGATGTGCGCCTGGCGCTTGCCAAAGCCTCAGACTATTTCTTCGATCGCCCCTCCACCAAATTACGCCTGATCGGCGTCACCGGTACTAACGGCAAGACAACCACCACTCACATGGTCGAACACTTGCTTGAAAAAGCAGGCAAGAAGGTCGGCTTGATAGGCACCCTGGGAGCACGTTGGACGCGTCAGGACGGAGACAAGCAATACGAAGACCTGAAGTTCACCACACCGCAAGCTTCCGATCTGCAAGAGCTGCTTGCCTCAATGGTTTCGCGCCAATTAAGCCATGTTGCCATGGAAGTATCCAGCCACGCCCTGGCGCTAAAGAGAGTGGATGGCTGCCAGTTTGCCTCAGCCTGCCTGACCAATATTACGCAAGATCACCTCGATTTCCACAAGACCATGGACCATTACTGGAAGTCGAAGAGACTCCTCTTCAACCAGTTGTCGGAAAGCGTGCAGGCAAACAAAGCCGCAGTAATCAATCTAGATGATGCTCTGGCGCCGGATTTCATCAAGTCGCTCGACAAGTCCGTGCGCCTTCTTACTTATGGTTGGAATGAAACAGCCGATGTGCGCGCCGTAAAGGCCGATTTTGACTTCAGCGGCACCCGCCTGGATTTGGCGACGCCGGACGGACCGATGGAGATCAATCTGCGCCTGAACGGTGTTTTCAATGTCTACAATGCCATGGCTGCACTGGCTATTTGCCTGAATGAAGGCATCGACAGGGCCGATTTAAAATCGGCAATCGAAACTTTCGAGGGAGTGGCCGGGCGTTTTGAATTAGTCAGGGTCTCAGGCAGGAAGAACGAAAGTCTGGCGCAACCGCTATGCCTGGTCGACTATGCCCACACCCCGGACGGGCTTGACAATGTTTTGAAGGCCGCGCGCAAACTGGTCCCGCCGGGCGGGAAATTGTATGTCGTCTTCGGTTGCGGGGGAGACCGCGACAATTCCAAGCGCCCTCAAATGGGCGAAATCGCCGAAAACCTCGCCGACAGGGTGGTCGTTACCTCGGACAACCCGCGCTCTGAGAGCCCCCAGCAGGTAATAGCCGACATCCTGGCTGGAATAAAGAGGATGAAAGACGTGCAGGTAGAACCCGATCGCGCCCAGGCAATCCATATGGCCATCGACGAGGCCGGGGACAAAGACGTGATTCTCATTGCCGGTAAAGGGCATGAGACCTATCAAATCCTCGCTGACAAGACCATTCATTTCGACGACCGCGAAGTAGTTCGCAAAGCGCTTACGATCAAGCTCGATCTGGAAGCTGCCAATTAGATTTTAGGGAGCTTATAATCTAGGAAGCAGGCCTTTCTTAGTTTTGAAGGCTTCACATACGTTTAGGTTCCAACTTCTTACGCAGTTGGGTATCTCTTTCCTAATCCCGGGTAGACTCGCCTCTGTGGCCATCAACTTTCACATTACATCAGTCCGCGAAGGCACCATCTTCAATGTGATGCAGTTTTTGAGCCTGGAGAAAGTGACGGGCATTTTGCACGTTTCGCTGGGCAGAAACATTCCCAAAGTGATGATCTACTTCGTCACCGGCAATGTCACCTCGGCAGAATTCGGGCAGATTGTCGGAGACGCCGTCCTGGACGTCCTGCTCTGCCAGGAATATTCGATTAAGGAGGTGGAATTTGCTCCCGGACGGATTGGCGAAATCAACGAATCGGCGCTGCTTATCAGGTCTGCCTCCTTATCTGGCACGATGTTGAATGTCTCCAAAGATGTTGACAAGTGCGACGCGCGTCCGCTCATCTATGGTCTTCTGCCGGTGGTCGGACAGGAGAGCAAGAAGGCCGGTTCACTTTTTGATCTGTTGCATGACTTCGGTTTATGGGCCGATCAGTTGGTTAAAATTCCAGAGAGTGCATCAGATAAACAAGCACCATTGCCTCAATGTATCCTCATCCACCGGGCTCTTTCCAAAAATGTGATTTCTTATTCCACACCCTTAATTACATTGCGCTCCCTGGGGCCGCTTTTGGCTCTAATTCAGCCTTTGAGCGACAAAGAAAGCAATAACCTGCGCGGTTACTTACGAAGCCTGCTTCCCCACCCGAAAGCCACGCACCTGCCTATTGAGCGTTTTTACGCATTTGCAAGCGCCATTGAATCGATCGCCCAGAGGCGCTCGCAAGAAGTAGGTGATAAAGCAAGACGTGCTATTCATTTATTAATACAGAACACCGCCAAATCCGGCGAAACCGCTAATGTCTAATTCAATAGAGCCGCAAAAAAAATCCAACGGCAGGTTTTCCGAACTGCTCTCAGACCTGCACATGGAAGGTCTAACCGGGCTGGCCAAGCTGCTTTTGCCTACGGGAATGTGGAAGGGTGCCAACCCTTTCGTTGAAGATGCACTACTTGATTCTGCCTCCGTCCCTGGTGGCAGCCTCGAAATCCACCTCACCTTCGATGACGGTCCCAATCCGGCGACAACACCGTATTTACTGGAATTGTTCGAAGAAGAAGGGGTAAAAGCGACATTCTTTGTAATCGGCAATCAAGTAGAAAAACACGAAGATTTGCTTCTGGAGGTAAGCAAGCATGGTCATACCATCGGCAATCACACCTATAGCCACGTTTTTCTGCCCATCTTGTCGCGCCAGAAAATGGAAAAGGAAATACTGACCACCAATCAGCGAATTACGGACGTGACCGGCCAGCAGCCAAAATTATTCCGTCCGCCATTCGGTATCGCCGACAAGAAAGCACATCTTTTGCTGCAAGAGCAAGGGATGAAAACCGTCTATTGGAGCGCGTTTAGTGATGACTGGCGGCAGATAGGCGAACGCTCGGTGGTGGAAAGACTGTCTAAATATGCCGTGCCAGGCGGAATCATGATCATGCACGAACTCGAGCAGACCGGAGATCAAACAATTGGCGCAGCCCGCACTCTGATCCGCAAGCTTAAGGAGCAAAATTATAAATTCAGCGCTATCGCTTGATTCTAGCGGGACCGAGTACTGATAACCCCATCCAGAGCGGCTATTCAGGCTTGAACGTAGCAAAGCGGTCGAGGCTTCGATTCATTGTTATACTGAAGCCTGTCAGTGTTTTCCCATCCAATTCAGTTTCTAACAGCTCGCGAGATCTAAGACCAGTGCTTGACTTTCGCCCTCCAAAAGATTCAAAGTTCCTGATCACCTTTATCAAGTTGTGCGCGCCTCTTTACAAAAAATACGGCATGAACGACACACAGATCAGAGTAAAGGAAGGAGCGCTCGAGCGTTTTTCAAAACTGAAAGGAAAACGGGCACTTGTCTGCCCTAACCATTCGAACAGGCACGATCCGCAAGCAATGTTTTTCTTCGGTCAGGCGGCCAAAGAGTGCTTCAACTATGTAGCGGCCCGCGAAGTATTTGACTGGGACCATGGCTTCAACGGCTGGTGGCTGCAGCATATCGGGGCTTATTCTGTAGTGCGCGGCGCGCCGGATCGTGAATCTTTCAAGATGACTAAAAAGATTCTCTCAGAAGGAAAGCAAAAGCTTGTGCTCTTTCCTGAAGGGGAGATATCCAGGCAGAACGACACCCTTCTGCCGCTTGAAACAGGCGCCGCGCAACTCTCGTTTTGGGCGCTCGATGAGCTCGACAAGCAAGGCTTGAACGAACACTTATACATTGTTCCGATTGCACTGAAATACACATACACCGGCGACATCAAGCCGGCTTTGACAGACACGCTCACCAAATTGGAAGCGAAGATGTCCGTGCCTCGGCCGTCCGGGTCCAAACTTTATCCGCGGCTGATGGCAGTTGCCGAGAAATTGATTTCGTCTCTGGAGTCGGAGTACAACCAAATCCCTACTAAAGACGCCACTCTCAATGACCGCATATCGGCTTTGCGCATGGCAATTCTATCTCGCGCATCTGCTTTCATGAATGTGGAATTACCGAGAAGCGATCGCACACTTGATGCCGTTCGGCTTTTGAGAAACAGGATTGACGACTTCGTTTATGAAGACGAAGAGGGACTGTCCGAATATGAAAAGGAGCGTCACGACGAGAAAGCAGCTGCGATTAAGGGCTTTTACAAAGACCTCGATCGCGTCGTCAATTTCGTCTCGATATACGACGGCTACATAAAAGAGCATATGACCCAAGAACGATTTGCCGATGTGCTTGAGCGCATCGAATATGAAGTTTTTGGCTCAACAACCGTGAAGGGGCCGCGCAACATCCTCATTGATGTGGGCAATCCCATTGATTTGCGCAGCTATCAACACGAATACAAAACAAACAAGAAAGTGGCGCTGCAAAAGATAACCGAGGAATTGTCGACGCAAATGATCGGCATGCTGGAAACACTTGAACACGAACGCATGAAGAAGTTTGTCGATAGTCCCTAGTCTGGGCGGACTTAGTTGATTTAGGGTTAAGGTAGTCAAGAATTCCATCTCAGAGCCTGGACTGAGTGGTAAAATTGGCTGTTGGCCAGGCCAGACAGGCGGTTTAACTACCCGGGTTCGGGTGAAACCGCTGGCGCTTGCGGGATCAAGGAGTTACGGCAAAGAAATAATGCAAAAACTTGCACTAGTGGGATTGGGTGCCTCCGGTTTGTTCGCTCTTAAAGAGCTGGCCGGCGCAGACATAGAAGTACATGTTTTCGACGTCGGTCCTGTATATGAAAAGCGCTATGCCTGCCCTATCGACCAGGGAGTGCTCACCGTATGCCCGCCAAAGGCTTGCAGTTATTGCGCTCCCGGACAGTCTGCCGGAAGCTGGAACGACTTCAAAGTGATTCTTTCAGCATCGCCTGTGATCGGCGGCCGCCTGTTCGATCTGGTCGGCGGCGACGAATTGCAGAAGAAATTGAATGTCGTTAGAGAAACCATTCTCACTCATGCACCTTGCGAGATACCGGTTGTTAAGCCCAATGAAGATGACCTCGAGTGGATCAAGAAAAAAGCCACTCTTGCCGGCATGACCTATCACTATCAAGAGTTGTTGCATTGCGGCTCGGATAACGCTCCGGCAATCAATACGAGCATTCTTGATGAAATCAAATCAAAAGGCTCGAATATAGTTTTTCACTGGGACATGAAAGTACAGTCAGTGTCGAGACGCGGCGAGCAATTCCTTGTGCAGTTTGACGGCTACAGAAAGCAGGGCAACGAGCAGGAAGACCTCTTCGACATGTGCGTTCTTTCGGTCGGGCGAGGCGGCGCGCACTGGTTGACGCAACAAGAGTTCTACAAATCACTGGACATTTATCCCGGACAAGTCGATGTCGGCATTCGAGTCGAGACCAGTTGTTTCTTCACAGAAGAAGTGGACAGGCGCTTTTACGAGCCCAAGCTTTATTACAGAAGCAAACATTCAAATGATGTGGTGCGCAATTTTTGCTCCAATCCAAAGGGCTTTGTGACGCCGGAAAACCATCGCGATTACGTGCTTGTGAATGGGCACTCGAAGATGTACGAGAAAAGTGAAAACAACAATTTCGCGGTGCTGGTTTCCAAAACGTTCACTCGCCCATTCAAAGACCCGCAGCTGTACTCGCAGACCATTGCCAAAGTCGTAAACATGCTGGCAGGCGGCGGGCCGCTCGTGCAAAGGCTTGGCGATCTGCGCGCCGGACGGCGTACAAAGTCGCTCACCAACAATCTGGTCAAACCGACTCTGGAAGCCGAATGCGGCGACGTTTCTCTGGCCTACCCGCACAGAATATTAGAAGGCATCATCGAATATTTGGATGCGCTCGACAAAATTTGCCCCGGCGTTGCTGATGATTCGACACTGCTCTTTGCCCCCGAATGCAAGAGCTATCCTGATTCCATCACTCTTTCAAAGAATATGGAAACTAACGTGCCGAATCTGTTTATCATCGGGGATTCTTCGAGCTGGACACGAGGCGTCGGACAAGCCGCTTCATCCGGACTTCTTGCCGGAGAAGGCGTCAAAAAGAAACTCGGTCAGCATAAAGAGAAAACAACTGTTCCGGTAGCTTAGAGTACTTATCCATAAGAAAAGCAGTACCGTTGTCCGGAGCAAAGACAGCGCGTGGCGCGGGCGAGGCATGGCCTCGCCCCTACAGGACGGTGCCGCCTTGCGGCATAATTAGTCTTGCCAGTTGACCGAGGGTGTATCGTCGTCGCTGTCGGTCATTCGTTTTTGCAATGACGCATAGCGCGCCATAAGCTCCGTTACTTCCGGGTGCTCGCTGCCTAGAGCCTTTTCTCCCACTCCCAGTCCCCAGCGGACCAGGCGGTCAGCTTCGTCGTAATTCTCCTGCTCTTCATAGAGCTCCGCCAGATTTCGCAAAGCTTTGGCGACGCTGGGATGCTCCGGTCCTTGAGACTCTTGCGTAATCGACAGAGCGCGCCAATACAAAGGTTCCGCTTCGCTGTATTTGCCCTGATCTTGATAGACTTCGGCAAGATTGTTCAGCATCTCGGCCACATGAGGATGTTTCGGTCCCCAATCTTTGGTTCGCAAATCAACAAGCGTTTTATATAAAGGTTCTGCCTGATCGTACTTGCATTGCAAGTGAAACAGGAGCGCCAGGCTGGCAAGGCTCTGTGCGGTGCTCGGATGCTCAACACCAAGAGCTGACTGCCTGATTCTGAGCGCCCGCCAGAATGTTTTCTCAGCATTCGGGAAATCGCCTTTCATACGAAAAAGCTCGCCTTGATGATTGAGAATGGTGGCACATGAAGGATGTTCTGCCCCCCAGGTCGCCTCGCAGATTTTCAAGGCGCGCTCATAGAGCGGCTCAGCCAGATCATACCTGCCGATGGCGTGATTCAACAAAGCGAGATTTTGCAGGCTCGGCCCAATCGACTGATGGTCCGCGCCCAAGACTGATTCCCGCATTGCCAGTGCTTTTTGAAAGAGCGGCTCGGCCTGTTCGTACTTTCCGTGAGCGCGATAAAAATCGGCAAGCGTTTCTAATGTTGTGGCAACATCCAATTTTGGGGCTGCCGGATCCTTTTCGTATGTGGTCAGAGCGCGCCTCAATACCGGCTCGACTTCCTGAAATTTCCCCTGGGCTCGATAAATTACCCCCAGCTTGTTCAAAACATCGGCGACAGCAAGGCTATCCGGTCCGGAAATCTTTTCTTTGAGCAACAATGCTTTCTTGTAGGCCTTTTCGGCTTCTACATGCCAGCCCTGAACCAGGTAGAGCTCACCCAGACTGCTCAAGATTTTTGACTGTGCAACCACGCGCTCGGCGGTCGTGGCATTGGAGAGTGTGTCTTCTTCGTCGGGACTTCGTTTGGAATCGACCGATTCCGGCGACTTTACGTCTGTGAGTGCCTTCTGAAGGAGCTTTTCGGCATCAGCATAACGACCCAGCTGAAATGCCTTGCCGCCCGCTTCCCAAAAGGTTTCCCAACCTAAATCTGTACTGTCTACGCTTTCTTCAACCTGTTCCATAAAAGAATCCCGAG